>CALXES010000004.1 GCA_944387385.1 uncultured Clostridia bacterium | reverse complement strand
GAAGATATACAAATAGGTGATATGAATAATGATGGGGTTCTTAATGCAAATGATGCAGCACTTATAGTAGATGTATACAAATATGGAAAATAAAATAGCAAAAGGAGAAATAAGTAAATGAGTTTAATTTATGGTATAAATCCAGTTACTGAAGCAATAGTTTCTGGTAAGACAATTAATAAAATATATGCACAAAAAGGAAATAAAGAAGTATACCAAGTTATACAAAAAGCAAAGGACAAAAAAATTGTTGTTGTTGAGGCAGATAAAACAAAATTAGATAGAATGATTACATTGGAAAATGAAAAGTTAAAAAATTCACAAGGCATTGTAGCTTCTGTTACAGACTATAATTATTATACTGTAGATGATATTTTAGAAGAAGCTAATAATAGAAAAGAATCCCCTTTTGTAATCATATTAGATAAAATCGAAGATCCACAGAATTTAGGTGCAATAGTAAGAAGTGCAGAATGCCTAGGTGCACACGGGGTAATTATTCAAAAAAGAAATGCCGCACAAGTAACAGAAACGGTTGAAAAAGTTGCAGCGGGAGCTTGTAATTACGTAAAAATTGCAAGAGTTACTAATATAACTGAGAGTATAAAATATTTAAAAAAACAGGGACTATGGATTTATGGCCTTGATATGGATGGAGCATCAGATATTTATAAAACTGATTTAACAGGACCTATTGGTCTTGTAATTGGAAATGAAGGCTCTGGAATATCAAAACTTGTTTTACAAAATTGTGATTTTGTAGTAAAAATACCTATGGTAGGACATATAGAATCGCTTAATGCTTCTGTTTCTGCAGCCATAAGTATGTATGAAATTGTAAGACAAAAAAATTTAAAAAATTAAACTATGAACATAGTGTGGTAAGTATAATTACCACACTTTTTTCTTTACACAATTTTTGTAAAATGATATAATTTATAATATAAAATGAAAGTAAGGAGAGTTTTATGAATAAAAATTTAGAATTACTTGCTCCTGCTGGAAATGAGGAGAGCTTTAGAGCTGCTGTAAATGCAGGAGCAGATGCTGTTTATATGGGACTGGGAAAACATAATGCACGAGTTATGGCTAAAAACTTTACTTTAAAATCTTATATAGAATGTATAGATTATGCACATATAAGAGGAGTAAAAGTATATTTGACCTTAAACACTCTTTTACAAGATGATGAAATAAAAGAGGCCTTAGATATGCTTGTTAAGCTTTATGAAGCAGGACTTGATGCTGTTATATTACAAGATATAGGACTTGCAAATATTATACATAAACTTATGCCTAATTTACATATGCATGCTAGTACTCAGATGAGTGCATATTCACTAGAACAAGTTAATTTTTTAAAGTCTCTTGGATTTAAAAGAGTTGTACTTGCAAGAGAACTAAGCTTAGAGGAAATTAAATATATTGCAGATAATACAGATGTTGAAATAGAAGCTTTTATTCATGGTGCTTTATGTGTTAGTGTATCTGGACAGTGTTTATTAAGTCTTGCAATTGGAACAAGAAGCGCAAATAGGGGAGCATGTGCTCAACCTTGTAGAATGAGATATACTTTATATAAAAATAATGATAAGTTGTCTCCAAGAACATATATATTAAGCAAAAAAGATATATATGGATTAGACTTATTAGATAAAATTATTGACAGTAATATTACTTCTTTAAAAATTGAAGGAAGAAATAAAATTCCAGAATATGTAGCATTAGTTGTGAGTACATATAGAAAGTATATAGATAAATATTTAAAAGAGAAAAAAATAGATATTGACTATCAGGATGAAAAAAATTTACTTCAAATGTTTAATAGGAGTGGAAAAAGTTATGGATATTTAAATGGTATAGAGTATAAAGATAGTATAACTGAGTTTTCGCCAAAAAATACTGGAATGTATTTAGGTGAAGTTTTATCTAAAAAAGGTAGTTATATAAAAATACAACTTGAAGAGGATATAGACCTTCATGATGGAATAGAGGTTCATTCTAAAAAAGGTGTAGCTTCTACAATAGTAACTTGTATTAAAGATAGTAATATGAAGCTTTTAAATAGAGAATGTAAAAAAGGAGATATTGTTTATTTAGGAGATATTAAAGAGGATTATATATTAAATGGAGATAGAGTGTATAAAACATCTAAATATAAATTAAAACTTGATGTACAAAATAAGTATTTGCAAAAAAATATACGTCAAAGAAATCTTACTTTAAATGTATCAATAAAAAAAGATTCACCTGTTACTTTAAGTACGATAGTTAACGGACAGATGTATACATATAATACGAATGTATTTCCACAAGAGGCAATAAGTAGAGAGCTTACTTTGGATGATTTATATAGTATTTTTTCTAAGACACAAGATACAGGCGTTAAGTTTGAAAAGATAGTAGGGTTTATAGAAAAAGGATTATTTTTAAGAGTATCCGAACTAAATGAAATTAGAAGAAATTTTGTATTAAAGTTAGAAGATAAATTTAAAATAAAAAATGATATTTCAGATATAAAAGATAAATTGCATAATGTATTAGATTTATCTAATGTAGAAAAAAGAGAAAAAATTGAAGCACCAAATAATATATTGTCAGTATATAAATATGATAGTAGTATAGACTACGCAAAATATTATTTTGAAAAGTATAATTGCCATCTTGAAAGAATAGATTTTCAAATAGCTGATTATGTAAAAAATGAAAATGAGATACTTCATAAATATTCAAAATATAATCTTGGTGTTAATATACCTAATTTTGTTATTGGAAATCTAGATAAGTATGTTAAAGCTAATTTAGAAAAACTATTGCAAGAAGGAATAAAAGTAGTTATACTTGGAACGACTAGATATATAGATTTAATTTTAAAACTAAAGAAAAAGTATGAGTTTATTTTAATTGCAGATTATTCTTTTAATGTTAATAATAGTTATAGTGCAATAGAATTAAAAGAAATTGGTTTTGATATTATTACACCAGCTTTTGATGCAAGTAATGAGCAAATAAATAGAATGTATGAATATGCGAATATTGAATTAGTAGATGATTACATAACTGCAATGACATCTAGATATTGTATTTTAGGTTCTTTTATAGCAAATAGAAATAAAGACTCTTTGTGTTTTGCACCTTGCATGTCCAAAGGATATTATATTGAAGATACATATGGTGAAAGGTATGATATTGTATGTAATAACATAGATTGTGTCATGAAAATATTAAAAAAACATAGATTAGAAAAAGAGGGATTAAATCTAAAAATGTCACATATTAGAAATAATATTATATAATTTTTATTAAAAAAAACTATTCTATTTACTTTTTTTGCTATTTATTATATTATAATGTTAGTTACTACAAGTAATATATGAAAAAAGGAGGAAATTTAATGAAGTGTTCTAAATGTAATCAAGAAATTGAGGATACTAGTGCATTCTGCCCATTTTGTGGGGAACCTGTAAAAAAAGAAGAGAATGTAGAACAAGAAAATGTGGCTCCAGATGAAAACATTAAACAAGAAGAAACTGCTCAAGAGCAAGTGCAAGAAGTAGCACAAGAGCCAGTAACTGAAGTTAAAGAGGTAGAAAAAGAAGTAGTAAAAGAAAAAACAAATGAAGTTGTAAAAGAAAATACAATAAAAGAAGTAAAAACTAATGAAGTAAAAAAAGAAGATAATAAAAATAACGATAGTAATTCTCAAAACAAAAAAAGGCATAGTGTTATAACTATGTTGGTATTAGGAATAATAGCTATTGCTATTATATTAGTAATTGTTTTAGTCTTTGTTTTTACAACAAAGAGTCCTGAAAAACTATATAAAGATTTTATAGATTCAGCTTTATCTAGTTTATATACAGGAGAAGCAAGTACTGCTTCAAGTGCAAAGATTAATAGTACAGTAGAAATGTCTACAACAATAGATGAACTTAAAGATTCTATTAATGGTTTAAAGGTAAATTTAAATGCGCAATGTGATATACCAGCAAAACAAATGGTATATGGACTAAGTATTGATCAAAATACTGATTCTTATCTTGCTGCAAAAGCAATGCTTGATGCAAATAATAATACAGTATATATAGGTGAGTCTAATTTATATGATAAAAACATTAAACTTGATGTTCCAGAAGAATATAAAGAGACATTAAATGAAATATTTGATCAAACTGCATCAGCAGATAAATCAGCTCAGAAGAAAGCTGCAAATAAAATAGCAGATGCAATTAATAATAATTTAACAGAAGATATGTTTACAAAAGAAAATGTAACAGTAAATATAAACGGTAAAGATAAAAAAGTTAAAGATAATACTTTAACTCTTACAGTAGAAGAGTTACAAACTGTACTTGAAAATGCTGCAAATAGTTTGAAATTAGACAATGAGTTTTTAGATTTATATGCAAATAAAGATGAAGTAATAGCAAGTTTAGATACTTTAATTGGTTCTTTAGATGAGTTATCTTATGTAGATGGAACAATAGCAGTTCATTATTATACATCAGGTCTTACTAATAAATTTGTTGGAGTAGCTGTTGTTATTGAAGATTCTTCAACAGAAATGATTTTTGAAGTTATAAATACAGAAAAGAATGTATATGAATTAAATCTAAAAGCTACAAATTACGGAACAACACAAGATGTTCTTAACGCAAAAGTTACTGTTAATAAATCAACAGATACTGAGAAAGATATGCTTGTTTCAATAAATATTCCTGATGCTGGTACAATTGATTTTAAAATATTAGCTACAGCAGAATACAATAAAGGAATAGAATTAATGGATACAGCAAATTCTGTTGCTTATGAAGAAATGACACAAGAAGATATGGAAAAAATATCAGAAAATTATCAAAACTCTAAATTATATGAAGTTTTGTCAGCATATGGAATTGATGTAGAAGATACTTTAGGAACTGGATCAGATTATACTGACGACAGAGATGTTCCAGCAGGAATTACACTAAAACAAGGGCAAAGTTTTGTACAATCATATGATGATGATACAGTAATATTTAATGTTCCAAATTCATTAGAAGAAGAATATGCAGGACTTTCTTATCAAAGTTTTTCTAAACAACATAATACTAAAAGCACAGCATATGTTGATGTTGATGTTAATTGGGATACATTAGAAGAATATGAAGAAAGTATTACATCTTTGTCTGAGTATTATACAGAAGAAGATGGATATCGTGATGTTAAAGTTACAGATAGAGAAGAAGTAGAAATTGGTGGTAATACATATTATAAAAAAGTATTTACTTATACTTATGGAACAGGAAGCTATAGTTATACAAGTACGCAGACATATTATTACTTACCAATAACAGATGAATATGTATATTCTGTAGAAATTGATGATGATGATGGTATTGTAACAGATAGTGAAATAGAAAAACTTCTTACAATTGAAATTGTTTTACACTAAGAATAAAAAATGGAATAGAATTAATTTCTATTCCATTTTTGTATTATCTAATACATAGTCTACAGATGAATAAATAAGTGCAGCAACTATACTAGATATTATTGATATATAATATCCAGAAATAAAAAATTGGGTTGAATATAAAATTACTATACAACTAAAAAATCCAACAACACCTCTTCCTAATGGATAGTCATGAATTCCTGTAATTGTTGATACTAGATAATCAAGTAGTATAACAAAAAAAGCAGATATAAATAATATATAAATATTTGCTATATTAAAGTTAGGTGTTAAAAAAACTGTAAAAATAAAAATACTTAAAGATAAGATAAATCTTATTATATTTTGTTTAAATCTTTTTGACATAAGTTCACCTCTAATTAGTTATATTATTTGTATAATATTTAATAAATATGAAAAAATATAAATAGGTGATAAAAATGTTAATTGTTTTTTTTAGAGCTCTTATATTATATTGCGTTGTTTTTTTAGTAATAAGACTTATGGGAAAAAAAGAGTTGTCAAAGGTTCAGCCTTTTGAACTTGCTATAATTATTGTAATTTCAGATTTAGCTTCTGCTCCTATGTCTTCAAGAGGTCTATCACTACTTGACGGTATTGTTCCTATAATCACACTTTTACTTGCATATTTGATTTTTTTACTTCTTAATCATTCAAGTAATAAAGTTCAAGATATAGTATGTGGTAAACCAGTCCTTATTATTAAAGATGGAAAAATAGTTGAAAAAGAATTTAATAGTCAAAAATATACTGTGTCAGATTTAATGTCTCAACTTCATGAAAAAGATGTTTTTTCGATATCTGATGTTAAATATGCAATTATAGAGACAAATGGAAATTTAAGCGTTATTACTAATGATAAAAATATTGAAACTATTCCAGTAAATATTATTGAAGATGGAAAGTTATCAGAAAGCAATATGGAGCTTATTGGAATAAGTAAAGGGGAAGTAGAAAGACTAGTAAAAGCTAAAAAAGTTAAAATAGAAGATATTCTAGTAGGGCAAATGGACTCTAACTATAAATTTACTTACCAATTAAAAGAAAAAGAGGTGTAGTATGAAACAGGTTGTTATTATGATAATATGTATTATTATATTAGTAGTAGGAGGTATTTTTGAGATAAAATATTTAGAAAAGAGCTCTATATATTTGTCATCAGATATGGACTATATAAAAAATGCAATATATAATGATAATTATCTACTTGCAAAAGAACAAGTAGATAAATCTTGGAATACATGGCAAGAATTAAAAAATACATGGAATATGTTTATTATACATGAGGAAATAGATGATATAGATGAGGCAATGGTTGAATTAAAAGAATATGTAAGTTATGAAAATAAAGAGGAGTGTTTTGTAGCAATAGAAAAAATTAAAAATAATTTAGATCACACTGTAAGAAGACAAAAACTTAGAATAGATAATGTATTATAAGACAAGGTTAAATAGCCTTGTCTATTGTTTTTACTAGTTGTTCTAGTTTTTCTTTAGAGGTATTATATAAAGGAAGTCTTACGTTTCCAACATTAAATCCTAGATAGTTCAATGCTTCTTTTATCATAATTGGATTTACATCTATAAACAAATCGTTCATCAAATCTAAATATTTATAAAATAAATCTAAATCTTTATTTTTGCAAATTAAATTCATTTGACTTGGAATTACATTAGCGCAAACAGATATAACACCGGCACCCCCTAAAGATAAAATAGGATAAGTTAAATTATCGTTACCTGAGAATACTTTAAAATTGTTTCTTTTTGTATTTTTTATTATTTGAGCTATTTTTTCGAGTGATGGATTTGCTTCTTTTATTGCAACTATATTTTCTATTTTAGAAAGCTTTTCAATAGTAGATAAAGATATATCAATCCCAGTCCTTGAAGGAACGTTATATAATGTTATTTCAAGAGGATATACTTCTTTGGCAATCTTTTCATAGTGCCTATAAAGACCTTCTTGATTACATTTGTTATAATATGGTGTTACAACAAGAATTCCATCTACACCGACTTCTTTTGCATATATACTTAATTCTATTGTTTTTTGCGTATTATTTGAACCGGTTCCTGCAATTATAGGGATTTTTCCTTTACATTTTTTTACAGCAAAGGAAATTAATTCTTTTTTTTCTTCATCAGAAAGAGTAGAAGATTCCCCAGTTGTTCCACATATAACAATAAAATCAGTATTATTTTTTATATGGAAATCTATAAGTTCATTTACTTTTTCGTAGTTAATTTTGTTATTTAAATCAAATGGAGTAACAAGAGCGACACCACTTCCAGAAATATTACTCATAAAATCACCTCAATACAAGTATATTATTTTTATATACTATTAGAACTTTTTACTCAAGTAACAAAAAATAATCATAAAATTATCACAATCAGGCTGTATTATATAGATATAATTTTTCATATATAAACCTAAGGAGGACGTTAGTCCTCCGTTTCCATTTTCTATTAAAATACAAAAAATAATCATAAATCTAACATAATTTGTTGGTATTATATTAGTGTAATAAATAAGACAACAACAATTATTTTTTCATATATAAACCTTTGGACCAAGAATATTCTTGGTCTCCTTTTTTATTGAATAATTAGTTAAGTTATGGTATAATCAAGCGAAAAAGGAAATAGGTATTATGAAATATAAAGAAACAAAATTAAATAATAATATAAAAAAGGCAATTGATGAGTTAGGGTATATTGAGCAAACGAAAATACAGGAGAAGACATTAGATTTAATATTAGCCAGAAAGAATGTAGTTGCAATGGCAAGTACAGGATCTGGCAAAACTGCAGCATTTATGTTACCAATTATAAATAATATAGATGTATTTAATAAAGTAACACAGGCATTGATTATTACTCCTACAAGAGAACTTGCTATACAAATAGTTCAAGAAACAAGAAAGTTTTGCAAGTATATGCAGGGAATAAATTCGATAGCTATATATGGAGGACAAGAATTGAAACCTCAGGCTATAAGCTTAAGAAGAGGGGTAAATATAGTTGTTGCGACACTAGGTAGAGCTTTAGATTTAATTTCTAAAAAAATACTTAAATTACAAAATGTTACAACATTAGTATTAGATGAAGCAGATGAGATGCTTAGTATGGGTTTTTACAAAGAGATAGAGAATATATTAAAAAATATCAATAAGAATACTCAAAAATTACTTTTTTCAGCTACTATAGATAGTAGAGTAAAGGATATTGTAAATAAAAATATTAAAAATTCGATTTATATTGAATGTAAAGATAATGATAGTTTATTAGTAGATAGTATAAGACAAATTGCAATTGATGTAAAAGAAAAAATGAAAAATGAATGTGTTTTTAGAATTTTAAAAAAAGAAAAAGCCAAAAATAGTATCATTTTTTGTAATACTAAGAAGAAAACAGAAGATGTATATAGATTCCTATTATCTAAAAAAGTAAAGCTAGAAATGTTAAATAGTGATATTTATCAGAAAGAAAGAGAGAAGATCTTAAAAAGATTAAAACAAGGAAAACTTGATACTATAGTTGTAACTGATGTTCTTGCTAGAGGTATTGATATAGAGGATTTAGAGCTTGTTATAAACTATGATATTCCTTTTGAAAATGAATATTATGTACATAGAGTTGGAAGAACAGCAAGAAAAGGAAGAAGTGGAGTAGCGTATACACTGTATGTAGGAAAGCAAAAAGATAGAATCAGAGAACTAGAGGAATATACTAAAACAAAAATGATATACGAAGATGTACCTTTAGAAAAAAATATAGAAGATGATGAAATTAAATATCCGGTATCTAAAAGAGGTTTATATATAATTACTTTTAGCTTAGGAAAAAAAGATGGAATAAAAGCAAAAGATATAGTTGGAGCTATTGAAAGCTTAACTGGTATAAAATCTGAAAAAATAGGATTAATTCAGATAAATGAAGAAGATAGTATTG
The DNA here is from genome assembly GCA_944387385.1 of uncultured Clostridia bacterium. Classification (GTDB taxonomy): domain Bacteria; phylum Bacillota; class Clostridia; order TANB77; family CAG-465; genus CAG-465. The sequence continues at coordinate 117,267 of CALXES010000004.1, read as the reverse complement.
TCGAAGTTCCAAAAGAATACGTAGGTGAAATCACTAGTACGTTTTTAAATAGTAAAATTAAAGGAAAAAATGTACATATAATTAAATAGAACAATGTTAGTTTACAATAATATAAAAAAATGTTATAATTATATTGCAAATATTTTTATAATGCAATTTAATTATAATTGGAGGAGAAATATGAATAATTATGTTATTGAACAATATTTGATCTATTTAATTTCTAATGATGGAAATAAAAATGTGTATTATTTACTAAAAAAATATAAAAGCGGAAAAATAATTATAAAAAATAATTGTGATAGTGATAATGAAAAAATGTAAGAGATTATTAAAAAGTATCTTAAAATTTTAGAAATAGCAAGTTTAAAATATGCTACAAAATATTTATCTAATTCTTTAGATAGAATAGAAAATTTAAATATTTTAAAGTATATGAATGTAAAAGAGTGTGAGGCTCTCATTGCACCAAATTATACTATTAGGGTAGTAAAATACTATTTAGATTCTAAAGGAAAGATGTTTTCTAGATTAATGGGAGTAAAATGGAATGATAAAACAGCAAGATAATATTCTTGCTGTTTTAGTTTATATTATAAATTTACATTTTCTTATATATTATTTTCTATTATATTTAATATTTCATTACAAACTATGTCTATATTAATTTTTTTATCACTTGAAAACGGTATAATTTCTTCTTTGGCAAATAATTGTTTTGATATATTTTTCATATAATCTTCAATTTTAGTCTTTGCTATTTTATCTGCTTTTGTTGCAATTATACTAAAAGGTATATTTTTACTTAGTAGCCACTCATACATTTGTCTGTCATTTTCAGAAGGATTATTACGTATATCAACTAAGAAATAAATATGTTTTATTTGTGGTGTTTTACTAATATAAGTATCAATTAGTCTATTTATTTTTATTTTTTCTACCTCAGACATAGTTGAATATCCATAGCCTGGTAAATCAACTATATAAAATTCATTATTCACATTGTAATAATTTATACTTCTAGTCTTTCCAGGAGTTTGACCAACTTTAGCAAGTTTTTTTTGATTAGATATTGCGTTAATAAATGAAGATTTACCTACATTTGATTTTCCTACTAGTACAATTTGAGTTTTATCTGTTTTAAGTAGTTTTTTATAGTCATAAACTGATGTTTCAAACTTAACATTTTTTAGCATAGTTATAATTCCTTTCTTAATTAAGTAATATAATAACATATTTTTTAGTATTTGTAAAATTATGATGAGTTTTTTTGATTGACACTAGTATTTAACTATGATATAATGCTTTCATAGCACAAAATATTACAATATGTATTTAATAATATAATGGTTTCAACATGATAATTTTCTATGTTGGTCAGAAAGGAGTGTTTTTTTATGAGCAAAAATACTTTAAAAGAATTCCTAGAATTGGATGTAAATGTTAAAAGATATGATTTGAGTTTGGATGCTTGTAAAGATAAAGAGGCAAACCAAAAAAGAATAAAGCAGCTTTTTGACATAGCATTAGAAGAAAAATTTATTTTGTTTTTTGATGGTGTAGCTGTTGATGATCCATATGACGGTCTTGATCTATCAGAACTAAAAGATGAATTTTACTATAATAATGGAAATTCATTTTTAGTATTTGAAGATAAAGATGGATTTAAAGTTTCATTTAAAATAAAATACCTAAAAGAATATGATTTTGAAATAGTATATAAAGTAACGGAAAAGGCGGTAAATTATACTAAGAAACATCCTGAAGTATCCAAATATAAATTATATTGATAAGATCCTTGAAGTAATTTCAAGGATTTTTTTATAATAAAAAAGAAGTGATTTAATCACTTCTTATAATTATTATTTTTTTGGCATAATTTTTGTCATACCACCCATATAAGGAACTAACACTTCAGGAATATTAACAGAACCATCAGGATTTTGGTTAAGTTCAAGAAGTGGTATTAATATTCTAGGTGAAGCAATAGCAGTATTATTAAGTGAGAAACAATATTTTGTTGTTCCATCTTCATCTTTATATTTTATATTACTTCTTCTTGCTTGGAAATCATTAAATGAAGAACAAGAATGTGTTTCACTATATTTTCCACGGCTAGGCATCCAAGCTTCAATATCGTGCTTTCTAACTTGACCAACACCCATATCACCAGTACATACTTTTACAACTCTATATGGAATTTTTAATTCTTGCATAATTTCTTCTGCATTATTTAATAAGAAATCATGTAATTTATATTGCTCATCAAAATCAGCTTTACAAAGTATAACTTGTTCTACTTTAGTAAATTGATGAACTCTGTATAGTCCTCTTGTATCTTTTCCATAAGTTCCGGCTTCACGTCTATAGCAAGAAGATAGACCACAATACAATTTTGGAAGCTCATTTACACTTTCAAAAGTTTCTCCACTATGATATGAAACTAATGATACTTCTGCTGTACCAACTAAATATAAGTTATCTTCAGTTACAGCATAAGATTGATCACGTCCACTTGGAAAATAACTTGTTCCATACATTGGCTCTTCTTTAACCAAAGTAGGTACTCCCATAGGTGTAAATCCTTTTTTTACTAATTTATCTATTACATATCTAGATAGTGCCATTTCAAGAAGTAGTCCTTCATTTTTTAGAAAATATGATCTAGATCCAGCAACTTTAACTCCTCTTGGAATATCTACTATATCTAACGCTTCTGCAAGGTCTACATGATCTTTTATTTCAAAATCAAAAGTAGGTATTTCACCAACAGTTTTAAATAAAACATTATCTTCATCTGTTTCTCCAATTGGAACTTCAGGAAGTGGAACACCAGGAACTTCATACATAAGTGCATCAAATTCTTCTTTTAATGGTGCAATCTCATCATCATACTTAGCTATTTGTTCTTTTAAATCTTTTACATGTGCAATTGCTTCTTTTTTTTCTTCATCTGATAATTTTGGTATAGAAGAAGAGATACTATTTCTTTCTTCTTTTATTTTATCAGCTTCTTGGTTTAATTTACGTAGTTTTTCATCAACTTCAAGAAGTCTGTCAATATCAACATTAATAAGTTTGTTTTTTGCAGCTTCTTTTACTATATCACTATTTTCTCTTATATATTTTATATCTAACATATATATTCACTCCTTTAATAACATCTAAATTATATGATAAAACATAAATAAATTCAAGTATTACTCACTATCTGAAACTTCTTTTGTCATCATTTCTAGAAGTTTTTCATATATTTCTTCAGCATTGCTGTTCCAATTTTTAGTTATATTTCTAGCTTGATCTTTATTTGTTGCATACATTGTAATACTTACAAGTTCATCATTACCTTCTTTAATATAACAAGTAACTTTAAATTCATCATCTTTTACTGGTATTACAACATTATCTATGGAAAAGTCGGTTTTAATTTTTACAATATTTTTATTTATTATTTTTTTTATATTATGTAGGTTAACTCCTGGTATTAATTCTAATAATTCTTGTAGGGTCGAAAGACCCGAACTGGTTATACTATATACTAAGTTACCCGACTCAGAAAAACTTTCATCTATATATTTATTGCTTTTTAATTCTTGAACATATGAACATATGTCAAAGTAAGTAATGTCTTCAAAGTCTTCACAAAACTTGGCAATTTGTTCTATTGTAAGCGGCTTAGAGTTTTTTTCAAGTATATATAATATTATGATTTTATTATCAAAAAGTTCCAAATCACCATTCAATTAAATCACGACCCTTTCATAAATTTTTTCTTTACAAATCTTTGGATATATGATAACATATTTCTAGTTAAAAATAAAGAGAAGAGGCAAAAAACATGGAAAATATGTGCAAAAATTACGTTATTGCAATAGATGGAGAAGCGGGAACGGGTAAATCTACACTTGCAAAAAATATTGCAAAAAAATATAAGATAGTATATATGGATACGGGTGCGATGTATAGATGTGTTACACTTAATATGATATGGGATAATGTGTCACTTGATGAAATAGATAAAATAAATAATATTTTAGATAATATAAAGATTGATATGGAAAATATAGATGGTGAGGATAAATTTTATCTTAATGGTGTTGATGTAACTAAGCAGATAAGAGAAAAACAAGTAAATGATTTGGTCTCACAAGTTTCACATATACCAGTAGTAAGAGAAAAAATGGTTAATCTTCAAAGAAAACTTGCTAGAGGAAAAAACATTGTGATGGAAGGAAGAGATATAGGTACAAATGTTTTTCCTGGTGCACAAGTTAAAATTTATCTTACTGCATCAGCAGAAGAAAGAGCAAAAAGAAGATACGAACAAAATAAAGAAAAAGGAATAGATATATCATATGAAGAAATACTTAAAAACGTTATTTTCAGAGATGAAAATGATAAGTCAAGTAGTGTTGCACCACTAAAAAAAGCAGATGATGCTTTTGAACTAGATACAACTAATTATACTTTAGAAGAGGTTGAAAATATAGTTGTAGGAAAAATAAGAGAGAAGGTGGATTTAGATGCTTAAGAAGGGTTTTTTAGGATTAATAAAGTTTCTATTTTCTCACTTGTTATTTAGAGTAAAATATTTGGGATTAGAAAATATAGATAATGCGGGAAAATGTGTTGTTTGTCCAAATCATTCTACTATATTTGATCCATTTTGGGTATATTTTAAGTCTAAAGATATGTGGATTATGGCAAAAGCAGAACTTTTTAAAAACAAATTATTGGGAGCATTGCTTAAAGCGTATAATGTTTTTCCAATTAAACGTGGTCAAAAAGATGCAAGTAGTCTTATACACTCAATTAATGTAATTGAAAAAAATGATAATGCAAAATTACTAGTATTTATTGAAGGAACTAGAATAAAAAAAGATAAGGAAAGAGGAAGAGCAAAGGTTGGTCCAGCATTTATTGCATCAAAAGCGGGTGTTCCTGTTATTCCAGTTCATATTACTAAAAACCCAAGATTGTTTTCAAAGGTTGTTGTAAAATTTGGAGAGCCTATTAAAATTCCAGAAGATATACATGATAATAAAGAAGAGTTACAAAAAGTATCAAATATGATACTAGATAAAATATATGAATTAGATGATAAGTAAGCACTATAGATTTATTATAGTGCTTTTTTATTGACAATAATAGCTCTAAATGATATAATAAATTACATAATATTTTTAAAAATTAACAAATTAATATTATGTTTGAAAGGAGTTTTAATATGGATGAAGAAGTTTATCAAGAAATTATGGATAGTTTTTATAGTTTTGGAACTATAAATTTAAATATTAAGTTTAAGAATTATCCATTTAGGCGGTACAATTAAATTTGACTTTGCTAATAAAGTATTAATGGTAGATTTTAAACATGAATTAACCAATATTGAAAGATTTATTATTTTTAGTGAAATTATTATGTTTTTTGATGTAAAGGAGTCTCTTTTAGATGCATTATTTGGATATGAATTTCCGTTTTGTATTGAAACATTTGACTTTGTAGATATTAATAATAGTGATGATTTTAAAAAAGAAAATACTATAATAAAGCAATTGTTTGATTATAACTTAAGTGTTTTTAGATTTAATAAAAAAAATTATAGGATTTTAGCTAATGTTAAGTTATCTTTAGAGTTAATAGAGCAAAATAAAAAAAGCGGAATTAATTATTTTTGCTTGCAGTCAGTTAAGCATTTAACTTCACTAGAAAGAAAATACTATTTTAAAATTTTATCTATTTATTTACGTAGATATACAAAATATAACTGTAAAATAAATTTTGATAATAAACAGGTAATGTATATTTCTAAATAACACAAACTTTTGGGTTTGTGTTATTTTTTGTTGACAATTTTACATAAAAGTTATATAATTCTTGAACAACTTAGAAAAATTGTAAAAAAATAAATAATTTTATTTTTGGATGTAAGTAAAAAAAGGGAGGATTGCGTATGATCAAAGTTAAAATTTCAAAAATTAAAAATTTTGCTGTTTCAAGCAAACCTGCATCTTTTGACATAACATTAAAGAACAATAATATTATTATGAAAGGAGAGGTAATTGTTGATTTTACCAAAAAGACAGTAAGAGTATACCTAGATAAAGCCCTAGACTACTATGAACAACTTGTTGTTTTAAAGAGCCTATTTTATTCATTTTGCATTACTGAGGCAAAGAGAGTAAAAAATAGAACAAGTGAGCATATAGAAGAATATAAATTTATAGATGTACAAAAAAGAGAAGATAGAAAAACTATAATTGAATATTTGCTAGAATATGATATTGATGATTTTAATGAATATAAACGAAAAGAGAAAATAATATCACAGATAAAAAAATCATATGATAGAATATCTAAAGGCGTAAAGAACGGAGAAATAGAAATAAGACTTGATCCTATAAGTGATTTTTCATATAAAGAAGAAATTGTATATAGAAGTATTTTACAAAAATATTTAAAAAGAAAAAAATATAATGGAAAACTTGAAGATATAAGTAGAGAATATAATAGTGCATTTAAGTTTGATTATCCAAATTATTATAATTTGAATTTATTTTATGTACTAAGATATATAAATATTGAAAAATAAAACACTGAAAATTCAGTGTTTTTTTCTTGACTAATTTGAATGTATGTTATATAATATGTGAAGTACAAATATAATTCGATAAAAAATGTAAGTTATTTTATTTAGGAGGAATTTTATGAATTTTATAACATATAAAAATTTAGTAGATAAGTATAATAGAGATATAGATAGTGCAATACAAGAAGAGTTAAGACCTTATTGCTATAAGCATAAAATTACATATTTACAGTATCAAATTTTAGCAGTATTGTTTGAAGACGGAGCACAGACTATTGGAGATTTAAGTGAAAAAATGAGTATGGATACAGGAAATATGTCTGCTCAGTGTAAAAGACTTGAGCAAAAGGGTTATACTCTTAGAATGAGAAAAAAGTTTGATGAACGTGTTGTAGATGTTTCTTTAACTAGGAGCGGAAGACTTGTTATTACAGAACTAAATGATATATTAAATAAAAGATATAAAAATAAGTGGACTAGTTTACCTCAAGAGGATAAGGATAAATTACTTGAGTCTTATGAGATTATGAAAAAATTGTTTACTAAAGATTAGGAGAAATTTATGAATAAAAAGATTTATATAGGAATATGCGCGACAGTTATTTTAGTCTTGGTTATATTATTTGTATATATTTTTAGCCCTAAACTTAGTCAAAATGAGGAATATTTACTATACTCAAAAATTGAAAGTATAATGCTAGAAAGTGAACAAGAACAACTAAATAATTATAAGGTTTTTTTAAGTATGAAGAGATTTGGATATGATAAAGAGAAGGATAACACATATATTTATTGTTGGATACAAACCGAGAGCTTCTTTGTAAATGAAGAAGGAAGAGTGGAAATGTATGAAGGTTCTTCTATGCCATATAAATTTACGTTTAAAGGTGAGGAGTATATAGGATATGAGGTTCCAAAAGATGGAAGAGATTATCAAGAAAGTATAAATGAGCTTTTTCCATTTTCAGTAAGGTCAAAGTTTGATAGTATATATGAAGATGATTATTTAAAAAATGAGATTATAAAACAAGTTGAAAGCTACTATAATATAAATATAGAAGATATATATTATTAAATTTAAATATTCAACTAAAATATTATATAAAAATTGACAATTATCTTAAAATATTGTATAATATTATAGACTATTTTATTTAATGGCCGTGAATAAGTAACCTAAGATTTTATCTTTAGGTTATTTTAATTATTTTTTTACGAAAGGAAGAATATATAATGAAAAATTTAAGAAATGTTGCAATAATTGCTCACGTTGACCATGGAAAAACAACACTTGTTGACGCTATGCTTAGACAGAGTGGTACATTTAGACAAAATGAGCAAGTAGCAGAAAGAGTAATGGATTCAAATGATCTTGAAAGAGAAAGAGGAATAACAATTCTTTCAAAAAATACAGCAATAGAGTATAACGGAATTAAAATAAATATTGTTGATACACCAGGACATGCTGATTTTGGAGGAGAAGTTGAACGTGTTCTTAAGATGGTAGATGGCGTTATATTACTTGTTGATGCATTTGATGGACCAATGCCACAAACAAGATTTGTATTATCTAAAGCTTTAGCTTTAAATCTTGTACCAATTGTAGTTATAAATAAGATAGATAGACCTGGAGCAAGACCAAAAGAAGTAGAAGATGAAATACTTGAATTATTTATGGATTTAGATGCATCAGATGAACAACTAGACTTTAAAGTTGTTTATGCATCTGGTAAGAATGGGTTTGCAAAATTATCACTAGATGATGAAAATGTAGATATGAAACCACTTTTTGATACAATAGTTGAGACTGTTCCAGAGCCAAAAGGATCAAAAGATGAGCCATTACAACTTTTAGTTAGTAATATAGATTTTGATGAATATACTGGAAGAATTGCAATAGGTAGAATAGAAAGAGGAACTATTCACAATGGAGAAACTATTGCGATATGTAAAAAAGATGGTAGTGTTCAAAACTTAAAAATAGGTAAATTATATACATATAAGGGATTAAATAGAGTAGAAACAGAAGAAGCTTACTGTGGAGATATTATAGCTGTAACAGGTGTTACCGGAATTGAAATTGGTGAGACAATTGCAGATATAAATAATCCAGAAAAAATAGATTTTGTTGATATAGATGAGCCAACTGTATCTATGACTTTCAGCGTTAATAACGGACCATTTGCAGGACAAGAAGGAAAGTTTATTACGTCAAGACATTTAAGAGATAGATTATATAAAGAACTTGAAAAAAATGTTTCTTTAAGAGTAGAAGATACTGATTCTTCTGATAGCTTTAAAGTATCAGGTAGAGGAGAACTTCATTTATCTATTTTAATTGAAAATATGAGAAGAGAAGGTTTTGAACTTCTTGTGTCAAGACCAACAGTAATATATAAAGAAATTGATGGAGTAAAATGTGAGCCTATGGAATATCTAACTATTGATGTTCCTGAAGAGTTTGTTGGATCTGTCATGGAAAAAGTTGGACTTAGAAAAGGAGAAATGACTAATATGTCAGCTTCCCATTCGCAAACAGGATATTCAAGACTTGAGTTTAAAATACCAGCTAGAGGTCTTATTGGTTATAGAGGAGAATTTATGACTGATACAAAAGGTAATGGAATAATGAACCATAATTTTTGTGGATATGAACCATATAAAGGAGAGATGACAACTCGTCAAAGAGGTGCTGTAATTGCTTTTGAACAGGGTAAAGCAACAGGATATGGATTATTCCAAGCACAGGAGAGATCAACTCTATTTATTGGACCAGGTACTGCTGTATATGTTGGAATGATAGTTGGAGAAAATTCTAGAAGTGATGATTTAACTATAAATGTATGTAAGGAAAAACATCTTACTAATACAAGAGCATCTGGAAGTGATGATGCATTAAAATTAGTTCCACCTAAAACAATGTCTTTAGAACAATCATTAGAATTTATTGGAGATGATGAACTTGTAGAAGTTACTCCATTAAATATTAGATTAAGAAAGAAAATTCTTGATCCAACACAAAGATTTAGACAACAAGGAAAAAAGTAAAATAAATATATAGCGAGCAACTAGATGCTCGCTTATATTATAATTTGGGAGGAGATTTACTTGGTAGGAAAAAAAGAAATATTAGATATACTAGATAAAAATAATATAAAATATGAATTGATTGAGCATGAAGCAGTTTATACAATGGAGGACGTAGATAGATTAAATATTAAAGATAAGGGTATAGAAGTAAAAAATCTATTTTTGCGCGATGATAAAGGAAAGAATCATTATTTAATAGTTGCAAAAGAAGATACTAATATAGATATAAAGGAATTAAAAAATAAGATTCAATCTACAAGACTTTCCTTTGCCTCAGAAGAAAGGCTTAATAAATATCTTAAATTAACACGTGGATGTGTTTCTCCATTTGGAGTATTAAATGATAATTTAAAAGAAGTAAAAGTATTTATAGATATGAATTTGAAAGACAAAGATAGTATTGGAGTTCATCCAAATGAAAATACGTCAACCATTTTCATTTCAACATCTGATATAGAAAGAATAATAAAAGCACATGGAAACTACGTAAGTTATGTTAGTATTTAACAATTATAGTAAGTTTTGTAAACATAAAATAAATAATATTTTTTATTTAAATACATACACTATTAGTGTGTGTATTTTTTTGATTTAAAAGATAAAAATATGGAATATATTAGCAAAAATTGTGTTGCAAAATATAGCTATTTATTATATAATTGAGATAATTGGAAAATATATATATGAAAGGTTGGATTTAAATGAAAGGAAAACTTAATGGTATTTTTAAAGAGGCACAAAGAGATTATAAAATTATATCCAAAACTTACAAGATTCTAGTCAAGACTTTTGACATGAAAATACAAATGCATTCAGCTGGACAATGGATCCTAGATAATATGTATATTATTGAGGAACAATATAATGATATAATTGAAAACAAGAGGATTTTAAAAAATAAAAAATTGCCAGTGATTAGGACACATGACTCACAAAAATGTGTTGCTATTTTTTATTTGGCATATGAGCTAGTTGAAAACAATACTGGCTACATAGATAAAAATATAATATATAATTGCTTAAGAGAGCATCAGAAACTTACATATTTATCATCTGAAGAACTTGATTTATTTGTACTTATGATCAAGATTGCTCTTTTAAAATTTATTGCAAGAATTGCATTAAATATTACAAATTCACAGATGAAAAAACTTGAAGTAGAAAATCTTTTAAGTGATAATGATGGATTAGATATTTCTAAAGATTTTAATTTCTTCAAAGGTGTAGGAAAGGATAGTAAGCTTTCTGATTTAACAAAAATAAAAAATACAAATACAGCTTTTGTTGAATACTTATCTTATAGATTAAAAGATATGGGTGTAGAAGGAGAAAAGTACTACAATAAATTACAAGAGGAAATTTCAAAGTTGGGCTTTTCTATAGAAGAAGCTATTGTAAAAGAACATATGGAAATTGCAAAAACAACAGATTATATAGGTAGAGCAATTTCTTCATTTAAAGTATTACAAGGCTTAAATTTTAGAGAAATTTTTGAAGCTGTAAATAAAATAGATGAGACTCTAATGGATGATTATACAAAAGAGTTTGAAAAGTGTGATTACAAAACAAAAGCCAGATATAGAAGTTATATTATTAAGCTTGCCGAAAAATATAATTTATCTGAGGTGTATGTAGCTAAAAAAGCCATAGAATGTTCAAAAAAATATAAGAGACATGTAGGTTTTTTTCTAATAGGAGATCAAAAATATCTTCTAAAAGAAGCTCTTGGTAAATCTGGATTATCTCAAAGATTATTATATAAAGTTTTTGTTCCAATTAGGCAACCTTTGTTTGTAATAACGCTTCTATTAATAGCAAGCGTTCTTACAGTATTTACTTATAACATTATTAATCCAGAGAACTTATTTTTAAAAATAAGTGCTGTTATTATTGCGTTTTCTTTTTATCTTGAGCTTGCAGATAAACTTGTAAATTACTTTATTAGAAAACTAGTAAAGCCGAAAATACTTCCTAGATTTAACTTTTCAAAGACTATTGACGATAAGAATAAGACATATATAGTAATGCCTACAATTATCTCATCTTTAGATAAATTAGACAAAATGATTGAAAAAATGGAAGTTACATATCTTGCAAATACATCTAAAAACATGTACTTTATGCTTCTAGGCGATTGCTGTGCTGCTAATACTAAAGAGATAAAAATGGATAAGGATATTGTTGAGTATGCAAAGAAAAGACTTGATAAATTAAATGAAAAATATCCAACTGAAGACGGTCATGTTTTATTTAATTTTATGTATAGAAAACGTGTATACTCAAAAGGTGAGAGCTCATACATGGGATGGGAGAGAAAAAGAGGAGGACTAATGCAATTTAACTGGTTAGTACTTGGTAAACTTTCTCAATCTCAAATAGATGAAGCTATGTGGCTAACATATAACGATATAGTAAGATGTAAATATGCAATTACTATAGATGAGGATACGGAATTGTCACTAAATAGTGCAAAAGATTTAGTAGCAATAATGGCACACCCATTAAATAAACCTAGACTTAATAAAAAGAAAAATAGAGTTGTTGAAGGCTTTGGTCTTATTCAACCTGCTGTTTCTCTTGATATTGAATCTGCAAATAAAAGCTTGTTTTCAAAGCTATTTGGAGGCTTTGGTGGTATAGATGTATATACTAATGCGGTATCTAATACTTATCAAGATGCATTTCAAGAAGCAATATTTTGCGGAAAAGGAATTTATGATATAGCATTGTTTGAAAAACTTGTTGCACCAGAAATTCCAGAAAATTTAGTTTTAAGTCATGATTTATTAGAAGGTTCAATTATAAAAGCAGGTCTTGCATCAGATGTTGATGTACAAGATGGTTTTCCAAATAATTATATTGCATATATGAAGAGAAATCATAGATGGTACAGAGGAGATATGCAGATAATAAGATGGCTAATTAGTCCTAAATCAAAGCTTTCTATTTTATCTAAATGGAAAATTTTTGATAATATAAGAAGACCAATGCTTGATGTCGTTACACTTTTTGCAATAATTGTGTCACTTTTTATATCATCAAATGCATTTATTTACACAGTTTTTGCAAGTTTTGTAGCAGTTAATATAGGATATTTTATATCTTTCATAGATATCTTATTGTATGGAAGAAGAATTCATAAAAAAGAACTTCAATATATTCCATTAATACATGGGATAGGTGCTGATCTACTTACAATGGTATACAATTTTATAACAATACCATATAAAGCATATATATGTTTGAGTGCGTTTTCTCTTTCAATATATAGAATGCTTATATCACATAAAAAGCTTCTTGAATGGACAACAGGAGAAATGCTAGAAAAGCAAGCTAAAAATAAGTTGTCATATTATTATAGAAATATGGTGCCAAATATTGTTGTAGCTTTATTTATAGCTTTAGTTCCTTATGCTTTATATACAAGTGAACTAGTTATAATAAACTTTAAATTATTTGTTGCAATTGGATTTGCACTCGCACCTTTATTAACATATTTACTTGGAAAAGATCATTTATTTGGAAGAATAAAGAGATTAGATAAAAATCAAGAAAAGAATCTAATTGAAGTTGCAAAGAGAACTTGGGGATTCTTTGATAGTATGATGAATGATACTAACAACTATTTACCAACAGATAATTTCCAAGAAAATAGAAGATATAAAATTGCAAATAGAACATCTTCAACAAATATTGGATTTGGAATAATGGCTATTATAGATGCCTATGACTTGGGCTTTATTACAAAAGAAAATGCTATAGAAAGACTTGTAAAGATATATAATACAATAATGAAGCTTGAAAAGTGGCATGGACATTTATATAATTGGTATAATATAAAAACGTTAGAGCCATTAAGACCTAGATTTGTTTCTACAGTTGATAGTGGTAATTTCATTTCAATTCTTTATGTTGCTAAAGAATTTTTAGAAAGCGAAAGAAATAAATTATATAACTATATGCCTGGTACAAATGTAGAAAAATTTAATGAAGCGTTAGACAATCTGTTAGAATATACAAATATATTAATTTCTAAAACAGATTTTAGTGTATTATATACCACTTCGAGAAATTTATTTTCAATTGGATTTGATGTTGAAGCCGGTATGTTGGTTGATAGTTACTATGACATGCTCATGTCAGAAAATAGAATAACAAGTTTGGTTGCAATAGCTAAAAAAGATGTAACATCTAAGCATTGGTTTGCTCTTGCAAGAAATATGGTTGACGTTGATGGATATAAAGGCCTAATGTCATGGGCTGGAACATCTTTTGAATATTTTATGCCTTATTTATTTATGAAGTCATATGAATATACTTTAATTGATCAATCTATGTTTTTTTGCGAATATTCACAGATTAAATATGCTAAAAAATATAAGGTACCATTTGGAATATCAGAATCAGCATATGCCAAGAGGGATACAGATTTAAACTATCAATACAAATCATTTGGTATTCCATGGCTTGGACTAAAACGTGGATTAAACTCTTCATTGGTTGTAGCTCCTTATGCTTCAATTTTGATGTTAGAATTTGCACCTAAAAAAGTATATGATAATCTAGTAAGATTAAAAAAGCTTGGTCTATATTCTTCTTTTGGATTTTATGAGTCAATAGATTATACAAAAGAGCATTTACATGATAATGTAGATAGTGAGATTATTCGTACATATATGGCGCATCATCAAGGAATGGCACTAACAGCTATTAATAACTACATAAATCATGGAATAGTAAGAAATAGATTTCATTCTGATGAAGGCGTAAAAGCTGCTGAGATTCTTCTAAAGGAAAGAGAAAGAGTAAATGTAAAAATTCAGAAAAAAGCTAAAGACAAAGAGCATGAGTTTAAACAAAAAGATGTAAATAAATATACAACACATGTAAGTTATACTTATGCTGAGAAAAAATATGCTACTTTAAATGATGCTAGTACAAAAATGAATATTGCATTTTTAAGGGGATCTAGAGTATCATCTATTAATACAAATACTGGAGCAACATACTTAAGATATAAAGATAAAATTATAAATAGACAAAGTTATAGTAATCCTGATATGACAGGAAACTACATATATTTAACTGATCTTGCTACTGGAAAAATGATTTCAACATCAGATTGTAATATTCACAGTAAGTTTAATAAAGATACAGAAAGCTGTAAATGGATAAGTGCTTTAAATAAGATTGAATGTTTTATAACTACTTCTGAAATTGAAGCTACTACTGAGATTTGTATTTCTCAAGAGTATAATGTGGAACTTAGAAAAGTTAGCGTGTATAATACAACAAATGAAAAAAGAGAAATTTTAGTAAATACGTATATTGAGCCAGCAATGACAGATTATATGACAAATTTAGTTCATCCATCTTTTGCTAATTTACAAATTGAGACATATTATGATAAAGAGTTAGATACTCTTGTTGCTAGTAAGAGAAAAAGAAGTGATGATGAAAGTGACTTATATGTTTTTTCAAGACTTGTTGGTGTAACTTTAGATAAAGACTTTGAAACAGAAAAGAAAAAACTTTATGATAATGATGAGGAAGCATATAATGGAGAACTTACTAGATATCCTTTATGGCCTGTACTTTCATTTAGAGGAAAGATAATACTTGATCCATATGAAAGGCAAGAATTTTATTATATTGTTGGTGCATCTGATACGAAATATAAAATTTCTAATGCTGTAGTTAATTTAAATGAAAAGGGAATTGATGATCAATTTAAGTTAACGTCAGAATTAAATTCTGTAATAGCTAGATATTTAAATCTTGAGCCTACAAAAGCAGAAATATATAATAATATATTAAAAGAAGTTCTATTTAATAAAAAAGATCTTGGTGAAAACGAAGAATTCTGGAATGAACCTCTTAATCAATCTTTACTTTGGAAATATTCAATTTCTGGTGATTTACCAATTATACTAGTTCATATTGATAATATAAAAGATGCTGGTATTATATCAGAAGTAATTAAATTTATGGATTATGTAAAAAATAGGAAAATAGATTTAGATATAGTTGTTATAATAAATGAAAAAATAAAAGAAAATGGACCAGTATATACATATGTAAGACAGAGATTAGATAGAGCTGTTTATATGGATTATACAAAGGGGAATATTTATGTATTAAATCTTAATAGTTTATCAAAGCAAGAATATACTTTATTATCATTTTTATGTAGAAAAGATATAAAGGATATAAATGATTTTTTATATGTAGATAAGAACATAGAAAAGAATTTGCTAAACTAAAAATACATAGGAGGTATATGAAGACATGGAAGAAGATGCACTAAATCTTAAAGCATTTAATATGTATGGTGGCTTTAATCAAGATGGTGATGAATATCATATATTAAATACTAAAACACCAGTGCCATGGTGTAACGTTATGGCAAATGAGCATTTCGGTACTATAGTTTCAAGCTATGGTACTGTATACTCATATTATAAAAACTCTCAAAGCTTTAAAATATCTAACTGGTGTAACGACTGGATTAGTTTTAAACAAGGAGAGTCCTTTGAAGGAATCTATGACAATAATTATAATTTAATTTATGGATTTGGATATACAAAAGTATTACAAGAAGACAATGAAGTAAAAAAAGAACTTGATATTTTTATTTCAAGTTATGAAAATATTAAGCTTCAAAGAGTAAAACTTGTTAATACATCTACGGAAAAACGAGATGTAAAAATTTCATATTGTATTGATCCAGTACTTGGTGTAGTAAAAGATGTTGATAGAAATTATGTACTATGCAAAAAAATAAATAATGGACTTGAAATGAAAAACCCTTACAGTTTGGAATTTTCTAATTGTATATCATACATGACAGTTTTAGCCAAGAGTAAGGACGCAGATGTTTTTTATGATGAGGATAATTACAAAGTAGAGGTAAATATTTCTCTTTCATGTAGGGAAGAGGCAGAATTTACAATAATTTTAGGCTGTACAGAAAATCCAGAAGACATTTTAAGAATTCAAGAAAATTTTAATAGTGTTGATGCTATTAGAAGAGAATTTGAAAATACAAGGGAATATTGGAGAAAGCTTGTAGTAAAAAATATTAAACTTGATGATGAATATTTAGAAATTATGGCAAACGGTTGGTTGCTTTATCAAACAATAGTGTGTAGGTTATTTGCAAGATCTGGTTTTTATCAATCAGGTGGTGCTATTGGATATAGAGATCAGCTTCAAGATACATTAGCTTTAATTAGTAGTTGGCCAGAAAGAACAAGACAACAAATTGTACTACATTCAAGTAAGCAATTTGAAAAAGGTGATGTTCTCCATTGGTGGCATGAACATAGTGGTGCTGGTATTAGAACATACTTTAGCGATGATTATTTATGGCTTCCATATGTGTTATCTGAATATGTGACAAGAACAGGAGATATTTCTGTCTTAGATGAGATGACAGCATATCTTGAAGACAAACCAATGAATGGAAGACATGAAGTATATGATGTATATAAGAACATAGATAAGTATGATTCTGTTTATGAACATGCAAAAAAAGCAATTAATTATGGACTTAGTAGAGTAAATGAAAAAACAGGAATTTTAAAGATTGGTGATGGTGATTGGAATGACGGATTTAGCAATATAAGAGGAGAGTCTGTTTGGTTAACTTTCTTTATGATGAATGTATTAGAGAAATTTATTTATCTTGCAAACATTAAATTTGATTATGAGCTTATTAAAGACTATGAAAAGAAAATAGAAGAACTAAAAGATAGCATCTTAAAAAATACATGGGATACTGATCATTTTGTTAGGGCTTTCTTTGAAGATGGAGAAATACTTGGCTCATATGCTAATAAGGAGTGTAAGATAGATTTGATATCTCAAGCATGGGCAGTAATTTCAATGAAAAATTATAGTGATGTACAAGATAAACTTAAAAAGTGTTTAGAGACAGCAGATAAATATTTAGTAGATAGAAAACTAGGAATAGTAAAGTTACTATATCCCGCTTTTAATAATGAAGAGAAAAATAATCCTGGATATATAAGGGCATATGTACCTGGAATAAGAGAAAATGGTGGGCAATATACTCATGCTGCAACTTGGTTTGCAAAGGCATATTTCGAGATGAATGATTATAGATCAGGAGAAGAAATATTAAAAATGATTAATCCAATTTTTCATTCTGATACTAAAGAAAAAGCAGATATATATATGGTTGAGCCTTATGTAATAGCAGCGGATATATACTCTAATGAAGAACATCCTGGAAGAGGAGGATGGACTTGGTATACAGGTTCTGCCGCTTGGATGTATAAAGTAATAGAAGACTATCTATCAGATAATAAAAAATAATGAAAGTAAACTTTTAGTTTGCTTTCATTTTTTTATTGTTTAATTTTATATTTTATGTTATTATTTATTTTTAATAAGAGGTTGAATATATGGCAAATGAGTATGATATTGATATAAGAAAACCAAAAGGTAAGATTGTAAGAATTGCAAATAACTTGATAAATTCTAAAAATGAGAAAATAATAAGAAATGTACTTACAATGTATCAAAAAGCTGTTGAAAACTATAATACTATTAGTCATGAGGAAATTTCTAAAGGTTTAGATGTTTGTCTTAATATGCTTTATAAACTAATAGAGAATACTAATTGTAAAGATAGAGTTATTAAAAATCATAATGTCAATTATAAAGGATCATCTTTTTTAGCTGAAGTTTGTAGTTCAACCGCACCGATAATTAATAAAGGAAACTCAATAGAAGATTCAAATTCAAATGATATAGTTACATCAGATTTTAGAAAATCTCTAAAAAGCACTACTTTTATAGATGAGAAAATTCAAAAGGTTGCTTTTTGGTCAAATAAAATAGCACATGCAGCGACTGATGAGATAAAAACCTTTACTGAACAGTATATGGGTCCTACAAATAGTGATTATGAATATGAAAGAGCAAGTAGAATATTTAATAACCGTATAGTAAAGGCAAATAATAAATTTGATGATAATCCTGAATTTAGATTTAATCAATCACATCTATTAAGATTAATTGAAACAGAGGAATTTGATATAAACAACTGTACAGATCCAGATTTTATTAAGGCTAAAGATTTAATGAGAGAAGTTAAACTTCAATGTAAAGATAAATCATCATTACGAAACTTTATTTATTGCAATAAACTTCAAACAATGAATAAAAATTTTTTTGCATTTAAAGATAATGCTATAGATAATTTTCAAAAATATATGTTAGATGAGAGAATAACTGATGATGAAAAAAATATAATTGCTTTTAGAGTAAGAGATAATAATATGAAAACTAAAGATGGTGAAGGACTTTCAAGAATCGTATTAGCAAATAAAACAATGTATGAGATGTATTTAAAGTATAATGATTGTATTAATTTAACAAAGCAACATATAAGGAGTTATTTGCCACAAGAGCAGGATACACAGCAAAATGTAAATAAATTTAAAAGCTATGTAAAAAAAAGATTTAATAATAGATATGTTGATGATATAACAATGAATGCTTTAATGGATAAATGTTCAGTGTCTGTTTTTCATGTACCAGATAAAGTTTTAGATAGATATGAAGATAGATCTAAACTTGCATTTAATGAAGATTTTTCTCCTATAGTTGAATGTATGAGCTATAATGGAGGTCATGTATACGACATCATGCCAAGTGAGGAAAAAGAAAAAAAACTAGAAGATTACTTATCTGGACAGGAATATATAAATGAAAATAACAAGAAAGTATATAAAGGTAGGCCAGAGAAAATTTATTCTGAAAAATCAATGTCAAGTATAGCATTCGCAGCACTAAAAGCTATAGATGAACCAAATGGACCAGGAGGTGGAAACATTGGAAAATAATATAAAAGATTTATTTACTCAAGAAAAATACGATAAAGTAATTGTTTTACTAGAAGAACAATTTAAAAAATTATTTATTCAAATGCTAGATTATAAAAGTGAAGAAAGTGATAGTGATTATAATAGTTTAGATTATAGAAAGCTTGCAATAATGATACCAGATTATTATCCAAGATATACGCAGGATATAATAAATTTAACACATGCTGAATATAGAGAGGATAATACATATTTGGATGTAATTAACATAATGCTTTCTTTGTATTCTTATTTTCAGGATACATATAAAGAGGCATATGAAGAAGACGATGATTATGAAATTGAAGAGTTGACATAATTAAAATAAAATGCTATAATATACTAGATGATTTGAGTTTAGCTTAATTAATAATTTGATTGAGGGGGTATTGTAATGAACGTAGCAACTTTATTAAATATTTTTGGATTAAAGCATACAAAAGATTTAGTAAATGATGAACAAATCAAAAAACTAGTAGAATTTATAAACGAAAATCATATTGAATATACTGATATAGAAAAAGGAGAGTTGTCAGATAAAGCTTTTATAAGTTTCTTACATACTATTAATACTATATCAGATGCTGCATATATTCTTATGGACTATAGAAATATAAGATATATAGAAACGGAACCAGTTGAAACAGCATTGTTTTATAATATATACAGTTGCAAAGAATTTCTATATCCGGGAAAGTATGTTGCAAGTCTATTAACTGATGAAGAGTATTTATCATATGCTCTACCAGAGTGGACAAGGGGACATATTTTAGACTTTTCGTTTAACAAGATATTATCAATAGAGGGTGATAATATATCAGTTAAAGATAATATCTTAACAGAAGAGAATGAAGAGGAGTTTGAACCTAGTATGTATAAAAATGTTGAGCAATTATATATTGCAAAACAAAACAACATGCTACAAAGAGCAATAGAGAGTCTATCTAATTAGGCTCTCTATATTTTTAATAAATTGATGTAATATATATTATATATGAAACACATATAATTATAAGAATAAATACGGCTTCGCAACATATAAAATCAATAGGATATTATTAGCAAAGGGGGTTGAAAAATATATATTTTATGATATAATATAGGAGTTAAAATACCAAATATTATGTAATGGAGGAATTAAAATGAATGTTAAAGTAGAGAAAAAAGAAAATTCTGTTGTAGAAATAGAGTTTACAATGGATAAAGAACAATTTAATGTAGAGCTTGATAAGGCTTTCAAACAAAATGCTAAAAAATTTAAGGTACCAGGTTTTAGAAACGGAATGGTTCCAAGAGCAGTAGTTGAAAAAACATATGGAGAAGCTGTATTATATGAATATGTTATAGAAAATACAGTTGATGAAGCATATAGAACAGCTGTAATTGAAAATAATCTTGAGATAGTTTCTAGACCTGAACTTGATATAAAACAAATAGGAAAAGATAAAGATTTTATATTTGTTGTAAATGTATGTGTAAAACCTGAAGCTAAAGTTTCAGATTACAAAGGAATAGAAGTTAAAAAAGTAAGCACTAGAGTAACAAAAAAAGAAGTTGAAGAAGAAATAGAAAGAACTAGAGAGAAAAACGCAAGAATTGTTACTGTAGAAGATAAAGCTAGAGAACTAAAAAATGGAGATATATCTGTTATTGACTTTGAAGGATTTGTTGATGGTAAAGCTTTTGAAGGTGGAAAAGCAGAAAACTTTGAACTTACTATTGGCTCTGGTCAATTTATTCCAGGATTTGAAGATCAAATGGTAGGAATGAAAGTAGAAGAAGAAAGAGATATAAATGTTAAATTTCCAGAAGAATATCATGCAACAGATTTAGCAGGAAAAGATGCTACATTTAAAGTTAAATTACATGAAATAAAAGAAAAGATATTACCAGAACTTGATGATGAATTTGCAAAGGATATTTCTGAATTTGATACTTTAGAAGAATATAGAAAAGATGTAAATAAAAAAGTAAAACAAAGAAAAGAAAATCAAGCAAAGGCAGAAAAAGAACAAGAGGCAATAGAAAAGTTTATAGATAAAGTAGAAGTTGTAATTCCAGAAGGAATGATTGACGAAGAAGTAGAAAAGATGGTAGAAGAAATGAATGCAAATCTATCATATCAAGGTTTAAATATTGATCAATACTTACAATATATGGGAATGACACTTGAAGACTATAAAAAAGAGATGAGAGGTCAAGCAGAAAAGAGAATAAGATTAAATTTAGGTCTTGAAGCTGTTGCAACTCAAGAAAAAGTAGAAGTTTCTGATGAAGATATTGATGCAAAAATAAAAGAACTTGCAGCTCAATATGGTACAAAGGATGAAGAATCACTACTTAAAAATGAAAATGCTAGAAATTATATGAAACAAGAATTAATTCATGAGAAAACTATGAAAGTTATAACTGATAGCATTGTAGAAAAATAATAATTTTAGGAGGTTTAACGTATGATTGACAATAGTTTAGTTCCATATGTAATTGAACAAACAAGTAAGGGAGAAAGATCTTATGATATTTTCTCAAGACTTTTAAAAGAAAGAATAATATTTCTTTCAGAACCAGTTGATAGTGCATCTGCATCAGTAGTTATCGCACAACTATTATTCTTGGATGCAGAAGATCCAGGAAAGGACATTTATTTATATTTAAATACTCCTGGTGGTAGTATAACAGATGGTATGGCTATATATGATACCATGCAGTATATAAAATCAGATGTATGTACAATTTGTGTTGGTATGGCTGCTTCAATGGGATCAGTACTTTTAGCTGCTGGTACTAAAGGAAAAAGATATGCTCTACCAAATTCTGAAATATTAATTCACCAACCATTAATTGGTGGTGGCGGTCTTTCAGGACAAACAACTGAAATAAAAATACATGCAGACCACATGGTAAAAACAAGGGAAAAACTTAATAAAGTATTAAGTGAAAGAACTGGTCAATCAATTGAAACAATTCAAAAAGACACAGAAAGAGACCATTACATGACAGCACAAGAAGCAAAAGAATATGGTCTTATTGATGAAGTTATGGATAATATAAATAATATAGGTAAGGAGAAT
The DNA here is from genome assembly GCA_944387385.1 of uncultured Clostridia bacterium. Classification (GTDB taxonomy): domain Bacteria; phylum Bacillota; class Clostridia; order TANB77; family CAG-465; genus CAG-465. The sequence goes on along the minus strand of CALXES010000004.1, from coordinate 94,624 downwards.
AAATAGTATGGCAAATAAGGGTACAAATAATGGTAATCATAACCAAAAGCCCATATTTTGCTCATTTTGTGGAAGATTAAGACAAGAAGTAGATAAATTAATCGAAGGACCTAATAATGTTTATATTTGTGATGAATGTGTTGAGATTTGTCATAAAATAATGAAAGATGAAGAAAATCTAACTCAAGAAGATAGTATGGGAGCGAAAGATTTAGTTTCTACAGAAGAGTTACCATCTCCAGAGGCCATAAAGAATGTTTTAGATGAATATGTAATTGGACAGAACGAGGCAAAAAAAGTTTTATCTGTAGCAGTATATAATCACTATAAAAGAATAAAAAATATGGATAAATTAGATGATGTTGAAATTCAAAAAAGTAATATTTTATTACTAGGTCCAACTGGATGTGGAAAAACATTACTAGCACAAACACTTGCAAAAATACTTCATGTTCCATTTGCAATTGCTGATGCTACAACTTTAACAGAAGCGGGATATGTTGGAGAGGATGTAGAAAATATACTTTTAAGACTTATTCAAGCAGCAGATTATGATATAAAGAAAGCTGAAAAAGGAATTATATATATAGATGAATTAGACAAGATATCTAGAAAAAGCGAAAATGTATCTATAACTCGAGATGTTAGTGGTGAGGGAGTACAACAAGCGCTTTTAAAAATAATTGAAGGAACTGTTGCAAATGTTCCGCCACAGGGGGGAAGAAAACATCCTCAACAAGAATTTTTAAAAATTGATACAACAAACATATTATTTATTTGTGGTGGAGCTTTTGATGGACTTGAAAAGATTATTGAGTCGCGTTTAGACACAAAAACAATGGGATTTGGAGCTAAGATTGAGTCTAAAAAGGAGCTTGATGTTGGTAAAATATTCTCACAAGTACAGCCACAAGATATTGTTAAATTTGGACTTATTCCAGAATTAATTGGAAGATTACCTATAATAACAAGTTTAAATCAACTATCTGAGGAGGCTCTTATAGATATAGTAACAAAACCTAAAAATGCTTTACTTAAACAATATAAAAAGCTGTTTAAAATGGATAATGTAGAGCTTGATGTTGATGATGATGCTTTAAATGCTATTGTTGAATGTGCAGTTGAAAGAAAAACTGGTGCAAGAGGACTTAGAGCAATTATGGAAAGTGTCATGATAGATGCTATGTATGAAGTACCATCAAATAAAGATATAGTAAAGTGTGTAATTACTAAAGATGTAGTTATAAATCACGATAAGCCAAAATATGTTATGGCAGAAAATAAAAAGTAAGGCTAACACCTTGCTTTTTTGTTGTTTGGTCTGATATAATAAGAAAAAAGGATTTATAAGGTGGTATAGTGAAATATTACTATTTAGAAAAGAAAAATGATTTAAACGGCAAATATAATCAAATTTGTGATGGTTTAATTGTTCAAAAGCAATCTAAATTTATATCATATTTATTTTATATAGATAATGAGCAAGAAGCATTAAATAAAATAGATGAAATAAGAAAAGATAATTTACAAGCAAGACATATAGTATATATTTATTCATATCTTAATAACAATGTAACAAATATTAGATTTTCAGACGATGGAGAGCCAAAAGGAACAGGAACTAAGGCAATATATGAATTACTTGAAAAAGAAGCTATAACAAATGTCTGTATTGTAATAGTTAGATATTTTGGAGGAATATTACTTGGTGCAGGACCTCTTTCAAGAGCATATCTAAATAGTGCAAGAGTATGTATTGATATGTGTAAAAAAAAAGAAATATATAATTACATTGATTTTTCATTTGAGTGTACATATAATGATTATAACGTTATAAAAAATAAGCTTGAAAATTATATTTGCGATGAATTTGTAAAAGTCATAAATTGTGAATTTAAAGAGAATGTATATATAAGTTTAAAAATTGTAGATTTTGAGTTTGATTATATAAAAAAGGTGGTTGAAGAGATAAAATATGGTAATTGAAGATCTAGATAAACGTGTTGCAATAGGAAAAGAATTAATTTTATATAGTAAAACAAATATAAGTGTTAATTGTGATTTAAAAATAGGGTATAGAATAGATAAAGAAGAAAAGTCAATAAGACTTTATGATGTACCACGAATATTAACGTTTGAGGAAAAAGAAATAATATATTATGCTATACTGGATAAGTATTATTTTTATCCACTAAGAGAAGTGAATAATGAATATGAGAATGAAAAAATAGAAGATTATGTTGTAAAAGAAAATGGGTATACATATCATGAATTCAATAGTATTGAAGGGGAGGCAAAAGGAATACTTGGAGAACTTATATTTGAAATACCAAGACAAAAAGAAGAGCCAGAAAAGCTTCTTAGAATAAGAGAAATTTATGATATGCTTACTAGAAATGTAGATGAAATAGGAAACAGACCAATATGTATATCATTTAATGGAATAATACCAGATTTTAAAGATGTATTTAAAGTAATATTATATATGTTTGAAAATGATGATAAGCTAAAACAGAAGAGAAATGAGTGTATAGTATTTAAAAGAAATGGTATTTTTGGAGGAAATAAACGAATATTTATAGTGCCTAAAAAGGAAGTAAAAATATTAGATAAAAAATAGAGATATGAGAATATCTTTATTTTTTTAACCAATATGATGTTAATTACATTATTTGTGAACTACATATATAAAAATAAATAAAAAAAGCTTCGCAAATTATTAATAGATATTTTAAATTTTTAAAACATTTATATTGACAAACAAACGTTCTTTTTATATAATATAACTATGAAAGAACAAACGTTTATTGAGGTGGTTATATGGAAAATTTAAAGAAAATGATTAAAAATATATTATTTATATTGGTAGTTATACTATTTTTTAAAACATTTATATCTTATCAATTAGCAAAAACAGAGTATAAAACCTATGATTATACAGTTCATGCCAATGATACTTTGTGGAATATTGCATCTGAAATATGTACTTATAATGAAGACGTGTATATTCGAAAAGTGATAACAGATATAAAACAAATAAACAATATGAAAGAATCAATAATATACGAAGGACAAACTATAATGCTTCCAATTTATAATTAACTTAACATATTATATTTTTAAGCTTAGAATATAACAAATTCTGAGCTTTTATTTTTTATCTTGAAATGTTTACATAAATATGATATAATACATACGTACAAAAAAATAATTACACCTTATGCTAATGAAAAAGGGAGGTATGTTATAATGGAAGCTAATGTAACATTAAAAAGAAGTTTTATCAAAAGGAGATTTTCAGGGGATAATGAAATTCCGGCTGAAGTAAAATTAAAAAATGGAAAGGAATTTAATATTTACTTTGTAATTGACAAAGGTATTGTTGAAATAACAAGTAAAGACCAAACGGAGCTCTTAAAGAATGAAAAATTTGCTATAATTGAAGCAATACTTAAAGAATATACGCTACTTTTAAAATCTATTTTTCATTTTACTATTTCATATTGCTTAGAAGACTTTAAATTTGTAGATAGTACTAAAAAAGTTAATGATTTAGATACATTAAATGTATCTAAACAAGATTCAATTTTAAAAGAATATTTAGAATCAAATTATGCAAAGACTTCTACAAACAAATTATTTAGAGTGCTAAAATGCTTTTATGACTCTGTAAAGAATAATAAAAGTAAAATTGTAATTGTACCAATAGAATATAAGCTAAATATTGAACAAAGGGCTGATTTAGTTTATTATATTGAAAAAATTCAAAGAGACATTTTTAAAGCCAAAAGATACGATTTGGAAGTTAATAAACATGAATCAAAAATTGTATTAACAAGATTGAACTAGAATATTTTCTAGTTCTTTTTGTTTACTTGACATAAAACAGAAAGTATGATAAAATTTATACGCATTATAAATATTTAATCCAAAAGAAAAATTAAATAATTAAGGAGGTTCATATGGAAAAGAAAGAACAAATTAAAAATATAATCAATTATGATATTGATTATAAGTGGGACACAGTCAATATTAGTGGCGTAAAAAAACGGGAGCTCAGATAATGAGAAAGCAATGGTAATTAATTATCTATTAAATACTTATTTTTTTAATAAGATAAAAAAGCCAAAATACCTTCAGTATAGTTCAACTACTAAAAGAAGTACACCAATAAATTGGAACTATGAATCAAAATCAAAGTATTTCTATAAGTTTAGAGCTATTTTTTATGGAGAGCAAAAATGTATAAAAGCATCATATAGTGCAATGCATTCAATGCTTGCAAATCTTGTTTTGGATTATGATCCAGTACCTAATGAATGTGAACTTATTACTAATTTAAGAGAAAATTATAATAAGATAATTGAATTTTCAAAAGATGCTACAATGCAATCTATTGTCATAAAGAATATTGATATAATTTATCAAGGTGAATATAAAGAAATGTTAAGACATATTTTAATTTCAGATAGAAATTTACCTTCAAATATAAATGTATCATCACTAAAAAAGATTTCAGACGATTTAGCATATGAAATATGTAAAAGAAAAAAATAAGGGGGATTTTTTTATGAATTGTGTTAAAATAGATAAATCTTCTGGTATTTTACAATATGATGATTCAAAGGTAAAATGGGATGCAGATATTATTTTTGATGTTAGCAATAAAGAAATTATAATATATAGAACAACTAGAAAATTAACCAATCAAGAAAGAAATAATATTATAACAAAAATACTAAATTTATATGCATTTGGCAATTATTTTGTTAATGAACCGGGTATTTTATACTGTAAACTTAAAAATAGAGGACTTGAAAAGAAAGAGGAGAATTTCTCAAATACAAGATCTTATTCTATAATTGGTGAAGAAGTATTAGAGCTTTCAAATAATTCTGATGATTGTGAGATAGTAAAAACTTTAAGAAACTTATATTTGAATTTAAAAATTTTAGCTTGTGAGAATAAAAGACAAAGAAAGAAAAATCCTAATATGGTATCTAAACTAGAATTTGAAATATTTGGAAGCAGAACAAAAACTAATTCCTTATATAAAATAATAACTAACATAAAAGGAGAAATAGAGGATGCTATAAGTAAATATATAAACGATCCAATTAATATAGATATACTTAAAGGTAAAACAGTTAAAAATAAAACAAATATAATGTTTTTAATTAAAGAGGCATATTAGCCTCTTTATTTTTTGTTAAAAAATATTTTTTACTACTTTTAATTGTTAATATATGCAAGTTATTGAAATAATTATTTTTTTGTGAGATAATGAAAATGAATATAAAAACAGGAGGATGAATATATGAAAAACAAATTAAAAATTTTTGCAGCAGCTTTTTCAATTATAGCTTTAGCAGCACCTAATATTTATGCTGCATCAAATATCAGTTATGATTTTAAACCAGCACAAGCAGAATATAAGGTATTACTTGATGGACAATCATATCAAATACCTGATGAGATTACTTTTGCAAATGGAAGTATTTCAGTAAGTTTAGAGACATATAAAAATAATTTACAAAATTCTGCATCTCAAGTAAGTACAATTGATTATGATAATGGATTATTAACATTTAAAGGTGGAGTTACCCTATCTAGAATTGCTAATGAATATGTACCAATAGTGTCAAAAAGTGGAAATTTAAATGACAGTATAAACTATGATAATGTAAAACAATATTTTGAAAAGTATCAATTACTAAATAAACTAAAATCTAAAAAAGTTGAGTATGAGAATTCAATATTACAAACAACAGATGAAAATGAGCTTAAAAAATTTAATGCTTTTGTTTCTAATTATGAAGATGATATAGAAAGAATTGAAAATTTAAAAGTTACAGAACTAAGCCAAACAATCTATTCTTCAATACCATATTTAGCAGTAAATTATACATTTACTGAAGGATATAATTCTGAGGATAATAGTGTAAGCTTAAAAATAGCACCAACATACTATTTATATTCAATTATTTTTAGAGATTTAAGATTAAGTACATTACAATATAGCATTAATTCAAATAATTATGTATCAGTTCCAAATTTCGATAAGGATACATATACATATACAATAAAATTACCAGATTCAGTAGCAGATAATGCAACTATAACAACAAAATCTAAAGGTTACATGGATAATGTATTACAAAGTAATAATTACACAGATTATGATTTGGATTTAGAAGTAATAGATGATACAATTGAGCTAAAAAATGGTACTGGAACTGCAAAAGTAAAAGTTGTATATGATATGTATGGATCATTAGGAGAAAATGCTGATACAACATTTAGTACTAATCCAGAAAGAGAATATACAATATACTTTACTAAATATGATTTCCTAAAAGGAGATTTAGATAGAAATGGTGCCGTAAATGCAAACGATGCTGCTGTAGCACTAGATTTGTACAAATATGGAAATGCTACAGATGAAGATATGCAAATTGGTGATATGAACGAGGATGGAGTAATAAATGCAAATGATGCAGCGCTTATACTTGATGTGTATAAATATGGATATTAAAATATAAGGAGAAGTAATATGAAAAAATTTATTAAAAAAGTTTTTTTAATAGGTACTATATCATTTCTTGCTTTTAGTAGTAATATCTATGCCCAAACAAATGCTAACGTAAATACTTATCAAATAGAAACTGAAGAAGAAATAATAGAAACTGAAAGAATGATAAATGCAGGAACTATGCAGTATTCTAAACCTTCATCGGTATATGATTTTATAGATGAAAATGGAATGTTTAATGCAGTATATACTAGCGAAGAAAATGTTTTTTGGACTACTTTTGATGAAGACATGAATGTGACTAAAACACGAAAAATACCAATGTATTTTGACAAATCAAATACAAGTGAATTTATGCAAGATTTAGTATATAATTTTGGAAATGCGTTATATTATAATGGAAACTTATATATAGTATATGGTAGACAAGGCTTTACAGCATCATCTGAAGGATTTTGGGATGTAACAATGGCAATTATAAAGTATGATAAAGATGGAAATGAAGTTGTAAAGACAGATCTTGTTGGAACACAGCTTAATCCAACTAATCATTGGGATTTAGGTGGAGGAGATTGGACATATGGTACATATTTGCCATTTTATCCTAATTCAAACTGTAGTTTAACTGTAAGTAATGGTGTAATTGCATGCTTCTTTGGAAGACAAATGTACATATCCCATTCTTCAAGTATGATGTTCTTTGTCGATGCAGATTCCTTAGAGTTTGTAAGTAATAGATATTATGTATCGGATGAAAATGTTGAAAAGTATAAAGAACCAGGTGGATATTATACTTCACACTCAATGGGTCAAAGAATAATTGGAACAAGTGACGGCGGATATATTTCAGCAGAGCTTGGAGATGCTGGAGCACAGGGAGCAACAAGAGGTTTAATGATATCAAAGATATATCCTCAAGACAATATATTAAAAGTAAGTAAAAACAAAATGTTACATTTTAGTGAAGGCGGTATGGGATCAAATGGATATAACTATACTTATTCATCACTTGGTAATATTATAGAATTAAGCGATGGTTATATGTACATTGGTAGTATGGAGCCAACACTAAGCTTAGAGTATGGAAATAGTATAAATGAATCATGGAATATATTTGCTCAAAAATATAAAACAAATTTCTGGGAAGAAGATAGTATAGAAAATATGCAAGTATTTGATACTTATGTAAGAAAAGCTGAAGGAACACCACCAGAAGATGCAGATTTAGGAGTTAATGCTCCACTTGGAAGACTATATCTTACTGGAGATGAAAAAGACTATGGTATAAAATGGTTATCAGATTTTAACAATGAATATATGACATTGTTAGTAAGAGCTGTAGAGGTAGAAGATGAAAATATAGTTATATTATATGAACAACTTCCAATTGAAGAAAGCTCTGCTGGTTATACTTTATCTAGTAAAGATGGAGATGTATATTATATGATTATAGATAAAGATGCAAATATTATATGTAATCCTGTAAAAATTGACGGCGTAGAATTAAATGAGGAAGAATTATATGCATATAATAATGGAAAAATTTATTGGACTACTGCTACTGGATATGAAAATAAAATAACTGTAAATGTGTTAGATATAACAGATTCTTTAGTTAATTATCCAGATACTGATCCTGAGCATCCTTCAGATTACCTAAAAGGAGATCTAGATAAAAACGGAGCAGTAAATGCAAATGACGCAGCAGTAGCACTAGATTTATATAAATATGGTAATGCTACAGATGAAGATATGCAAATTGGAGATATGAATAATGATGGCGTAATAAATGCAAACGACGCTGCTCTTATACTTGATGTATATAAGTATGGATATTAAGTATATATTGGGGGATAAAACAAATGAAAAAGATAAATAGATTATTAATAATGATTATTATCTTCACTACTTTGGTTATTATGTTTAATATAAATATATATGCCGATAGTAAGGGTGCAAATGAAGTATTAATTGAAATGCTAAATAAAGCATCTCTTAATGATATAAATTATTTACAAAATATAAATATTACAGAAAATGAATATAAAGAAATTGAAAAATTTACAATTGATTTAGTAAAAGAATGTAAAGATGACGAAGAAAAAATGAAAACCATATTTAGTTGGGTTCATAATAATGTTAAATATGGTAATGCTAATAATGATCCTTATGAAGTTTTTATAAATAAAGTTGGAGTGTGTCAAGGCTATGCTAATTTATATACTGTTATGATGGACATTTTAGATATACCTACTGTTTTAATACAAGGTAATACTTATTTTGGAGCTCATGCATGGTGCTTAACTAAAATAGGTGAGAATTGGCTTTTAATGGATCCTACAAATGCTATAATAAGATATGATATTAAAGAATATGATGAAATATATACTAATTCATATTTTACACCAATATATATTCATACTATACTTTTAGAAGACAGTTATTATAAATATACGTATAATAATGGAGTTGCTATAGTAGAAAGCAAAACTGATAATAAAAAATTACAAATGCCAGATAAAATAAAAGGCTTGAATATTACTACATTTTGTACATCTGCTTTGAGTACTAATACTGAAGAATTAAAATTAAATAAATATGTAGACAAAATAATATATAATGAGCAATATAGAAATAATTTAAAAGCAATATCAATAGATCCTAATAATACAAAATTTGCAAGCTATAAAAACATACTATATACTAAAGATTATAACAATATTACTTTTATTCCTAATAATATTGAGGTAATAGAATTAAAACCTATTAAGAATTTAGAAAAAGGCGCTTTGTCTAATTTAGAATATGTAAATAAAGTAGTAATACCTTATGGAACTGAATTTATAGGTGATTATTGCTTTGAAATGTTACCAAATTTAAAAGAAGTATATATACCTAATAGTGTTACTAAAATAAGTTCTAACGCTTTTTACAATATTGGAAGTGAATTTATTATATATACTAGTAATAATTCAGCTGCACACAAATTTGCTCTAGAACATAATATAAAATTTATTTTATTAGATATTGAATTAAATAAAGGAGATCTAGATAAAAACGGAGCAGTAAATGCCAATGATGCTGCTGTAGCACTAGATCTATATAAATATGGTAATGTTACAGATGAAGATATGCAAATTGGTGATATGAATGATGATGGAGTAATAAATGCAAATGACGCTGCTCTTATACTTGATGTGTATAAATATGGTAAATAATATGTATTTAAAGAGGCAAATTGCCTCTTTATTTTAATTTTTTATTATGTCTTGAAAAATTATACAATTAATGATATATATTAGATATAGGCAAATTAGGAGGTAATAAAAAATATGAAAACTATAAAAATAAAGTTATTTATTTGTATTTGTATAATAGAAATAATTACAGTAACTCTAAGTAAAGTAAGTGCTGTTAAAATAGATACTAAATCACATGCAGATATAGGAGAGGAAGTTTTAGTTACAGTAGATTTTGAAACATATATTGCCGCATATGATGGATTTGAACTTAGTTATAACGAAAGGATAATGAAATACAATTCACCATATGAATTAATTGAAGGTTTATGGTGGGATACTTCTACTGATTCTACAGGAATAGATAAAAAAGTGTACTCTTTTACAGCACTTGGAAATGGTGATAATACTTTTAGAGTAAAGATTAAAGGATTAGTTAGTGCAAATTATGAAATGGATAATTTAGGTGATATAGATATATCTAAAACAATGACAGTTGGAAATGGATCAAAACTTGGAGATTTAGATGGAGATGGAAGGATAAATGCAAATGATGCAGCTATAGTATTAGATATATATAAATATGGAAATGCTACAAATGATGATTTAAAAGTAGCTGATATAGATGAAAATGGAGTAATAAATGCAAATGATGCAGCACTTATACTTGATATGTATAAATATGGTAATTAATAGTAAATAAAGAGGCTTGGGCCTCTTTATTTTTACCTCTTTTTGGACTTTTAGTATGCTATAACTGGATAACGTCCAACAAACATTACATAATAAAAACATTGCATTTTACATAAAAATGTTGCAAAAATGTAAAAGTCGTGATAAAATATAAGTGTAATTGTGGTAGCACAAGGGGGAATTTTATGAAAAAAATTTTATCTAAAAGCATTGTTCTTACTATAATGTTTTTAGCGATGAATTTTGCGTTAGTATATGGTTCAACTACAAGTGGACAATATACATATGACAAATTAAGTGATGGTACAATAGAGATTGTAAAATATAATGGCAATCTTCAAAATGTTGTAATACCATCAACTATTGACTCAAAACAAGTAAGTAAAATAGGAACAGGAGCATTCAAAGAAAATAATTCTGTAAAAACTATTACTATTCCAGAGGGAGTAACAAAAATAGATTCATACGCATTTAAAAAATGTCCAAATTTAACAACAATAAGTTTTCCTTCTACATTAAGATGGGTTAGTCATTGTTTTTATGAACTATGCCCAAAATTAAATTATACAATGCCAGCTAATTTAAAGGAAATGAGTGACGGAAGTTATGTTGAAGTTGCAACTGTAACAACAGTTGGAACATACAATTATGATTTAGCAAATAATGTATTACCATTAGTAAATGAAGAACGTGAAAAAAAAGGATTAAAATCATTAAAGATGAATGCCAAATTGCAAAAAGCTGCAATGCAAAGAGCAGCAGAAATTGCTGTATACTGGGATCATGAAAGACCAAATACTTTAAGCTGTTTTTCAGTATCATCATTAATTGATGGAGAAAATATAGGAGCAGGATCTGCTTCATACATTCAAATAATGAATGCATGGATGAATTCACCAGGACATAGAGCTGCAATACTTAGAGAAAGATATAATTCAATAGGTATTGGATGTTATCAAATAAATGGAATGACATATTGGGTACAACTTTTCTCAGAAGATAAAACAACAAGCTCTAACGTTATATCTGGAAAAGAAAAAGATGTAGTAAATAAAATAGATATTGCAACAAATGAAGGTAGAATAAATTTAGTTATAACAGGTCTAGATGACGAAATAAGCTTAGATATCGATGATACTATATCTCCTACAAAAGCTATGTTGTTAAATGATATTACTACAACAAATGCTAAAACTCCTATTGATTTATCAGATATTACATGGACTTCTTCTAATAATAAGGTATTTACTGTAGATAATAGTGGAACAATTACTGCCGTTGGTGGTGGTAAAGCTACACTTACTGCAACTTTAGGCGAAGCTTGTTTAACTTATACAGTAAATGTTAATAGTCCTTTAATTTCAATATCAATACCTGAAACATTAACTGTATATACAGGATACACAAATAGTTTAAATATAGCATATAATCCAGAAAATACATCAGATAATAAAAATGCTATTTGGTCAAGTTCTAATGAAAATATTGCAAAAGTAGATAATAATGGTAATATAACAGGTATTAATGTTGGTACAGCAGTAATTACAGCTAAAGTTGGAAATAAAGTAGATACTTGTTTAGTTACAGTAAAAAAAGCTGTAGAAGAAAACATTTATTTTACTAATTCAACAGAAACTGTATTAATTACTCAAGAAACAACACTACTAGAAGTTGTATTTGAGCCAGGAACAAATACTAAAGATGATACTATAACATGGAAAAGTTCTGATTCAGATATAGCTGTAGTTGATGACAATGGAATTGTTACTATACTATCTACAGGAACTGTTACAATAAGTGCAATAACAGCAAATGGAAATGTTGCAACTTGTGAATTAAATGTTATAGACTATTTAAAAGGTGACTTAGATAAAAATGGTGTAGTTAATGCAAACGATGCTGCTATAGCACTAGATCTATATAAATATGGAAACGTTACAAATGAAGATATACAAATAGGAGACTTAAACGGAGATAATGTAGTAAATGCAAATGATGCTGCCCTTATACTTGATATGTATAAGTATGGAAGCAATTAGATACCAAAGAACAATTTATATATTTTTATTTAAAGAGGCAAATCGCCTCTTTATTTTTATGAATTTTCACTAGTATATTGCTATAACTAAAATTGTTATTGACATAATAATGTTAAAATGATATAATCTCTTGTATCAAAAAATATCTTACTAAATTTTTAATAAAAGGAGGGATTTTATGGCTATAACTATTGTTATAATTGTTTTATCTATTTTATTAGTATTTATAACTATTAATATATATAATAAAAATACTAGTAAAGTATTAATATTCTCGCATAGGAATGATATTGACCGGCATGGGAGGAATAGTTCTTTTAAAGCTTATATATAAGAAAGTAAAATATGAATTATGCGAAGGTTTTGATGTTAATAACAGGTTTGAATTTTATTATAATAATAATTTATTTGATGTGTATAATAGGATATATATAACAGATTTACACTTAAATAAGAAAAATTTAGATATAATAGACAAAGATAAAAAATTAAAACATAAACTTATTTTATTTGATCATAATGAGTCTGTAACGGAATTTAATTCATACGATTTTGTTAACGTTATAATAAAAGATGAAAAAGGCTATTGTTGCTCTACATCACTTTTATATGAACATTTAATTAAAAATAATAGTATGAAAAGAACAAACGCACTTAATACATTTTGCGAAGCTACCAGAGCATATGACACAGGTATATGGAATCTAACTGAAAACGATGTTGCAAGAGATTTATCTCTTTTATTTGAAGCAATAGGACCAGATGATTATATAAATAAAATGTATAATAAATTAAAGTTTAAAGATGAGTTTCGCTTTTACTATAATGAATTAAAATTAATAGATTTAAAAAGACATTCAACAGACAACGAAGTGTTATCTTATATAAAGAAAATAAGAATTAAAAATATTTATGGATATAATGCTGGAGTTGTATATATATCATATGAATATAGAAATGAAATAGCACAATATTTAAGAAAAAACAAAATATATGATATTGATTTTATATTACTAGTATCTGTAGATAATTATTCGATTTCTATAAGAAATATAAATCCAAATGTAAATGTTAGACCTATAGCAGAAAAAATTGGGGGTAAAGGACATTTTGGAGCAGCAGGTTGCAATATTGACGAGAATAATTTAGAGGAAATAGTACGAATTTTATCCTAAAACTATGAAGAGCAAAGTCTCTTCTTTTTTTATTGTTAACTTAGTAGCTAGTAAATGCTTAAATAGATATATAGACACTCATATTTCGATTTTAAGAGACTTTTATTTTAAAGTAATGTAATTTCATTATAATAAATTGTTTTTTTTATAGAAAATATAAATTTACACATATATTAGGTTGAATTAATACATAATCTACGTTATAATAATAAAAGACTATTGCATAAAGGAGGATTTTTAAATGAAAATCATTAAGTCTGATGGCAATCGATTAATTGCCTATGTGAAAAAACGGGATGTAGAAATACTATTTTCTATGAAAGAGTTTATTAATCCTAATCTATTCAAAGAGAAATCAATTTTAAGTGGTACTGTTAATTCAAAAGGATACTATAGAATAAAAGATCCTGAGAATATTAAATATTTAAAACAGTTATCATATGTTGCTGATTATGATACTCTCTTTGACATGGACATATTTTCTCTAAACTCTCTTGAGGGAAATATGAGTTTTACTCTTCAAAAACTTATATTGCTTTTTAATAGTGATGAAGAATTATCTTCAGATATATTTTCTTTTTTAAATTCTATTTCTTGTATAGATAAAAGTGTTGTTACTTTTTTAGAAAAAAGTAAATTACCACAAGAGCAAGAAAGAGCTAAATTTGCTTTAAAACAACAAGTAAGGTGTTATAACTATTCTATAAGGGAAATGGTTTTTAAAAAGAATAAAATTGAAGAAGAGAAAAGAGAAGAGGAGGAAAAGGAGAAAAAACTCACAGTTAAGAAAGTATTTCGAAAAATTAAAGGCAAGCTTAAAAATTAGCTTACCTTTTTCGTTTATATAAGATATAGATTTTATTTAATAAAGAGGCAAATTATAAGTTATTTAATGGATTTTTTTCTAGTGCTTCTTTTACCTGCTCACTATCAACATGAGTATAAATTTCAGTAGTAGATACACTTTCATGACCTAATATTTGTTGTAAAGAACGAATATCTACACCGCCATATTTATGCATAAGAGTTGCTGCTGTATGTCTTAATTTATGTGGTGAGTATTTTTTAGGATCAAGTCCTGCTAGCGTAATATACTTTTTTACCATCATTTCTACAGTTCTTTTTCCTATTCTTGTTCCTCTTTCAGAAATAAAAAGAGCATCATGATCTTTTACATCTTTAGGACGCACTGAAATATATTCTTTGAGTGCTTTTTGACATGCGTCATTAAGATATACAGAACGTTCTTTATCTCCTTTTCCTATAACTTTTAATGTATTATCCTTTATATCTTTAAAATTTATTGCTACAAGCTCAGATAAACGCAATCCGCAATTTAAGAATAATGTAATAATACAAGTATCTCTTTTTTCATTTTTTCCTTCAATGGAGTGGAGGAGAGCTACACTTTCATCTAATGATAAATATTTAGGAAGTCTTTTTCCAAGTTTTGGCGTCTCTAACTCAACTGCCGGATTTTTCTCTAATGCTTTTTGCTTAAAAGTCATATAATTAAAAAAAGATTTTATTGCAGCAATTTTTCTTGCACGTGTTGCTGGTTTATCCGAACGAACGTTCGATAAATAATTTAAGTATTCATATAAATCTGTTAATTCAATTTTTCTAACAAATTCTAAATCTAAATTTGAAATATCTGTTTTTTCAATAAGTTCGTTATCTATAGCACTTAATTTAATTTTATCTAATTTATATAATTTAAGAAATCTAAAAGTATCACGTAAATCATAATGATATTCACGAATTGTACTTTGAGATCTGTTTTTGATATTTTGCATATACAATAAGAATTCTCTTAAAAAATTTGGTATATCATCATACATATAAAAACCTCCAAAAAAGTGACGCTCATATTTCGATTTTAAGACGTTTTTTGAAATTGGGTAATATAACTTCATGGCAGTAAAACTATATAAGTGTTTTAAAATCAAAATTAAATCAAATATTTTGCGCAATCGTAAGTATTATCTAAAATTAAGTCTAGAGTAAGAAACATATTAGATATAAACAAGCTAAAAAATAAAATATAAGTAAAGTTATAAGAGCTAATATAAAAATGCGTTAAAATGGAAATATAAAGCTTAAAATATTTAATATATTATAAACATACATATATATATGTAATGATAAACTTACTACTGTAAATATATCATATACTATAACTTAAGTCAATAAATCCTACTCCTATTTTCACAAAATTATTATTTTGCGCAATCGTGTAAAACTTTAGAACCACTCTTCTTGATCATTTACATTGTCTCTTCTCTCTCTATTAGTTTTAAAAATTTTCATAAACAATTATTATAA
The DNA here is from genome assembly GCA_944387385.1 of uncultured Clostridia bacterium. Taxonomy (GTDB): domain Bacteria; phylum Bacillota; class Clostridia; order TANB77; family CAG-465; genus CAG-465. The sequence continues at coordinate 78,621 of CALXES010000004.1, read as the reverse complement.
ATATTTTTTTATTTATAATAATTTAATATTAATTCTATTTACTTCTATTAGATAACGTCAAAATGCAAAAAATACTTATATCTTTATTATAAACCCTTTTTAAAAAAATTATCTCTTTCCTACTATTTTATATTAAATACGCTCTTGACATTTATATTATGTAATGTTATAATATCTAAGTGATTTAACATTACTAGAGAGCATATTAATATAAAGCTTATTGTATATATTATAACTAATAATATATTAAAAATACTAGATAATAGTGTATTGTTTGCCACTTAAATCTTTGAGTTTATACAAATACTAGTTAGTATAAACATTCTATTATATATTGTAGGACTTGGCCAGCTTATTATATGTAATAGAAGTTGAAAGAAGATTTTTGTAATATGCTATTATCTATTTATATATATCTTTCTGGTAATGATAATTACCAAAATGCATTTTATATCTCCGTTGGATATTTTAGACTTACAAAGAATTAATAGAGTAGATTAACATCTACTCTATTTTTTCTCTTTAATGTTATTTTATACTATTTGTTTTTTAAATCATTATATGACCTTTTTAAAAGCTCTTTTGCTATATCATATGTAAGAATATTAAGAGCATCATCATATTTAAACCAACCAATATTTGAAATTTCACATTCTTGCTTTTTTAAATCGTTTGATTTACTTTTTGCTAAGAAAAAGACTACTGTTTTATCTATATCCTCTTTTGGAGAATAATTAATAGTATATCTATTTTCTTTATACAAATCTATATCAATATTTGTTTCTTCTTTTACTTCTCTAATAGCTGTTTGATACTCATCTTCTCCCTTTTCCATATGCCCTTTTGGAAAGTCCCAATGACCTGCAGTATGTTTTACAATTAATACTTCTTTATTGCTATTATATATAATTGCTCCACATGATTTCTCTTTTTTCATTTATTATTCCTCCAATCTTATTTATATAGCACAAGTAAACAAATGTTCTTGTGCTGCTTTTTATTGATAACTTCTTTATTATATCAGAATATGAAAATAAAATAAAGAGGCTTTTGCCTCTTTAAATACATATTATCCACCATACTTATACACATCAAGTATAAGAGCAGCGTCATTTGCATTTATTACTCCATCATCATTCATATCACCAATTTCTATATCTTTTTCTGTAACATTACCATATTTGTATAGATCTAGTGCTACAGCAGCATCATTGGCATTTACAGCTCCATTTTTATCTAAGTCTCCTTTTTTAAATTCATAATTTTCTGAGTAATTAATTAGCTCAACATCTACTGTAGATATATCTGGAAAAACATGGAAATATTGTGGTGAAGAATTTACAATACCATATTCTACATTAACTATCTGTGCATGCCAATCTAATCTTACATTTAATTTATTTTCTACTTCAAAAGTATATTGCATATATCCATTATTATCAGTTTTTCCCTCATAAATTAAGCTATTATTGTCATCATATATATGTATTAATGCATTAGGAACAGGGTTATTATTTTCATCTTTTACATTTATATTTATATAAAAATTATCTGGTAAAAAATTTGTAGAATTAATAATAACTACTTTGATATTTTCCTTTGTTACATTAAATAAATTAAAAGTAAGTTCAGGATTACTTTTTTGCTGTATAAAATACTCTCCTATAGGTAAATTGTAAAAAGTAATTAATTCATCAGGATAAGTATAAAATGTCTCTACAATTTCACCATTTTCATTTAATAAATTATATGTTTCATTTAGTAAAAGTCCAATTATAAATCTTTCTTCTTCTTCCTCTTGTACCTCGGTTGATGAATTTACTTTACTAAAACTAATATTTAATATATTATTTACTGATTCATATGACATATTATAGCTAGTTCCTTGACTAAATATTAGACTATCTGAATAAGTAATATCTTTAGTAATTACATTATTATCATTATCTGTTATTTTTGCGACTAGTCTATATGTTTGTCTTTCTTGAACATCTAAATCATATAAGTTTATATAGTATAAATCACTTTGAGTCATACTATATTCAGATTGAGGTATTACTTCAGCTATGGATATAGTATTGTTATTTTCGTCTACTAATGAAATTTGTGGCATTTCATTTAAGTATTCTATATTATCTTCATCAATCTTTTTATTAATTTTTACTGATCCTACAAGAGATAAAGCATCACTATTTGTATCATTTAATTCATCTAAATTTAAAGCCATAATACTATTTATCTGTAAATCGACAAGAGTAGCGGTATATTCTTTGTAGGTCTCGTCATCTTTTCCTGTTCCACCTGGATTAAACTCAACAGCATTAATGCAACTCATATTTAATAGCATAATAGATAGTAATGCTATAGAAAATATTTTTTTAATTTTTTCTTTAGTTTTCATTTTTATATTTAAAACCTCCTATACAATATAATTACATATTATCATTAAATTATTAATTGTTCAATATAAAGAGGCAATAAAAAACAGACTTAAGCTTTTTAAGTCTGTTGTAAACAAAATAGATGCCTCTACATTGCTATAGAGGCGATCATAAGAGGTTGATATATGAAAACTAAGGTTTTTCCCTAGCTCGGCATGCTTATTTATTCTCCCCAAACACCAGCTAATGTTTGTTTAGCATATGCTTGAGATTCTGCTAATTTATTATATTCTAATGCTTTTTTACTTATATTTGAATCTAATACGATTTTACCTTCTTTAAGTAGTTTAGCATTGTATAGAGTAGTTTCATCTGAATAAATATACACCATTGCATATCCATTTGAAACTTTAGTTTCATCAAAAGATATATCAATATATTTACCAGCTAAATCTTGATCTATTGAATATATGGTATCTGGCATTTCTTTTGAAAAGTCTGTACCAATCATTTTAGCATTTATTCTTTTATCTCCAGAAATTAAAACTAAAACTCCTTCATCATCAATTGTAGCAACTTTAACAGTTACTTTTTGTCCTGCTTCTAAAGTTCTTAGATCTTCTGGTAGAATTGTTTCATCTTCTGTTACGTTTACTTCAGTATTAGTTTGTTCATTATTGTTTTCTACTGATCCACTAACAACTGTTGAATTTTGAGTATTGCTGTTAATTTTGAAGTATAAGAATAAACCAGAAGCAATTATAATTAAGCATACAATACCAACTATTATTTGTGTAGTATATTGCTTTAAATAAAAGCCTAATTTATTACTATAATACATTAAAACAACAACCTCCTTTACATAACATAGATTACTCTACACTTTTATTATAGCACTTCTGTTATGTAAAGTCAACACTTTATTTCAAATTTATTACAAATTTATGTATTTTTATATATCTGCATTGTGCCAAACGTTTTGAACATCGTCATTTTCTTCCATTTTATCTAGGAAGTTTTGCATCTTTTCCTCTTCTTCTTCAGTAAGCTCTTTTTTCATATTTGCAATTTGTCTTACATCTGATTCAACAATTTTTGCACCAGTTTTTTCAACAGCTTCTAAAACTTCTGAGAATGTATCAGGTGAAGTAAATATCTCTATATATTCTTCATCAGGCACAAAGTCATCTGCTCCTGCATCTAATACTGTCATCATTAAATCGTCTTCATTAGTATTTTCATCTTTTTCAATTAAGATATATCCTTTTTTCTCAAACATATATCCAACAGAGCCATTAACTCCTAATGAACCACCTGATTTAGAGAATATATGTCTTACGTCAGCTGCAGTTCTATTTTTATTATCTGTTGTTGCTTCAACAATTACTGCAACACCACAAGGTCCAAATCCCTCATATGTAATTTCTTCATAATTATCTGCATTTGCATCACCTGCTGCTTTTTGTATACATCTATTTATATTATCATTAGGCATATTATTTGCCTTACATTTTGCAATTACATCCCTTAGTTTACGATTGACATTCGGGTCTGGGCTCCCTCCCATCTTAACTGCTACAGTAAGCTCTTTTCCAAGTTTAGAAAATATACCTGCTCTTTTAGTATCTGTGGCTTCTTTTTTTCTTTTAATATTAGCCCATTTGCTATGTCCGCTCATAACTTTATCCCTCCATCTTTCATAAAATTTTTATTAATTAATAAATAGTAACGTTTTATGTTACTATAATGCCTTTAAATTATATCACTAACTTTATGTTTTGTCTAGTTTTTAACAATATAAAACTAAAACATAAGAAAATTTGCTATAAAATTTCAAAAAAAGAGAAATGTTTTTATACATTCCTCTTTATATGCATTTATAGTGATGGATATATCTTTTTATATATCTCATAATTACTAATAACTTTTTTTAGATAGTTTGTAGTTTCTGCAAAAGGAAGACTAATATCTGTTGTATCAAGTGTACTGCTTATAATTCCTGTTTCTAACCATTTATTGACATTTCCAATTCCAGCATTATATGCGCAAATTGCGATATAATAATTTCCATTATATCTTGATATTAAAGAGGCAAGATAATTGCAACCTATCTCTACATTTACGTCTATATCATATATAGTTGTATCGTTTATCTCCTCAGTAGATTTTGTAGCTTCATTTATTTCTTTTGCCGTAGCCTCTGTAATTTGCATTAGACCTTTTGCCTCTTTATTTGAAGTTGCATATTTATCAAAACCACTTTCTGCATTAATTACTGCAAGTGCTAAGTATGGATCTAAATTATTACTTATACTATGAGCTACTATTTGTTCTTTATATTTCAAAGGATAAACAAATGTTCTTAGTACTAATATTCCTATTATAATTATACCAATAATTGACATTAGTATAAGACTTTTGAATAAACTCTTTTTTTTCATTAATCCCCCTCTTTTCAAAATATTCTTATTTTGCATCAAACCAACTTTCTCCAACATTTAAATCTATATCTAAAGGTATATCTAGTTTTATTACATTTTCCATCGCTTCTTTCATAATATTTTTTACTATATCTATTTCATCATCGTAGGTTTCTACAATTAATTCATCATGAACTTGCATTACAAGCTTTGATTTCAAGTTATTGTCTTTTAATGCTTTATATAGATTATTCATAGCAATTTTTATTATATCTGCTGCACTTCCTTGAATAGGAGTATTCATTGCTATGCGTTCACCAAATTGTATTATATTTTTGTTTTTATTTTTTAGTTCTGGAATATATCTTCTTCTTCCAAAAAGAGTAGACACATATCCTTTCTCCTTTGCCTCTTCAACTATATTTTTCATAAATTCACGAATACCATGATACTTATTAAGGTAGGTGTTTATGTACTCTTTTGCTTCTTTCCAAGAAACTCCAATATTTTTTGCAAGTCCAAATTCGCTTATTCCATATACTATACCAAAGTTTACCGCTTTTGCTTTTGAACGCATTTGCTTTGTTACTTCATCAAGAGGAACACCAAACACTTGTGAAGCTGTTACTTTATGAACATCAATTCCACTATTGAAAGCATTCTGCATTGTATCATCTTTAGATATATGTGATAAGACTCTAAGTTCAATTTGACTATAATCTGCATCAACAATTTTTTTACCTTTTGGTGCAGTAAAAAATGTTCTTATTCGACTACCAAGCTCAAGTCTAATTGGAATATTCTGTAAATTTGGTTCTATACTACTTAGTCTTCCTGTAGAAGTTACTGTTTGAGTAAATGTAGTATGTATTCTTGAATCTTCTTTTATTGTTGCTTTAAGTCCATCAACATAAGTAGACTTTAGTTTCATTGTTTGTCTATATTCAATTAATAATGGAATTATATCATGATATTCTTCTAAAGACTCTAACACTTCTTTATTTGTAGAATATCCAGTTTTTGTTTTTTTCTTACCAGGTAAATTTAATTTTTCAAATAAAATAACACCTAATTGTTGTGGAGAATTTATATTAAATTCTTCTCCAGCTAAGCTATATATTTCTTTTTCAAGTTCTGAAAGTCTTTTTGAAATTTGAACACCAAATTCTTCTAATTTGTCTTTGTCTACATACATTCCAACTGTTTCCATATTAGCAAGTGTCTCAGATAGCGGGATTTCGATATTATACATTAAATCATACATTCCATCTTTTTTTAGCTTTTCATCCATTATACTTTTAGAATTAAAAATACATTTAGTAGCAATAGAAATGTCTTTTGATAAATTAGCATCTATTTTTTTACTGTCATCTGATATTTCAAATAAAGATAATTGTTTTTGATCATCTGAATTATCTTTAGTACTTAAAATAATACCATATAATTCACTCAAAATAGTACTAAATTTGTGATTTCTTGTTGAATCTAACAAATAACATGCTATAAGCAAATCATAGTTAAAATTTAAAATTTTATCGCATATATTAGTAAATATAAATCTTATGTCTTGCTTTATATTAAATCCTAATTTATTACATTTTGAGTTTGCAAATATTTTAAATATATTAAATACTATTTCTTTATCTAATTTATCTAATATATCAAATGTATCAAGATTTATTATATAACACTTATCTGAAATGCTACTATAAATACTAAAAAAAGATTTATCATTTATATCCAGATTACTACTAAAAGCTTGATTTTCATAATTTATATTTAATATATATGATATAGCATCTTCATTTAATACATTACATATTTCCTCTTTATATTTAGAAAAATTGTTTTTAGTAACTATTATGATATTTTCATCATCTATTTTTATATTAGATTTTTTTTCTATTTTATCCTCTACTTCACCTTTTATATCATCAAAATTATACTTTAATAAAAATTTATTAAATGAAAGTTTTTTAAAAAGAGTATATAGTTCTCTTTTATTTATATCCTTTACTTTATTTTGCTCATAATCTAATGTAATTGGAACAGTTTTATTAATTGTTGCAAGTGTATAGCTAAGTCTTGCCATGTCTTCGTCATTTTTTAACTTTTCTATTATTTTAGGACTTGCATCTAAATTATCTATATTTTTATAGATATTATCTAGTGTCGTATATTTCCAAATAAGATTATATGCTGTTTTTTCTCCAATTCCTTTTACACCAGGAATGTTATCTGATGAGTCTCCCATAAGAGATTTTATGTCAATTATTTGATAAGGTTCAATATTTTTCTCTTGTTTTAATAGCTCTGGTGTATATACTGTATAATCTGTTTTTCCCATTTTTGTTGAAGGAAAGATTATACTTGTTTTAGATGATATTAATTGATATGAATCTCTATCTCCTGTCAATATATATGTAAATATATCTCTATCTTTATTTTTCTCATTTAAAGAGGCAATAGTACCTAATATATCGTCTGCTTCATATCCTTCTAGTTCATATATCTTTATATTCATTGCACGAAGTACATCTTTTATTATAGGGACTTGCTCTTTTAATTCATCTGGCATTCCCTTTCTTGTACCTTTATACTCATCATACATTTTATGTCTAAATGTAGGTGCTTTTAAATCAAAAGCAACCGCAACATAATCTGGATTAATTTTTTCTACAATCATATAATATATATTTAAAAATCCAAATATAGCATTTGTATGAATCCCCTCTGCAGTCGTCATTCTTGCTCCAGCTAGACCATAAAAAGCTCTATTTAAAATACTATTTCCATCAATTATTAAAAATTTTTCCATATTATCTCCTTTTTATTTATTATATAAATTTTTCCCAAACTAAATTTGCTACTTCAAGTCCTCTTGATGTTAATTTTATATATTTTTTATTTTCTTCTAAAAGTCCAAGTTTTTCTAACTCATTTATTTCCTCTGCAAAAATATCATATATTTCTTTTTGATATTTTATTTTAAAATTATCTTTATTTAGTCCCTCTAGTTTTCTTAAGTTTAACATTACATATTCTTTCATTAAAGATAATAAGTCTAGCTCTTCACATTCATCATAAAGTATCTCGTTTTTATTTATTCTTTTTATATACTCTTTGATGTCCTTAGTGTTTGTGTATCTTTTTCCACCAAAAAAACTTGACGCGCTACTACCAAATCCTAAGTATTGTTCTTGATTCCAATATTTTAAATTATGCTTTGACTCATATCCATTTATTGCGTAGTTTGATATTTCATATCTATAAAATCCATTTTGAGATAAAGTATCCTTCAAATATTTATACATTTCATATTCTGTATCTTCATTAACAAGTGATACATAACCTTCATTAAGTAAAAAAGCAAGCTTTGTATTTTCATGTACTTCTAGATTATATATTGAAATATGCTTTATATTTTTTTCCTTTAATGATATAGCATAGTCTACAGTCTCTTTAAATTGTTCTAGACTTAAATTTGGTAAAGGATATATTAGATCTAATGATACATTATCAAAAGAAAGATCATTTGCAATCTTTAATGCTTCTTCAAAATCTTCTAATTTATGAACTCTTCCAATTATTTTTAATATATCATTATATATAGACTGTAATCCTATACTTAATCTATTTACACCAGCATTCTTATATATCTCAAGCTTTTCTTTTGTAACGCTATTTGGATTTAATTCTATTGTTACTTCCTTTAAAAACTCTTTATCAGTAAATAGCATTAAAGTATCTAGTATTTGCTTAATATATTTTGCATCAATATATGATGGTGTTCCTCCTCCAATATATATAGTTGTTATTTTATATTGACTTAATATCTCTGAATTTTTTAATATTTCATCACAAAGTGCATTTATATATGGCTCTATTAATTTTTCCATATTCTCATAAGATGCAAAATCGCAATAGTAACATTTTCGTAAGCAAAATGGTATATGTACATATACTCCTATTTCATTATTCATGTTTTTCTCCTCTAAGTCATTTTTTATTCTATCATAAAGATTTTTTCATTTCAAGAAAAGCACAAGAAAAAAAGAAGTAATGTATATTACTTCTAAAAAAGACATTTATTTACTGTAATTCATTAGCTATAGATATTATTTTATCTAGTCTATGTTTTAGACCAGATTTAGATATCTTATTTTTCCCTTCTGTTCTTGATGCGATTTGTTCAAGAGTATCTGTTGGATAATTCTCTCTTAAAGAGGCAGTATATTTTAATTTTTCGCTAAGACTAGAAAACTTACCTTTACTACGTATTATTTTTATTGCATTAAGCTGCTCTAAAGCAGAATTAATAGATTTAGTCATATTTGCAATTTCACAATTTGATGCTCTATTTTTAGAATTATTTACATCTTTTATTACTCTTATCTCTTCAAAATTTAGCATACATCTATTTGCTTCAAGTAAACTTAACATATATGATATTTGTTCTGACTCTTTAAAATATACAACATATACTCCGGCTTTTGGCCTTTTTACAAGCTTTGGTGTAAAATCTAAAAGAGCTAACATATCCATAAAATATTCTGCGCAAGATTTATTTTTAAATGTAGCTTCAAATCTATAATCTTTATTTGGATCAATTATACACCCACTTGCTAAAAATACACCTTTTATTACCGTTTTTATTTCTTCTTCTGATAAATTTGATATTTCAAAATAATCTTGAAAATCTTTCATCAAATCATTTTTATACTGTGCTTCCGTTAAATATTCACCAAATCTTTCAGCTTTTATTATATATGGATCTCTTTTTTTATTATAATATTCCATTATTTCATCTCTTACTTGTCCAGAAAACGACATATTACCACCCTATCATTTCCGCCATAGTCTTTTACAGACTCTAGCAATTTATACTCATTATTTTTGCCTATAATATTTTTCAAATCATTTAATTGGTCATATCCTATCTCAAAAATTAATATACCATTAGGCTTTAAAACTTTCTTTGACTCTTCAATTATTTTATTATAGAAGTCTAAACCATCTTTTCCACCATCTAAAGCAAGTTTTGGCTCTTTTTTTACCTCTTCATCAAGAGAAGACAAAACATCTGTTTTTATGTATGGTGGATTTGAAACAATCATATCTACTTTTTTATCTTCATATTCTTCTTGCTTTTTAATTTCAACTATTTTGTTTTCTAGTAAATTAGATTGTAATATACTTACTTTATCATCCATATTATTTAATCTAATATTTTTCTTTGCTATTTTTAATGCTTGTGACGAAATATCTATTAAAGTCATCTTATTTATATCACTATTTTTAGCAATAGATATTCCCAAAGCTCCACTTCCAGTGCAAAGATCTACTATATTTTTTAAGTTTTCTTTATTTATATATTCAATTGCTTTTTCTACTAATATTTCACTATCTGATCTTGGTATTAAAACATTTTCATCCACATAATACTTTTCATTATAAAAATACTGTTTATGTGTAATATACTGTAAAGGATATTTTTCAAAATAATATTTATCAAGCAGAATATCTGCTTTAATCTCATTGTTTAACGATAATAAGTAGCTATCTTTATTTAACATTAATTTATTTATATCTATTCCCGTTACATATTCAAGTATAGAATAGATATCCTGTTTATCATAATTAATATCTTTTAATTTTTCATTTATATATTTTTGTATATAATCATTTAAAATTATTCCATTCTTCTCCCTTGTAGTTCCAAGTATACCATAAAGTGCAAGCTTTAACATCTTATCTGTTGGCTCTTTTGTTGTAAAAAGCTGTATAACAGTTGCTGGATAATTAATAATATCAAATGGTTTTTTTAGTTTTGAAAAAATGTTAACTATTTCATATGCCATTCCAACATTTAATACTGCAAGAAAAAATAGAACTATTGTCTTAATAACTAAGTTATCTATAGGTATAAATAATGATAGCATTGTTAAAATAACAAAGTATACAATAAAGTTTCCACCGCATCTTTTATGAAATCTTGACTGTTTTTTTACATTTTCTAGAGTCATATCTTTCATATCTAAATTTTCAAAAGAATTTACAACCTTATGCTCTGCTCCATGATACATAAATAATATATTAAAATCGGATATAGATTTTAATGCTACTACATATAATAAGAATTCAATAAAAACTATTAATAATTGTATTACATTTCTTATTTCTTGTTTAAAAAATGCAGAAATTATAATTGGTACAGTTATACATAATATAATTAATATAGCATAAAGTAATAATGTATTATTTTTTTCATTATAACTTTCTTCACCACTTGATTTTATAAAATCAGGAGCTGCATTCCCTATTTGATTTCCTATTCCTAAAATTCCTCTTAAAATAGGTATCTTATTTATTATTCTATTATCTTTAGTAATACTATTTATTTGACATCTTACTCTATCACTATACTGTTTTGCAATTACTTGTCTATATTCAGATGTAAATATTATTCCATCAAATAAAGCTACTCCTCCAACTTTCATTTTATTTTTTTTCTTATTCATACCTTCACCTTTTTAAATTATACCATAAAACAAAAAAAAGAGCACCTAATAGGTACTCATTTATCTAAAAGTGCTTATTGCTTGATTCCATATTTTTCCATAAATTTAGCAGCTCTACCTTTGTTAGATATTGCTTGTTTTTGTCCTGTATAGAAAGGATGACATGCGCTACATGTATCAACTCTCATTTCTGGTTTTACTGAACCAGTCTCAATAACATTACCACAAACACATCTAATAGTTGCTTTTCCGTAATTTGGTTGTATTTCTTTTTTCATTTTCTTCACCTTCCCTATCATTAGTATTTCGATCGTTACTATGCTATTTTAACATAGTTGAAACAAAAATACAAGTATTTTTAATTAAAATCGTTAAAAATAATTAATTTTAACCATATTATGTCTAATAGCATATTAATACATATAATATATTAGGAGGTGATACATATAATTAATCCTAAAGCATTTTTAAAATCATTTTTATGTGCAAGTAATGTAAAGCTTCCAATAAATAATTCACATTATATAACAGGAAAAGAAATTTCTGTATTTTCAAATTTAGCGTGTGTAGAAAGTACTCTCTCTTCTTTTACTAATAATGTAAATTGTTATTTAAAATCTTTTAAGTCGAAATATAAAAGATAAATTATTGTTTTTTTTATTATTGTATGATATACTTGGTGTTGACTTAAATAATTATATTATGTTAGTAAATTTAGATTGGAGGAAAAGTATATGGAAAAATTTGTAGTCCATGGGCCATGTCGCTTAGAAGGAGAAGTAACAATTAGTGGAGCAAAAAATGCAGCAGTTGCAATATTACCTGCAACACTTTTAGTTAAAGGAAAATGTCATCTAGAAAATGTTCCAGATATAAGTGATATACGTGCCTATTGTAAAATATTAGAATCACTTGGTTCTAAAATAGAATACATATCAAAAAATGAAATGATAATAGATAATTCAGAGGTATCCTCTGCTATTGCATCATATGATTTAACTAGTAAATTTAGAGCTTCTTATTACCTATTAGGTTCTTTAATTGGTAGATTTGATAAAGTTCAAATTGGTCTACCTGGCGGATGTAAACTAGGTGCAAGACCTATAGATCAACATATAAAAGCACTAAAAAAATTAGGAGCTAAAGTAGTTGTAAGAAATGGAAACGTTTATGCTTCAAAGACAGAACCATTAAAAGGCGCTAATATATTCTTTGACGTGGTTTCAGTAGGTTCTACTATGAATGCAATACTTGCTGCTACCTTATCTGAAGGAACAACAGTTATTGAAAACGTAGCTAAAGAGCCACATATTGTTGATTTAGCAAACTTTTTAAATTCTATGGGTGCAAAAATTAAAGGCGCTGGTACTGATACAATAAAAATTACTGGTGTTAAAGAGTTAAGTCAAAAATCTAGTTACTCTATAATACCTGATCAAATTGAAACTGGTACATTTATGGTAGCAGCAGCCGCTACAAAAGGTGATGTTATAATAAATAATTGTATTCCAAAACATATGGAACCAATCACAGCAAAGCTTATTGAAGCCGGTGCTACAGTTGAAGAAACTGAGTCTACTATAAGAGTAAAAATGGATAAAAGACCTACATCAATTAGTATAAAAACAATGCCTTATCCAGGATTTCCAACAGATATGCAACCTCAGACATCTCTTCTTCTTACTCTAGGAGATTCAACTGGTACAATTGTTGAGACTATTTGGGAATCTAGATTTCAATATACAGACGAATTAAATAAAATGGGCGCTGATATAACTGCTCATGGATCTACAGCTATTTTTAAAGGTGTAGAAAAATTATATGGTGCTCCCGTTAAAGCTCATGATTTAAGAGCAGGAGCTGCTATGATAATTGCAGGCCTTGTTGCTGAAGGTGAAACTGAAATCTCTGATGTACATCATATCTTAAGAGGATATGAAAATATTATAGATAAGTTTGCAAGATTAGGTGCTAAAATAGAGTATATTAAGACTGAGGATGAGGAATAATGTTCAAAATTCATCCATTATATAGTTCTAGTTCAGGCAATATGTTTCATATTGCCTCTTCTAATACAAATATTTTAATAGATGTTGGTGTAAGTTATAAAGCAATTAATGAAGGTCTTAAATCTATAGGACTTACTATTAAAGACATTGATGCAATTTTAATTACACATGAGCATTCTGATCATATAAAAGGTCTTCCTCTACTTTGTAGAAAAAATGATATTCCTATTTATGCTTGCATTAGTACTGCAAGCTATATAAAAGAAGAACTTAATGATAAAAATATAGAGTCTAATATAGTTGCAATAGACTATAATTCTCCTGTTAAAATAAAAGACATTGAATTTTCTGCATTTGAAATATCACATGATGCTATAATGCCTTGTGGATACACCTTAAAAAGTGATAACTCAGTTATAACTTTTGCAACAGATTTAGGATATGTGTCTGAAGTAGTATATGAACATTTACTTAAAAGTAATTATGCTATTATTGAATCTAATTATGATAGTACTATGCTCGAGTTTGGTAAATATCCATATAAACTAAAGAGGCGTATTAAAAGTATCACAGGTCATCTTTCAAATGATGATTGTGGACAAACTGTTGCACAACTTGCAAACGAAGGACATAATAGATTTTTACTTGCACATATAAGTGAAAATAACAATAATTTAGATATAGCTAAGCAAACAGTTGATTCTATTTTATCTCAAAATGGAATCAATCCTGATTCAATTGAAATAAATTTTGCAACAAAAAACTTATCTAATGAGGAGTATACAATATGCTAAATATAAAAATAGTATGTATTGGGAAAGTAAAAGAAAAATCTTTAAAAGATTTAATTAATGAATATGAAAAAAGAATATCTAAATATGCAAAAATTGAAATAATAGAGCTAGATGATGAAAAGATACCACAAAATTCATCAATTGCCATAGAAGAACAAATAAAAACAATTGAATCAAAAAAAATAATAGATAAGCTTAATAAGTACTCAAATTCAAATATTATTTTGCTTGATTTAAAAGGAAAACAATATACATCTGAAGAGTTTTCAGATAAAATAAATAATATTCAAACATACTCATCTTCCACAATAATATTTGTAATTGGTGGAAGTCTAGGTATGAGTAAAGAATTATTGGAATATTCAAGTGATAAGATCTGTTTTTCAAAAATGACATTTCCACATCAACTTATTAGAGTCTTTTTACTTGAACAAATATTTAGAGCTTTTAAAATTATAAATAATGAAACTTATCATAAATAACAATAAGACCAGTATTTAACTGGTCTTATTCATTTATTCTTTTTATATTTATAGCTTTTTTTGTAGTATCATCATATTCTATCTCTATTGCATTAAACATTGCATCGTTATCTGAACACTCATAATGTGCATAGTCGCCTGTTAAAAATCTTTTTATAGCTACTTCTGTTTTAAGTCCTAAAACACTATCTTTAGGTCCTGTCATTCCAACATCAGTAATATATGCCATTCCAGTATCAAAGATTTTTTCATCTGAAGTCTGAACATGTGTATGTGTTCCAAATACACAATTTACCTTATCTTTTAAAAATTGTCCCATAGCGATTTTTTCTGCAGTAGCTTCAGCATGAAAATCCACAAAAATATAGTCAACATTATTTTTATTTAATTCTTCAATTTGCTCTAAAACAACTTTAAATGGATTTTCTAAATTTTTTGTAATCATATCTCCCATTGCAAAGCTTCCTAGCAAGTTAATTACACCAACTTTTATTCCGTTTTTTTCTACTATTACATTTTTGTTTCCTACTAAATTTGTTAAATTTGCAGGTATTGCAAGTCTTTTTAATTTAGCATATTCTGATGCCATCTCTTTTCTATAATACATATGGTTTCCCATTGTAATTATATCAACACCAAAGCCTAGTATTTGATCATATTCCTTAGTTCTAATACCTCTTCCACTTGCAGAATTCTCTCCATTAACTATACAAAAATCAATATTTTTTCTAGTTTCTAATTCTTGTTTTAATCTTTCAACTCCTGTTTTGCCTACTATATCTCCAACTATTAAAAATCTCAATTTAATTCCTCCCAGTGAGATTATATACCAAAATTATTAGAAAATCAAATTAAATAATAATTTAGACAGAACTTTTACTTTTTTAAAGAATAATATATATAAGGTGATATCTATTGTGTAATAACTCTTCTAACAATATTCTGATTATTGGAACAACTATATCAATCTGGATATATAATAACTTTTCTCAAGACACAATTAATTGTCTTGCAAATTTACTCCAAATTGTAGGACAAAACTTATCAAGTATGCAAGCTTTAGAGATTGTAAATACAATTCAAGATAATGAAAATAAAAAAATAGCCGATTAACGACTATTTTAAATTAATACTTTCTCCATGAGATACAAGCATATTATAAAACTTAGAATCCGTACTAGATACACCATCTATTTGAAAAATTGCTTCTTGATACTTTTCTCTTGAACCAATTTCTCTTTTTCTTAAAAACTCTTCTATATCTATAGTTTTACCAACATTTCTAGCTGAAAACTCGACTTGTAGAGGCTTTTGAGTTAAAATTTTAAATATAGCTTCTTTCATATAAGGTTCTCTAAGTCCTGAAGATACTAATTTATTAAAAATAAATTCATGGGAAAACTCTCTTCCATCTGACAAAACCACATATGGTTTTCTATCTTTTTGACGTATCTCATCATCAAATCTTTCGTCATCCATAATTATGGCACCTCCTAACTATACAAATAATTATTATATAAAAATAAAATTAAATTCACGTAAAGATTATAACATGTAGTCAAATATATGTCAATTTATATTTTGCAAATAATTTGCAAAAAAAAGAAAGTTATAATTTAACTTCTTCACAATTTTTAAAAGTAGCTGTTACTACTTTTTCTTTAACTTGACTATTTTGATTAAATAGTACTGGAATTATTATCTCAACAAGTGATATTGTTGATTTAGATAATAAAACTGAGCTTTTATATATATATTTTACTGTAACATTATTATTTGATCTTGGAGTTTTTATTATTTGATACTTATATATGTTATTTAGTCCAATAATTTTAGTTTTAACACTTTCATTAATTTCAACATCGTTTATATTAGACTTTTTAGTAATTTTTTTCATACTGGTAAAAAAACTAATACCATTAGTATTATCATCTAAAATATACGGTTTTGAATTTGTTAAAATAAGCATTGCAATATAAATCTCTGGTTCACTTTTATTATATAATACAATTTCTAATTTTCCTGGTAAATACTTATCGCAATATACTTTAACATACATATTATCTAATCTAAAAATTGTAGTTGTTTTATTCTCTTCAAGCTTAAACTCTATATTTTCTTTATTTAATATATTTTTTAATTCTTTTCTTAGCTCAAAGCCTTCCTTTGTTCTTATCAAAAAACTTATTAATAGTCTTTGATTACTTTGGTTGACATTAGTCTTTCTCATACTATCTATCCTCCTTTTAATAATATGAACTCATCCAACTTTTATAAAAAAGTTAAGATGCATTATATCACTTTTTATTTATTATGTCAACACACGTTCACTTATTAATATTTTTTGGTTTCTTTTTTATTTTATTGTAGTTCACAAATAATGTAATATATCCTAATTTTATAAAACTTTCCTTATTTTTACTTCTTACTTGTAATTCACATATAGTATAACTAACATATTTATATAAATAAAAAAAACACGGCAATTTTAAACCGTGCTTTTGCTTCTTTCTGATGATACGTTGAGGGATTCTGCTATTTTCTAAGTTGCTTCTTCCTTTTAGGTGACTTAATATTATCGTAGCTTAAGTTTCTTATCTCCACCTCATTTCTTCTTACCTGACATCTTACACAAAGACTCTGACCAGGTGACATCAAATATAAATCATAATCTGGACATGAAACCAAAGCATCTAGCTTAATCTTAGGATTTTCAGCTGTGTCAACAATAGTCTCAACGGATAGCTTATCTACCTTGTTTATATACACCATCTTGAATTCCTCGGAAGGTTCGTGCATATATTTCCTTTTAAAGTTGCGTTTAATTATTTCCTTTGCAAGCTTAAGTTTTTCGGTATCCTTTTCTTTGATTGCATCTCGCAAACTAATAAAACAACTCCGCTCAGAAATACGGCAGTAGTTCTCCCCAACGTCTACAAAATAATAATTAAGATTTAGCATTTCTTACTCTCCCTTCTTAAATTATTAATTTGGATAACTACTTGCTACTTGTTTTTATTATAACATTATTTATATTATACTTAGTAATAAAATTGTGTACATATTGTGAAAAATTGGTGATTAGTTCTACTAGATGATTAATTTAGCTCAATTTTAAAGCTTTTATTTGTTATTCACAAATTATATTATATATAATCTTTTTAAGTTTAATTACTTTAGGCAAAAAAAATACCCACTTAAATGTGGGTATTTTTTTATTTTGCAAGTTCTATTGCTCTAGTTTCTCTTACAACATTTACTTTTATTTGTCCTGGATATATCATTTCTTTTTCAATTTGATTTGCTATATCACGAGCCATAACAACTATAGCATCATCATCTACTTGCTCTGGTTTTACTATAATTCTTACTTCTCTACCAGCTTGAATTGCATATGACTTATCTACTCCATTATATGAATTACATATCTCTTCAAGTTTTTGTAATCTCTTAATATATGTACTTACTGTCTCTCTTCTAGCTCCTGGTCTAGATGCAGAAATAGTATCAGCAATTTGTACTAATATTGCCTCTAAAGATTTAGGTTCAACATCACCATGATGAGCTTCAACTGCCCATATAATCTCATCTTTTTCTTTATATTTTCTAAGTAATTCAACACCTAATGTTACATGTGTCCCTTCTACATCTTGGTCAAATGATTTACCAATATCATGTAAAAGTCCAGCTCTTTTTGCTATTGTAACATTAAGACCCAACTCTTCAGCAAGTAGTCCACAAAGATTTGAAACTTCTATAGAATGATTTAGTACATTTTGTCCATAACTTGTTCTATACTTTAATTTTCCAAGTAATTTTACTAAATCCGGATGTAAATTCATTACACCAGTTTCATATAAAGCTCTCTCTCCTTCTTCTTTAATAGTATTTTCAACTTCAACTTTAGCTTTATCTATCATCTCTTCGATTTTTCCTGGATGAATTCTTCCGTCTGCAATAAGTCTTTCAATAGCAATTCTTGCCACTTCTCTTCTTATTGGATCGAAGCTAGATAGAACGATTACATCAGGTGTATCGTCGATTATTAAATCTATGCCGGTTAAAGTCTCAATAGTCTTAATGTTTCTTCCCTCTCTACCTATAATTCTTCCTTTTAAATCGTCATTTGGTAAAGACACAGTTGTAACTGTTGCCTCAGATGTGTGATCAGTTGCATATCTTTGAATTGTACTTACTAGAAGCTCTTTTGATTTTTTCTCAACTTCTTCTTTAGCTTTCTCTTCCTCTTGACGTATATACTCGGCCATCTCTTTAGTCATATCATTTCTAAGCTCTTTCATCATTTCAGATTTAGCCTCTTCTACACTCATCTTAGCAATTTTTCCTAAAGCTTCAATTTCTCTTTCTTTAGCATTTTCTAAATCTTTTTCTTTTTTGTTTAATTCTTCATTTCTCTTAGTAATATTATTTTCTTTTTCTTCAATTAGTGCTGCTCTTTTATCTACTAAATCTTGTCTTTGATTTATTCTATTTTCAAGATCTTGCATTTCTTTTTTTCTAAGCTTTGCTTCAGTTTCAAACTCATCTTTTCTTCTCATCATTTCATCTTTAGCTTGAAGCACAGCTTCTTTTTTTATTCTTTCAGCATCCAATTTACTATCACTTACTATTTTTTCTGCTTGTTCTTCGGCTGACCCTATCGCGGCTTCAGCAATACTTTTTCTATAATGTGCTCCTACAAAAAAGAAAATTGCCGAACCTAAGATAAAGCAAACAGCCCCAACTAATCCATATAGCATTTGACTATCCTCCTATCTTATAAAATTTTCAATGTACAATTTATTTTAAAGTGTTTGTATATATAATAAAATATATTCATTAATTATATGTACTTATGTTCACCTCAGATATCATTATACTTACTTATTTAAACCAAAAAAAATTAAATAAATATAATATATCCAATAAGATTATACATTAAATTTTTAAATATAGCAAGTGTTTATCTTAATAAAATAGTCAAAGAAGATAGAAAAAAGTCGACATACTTCTGTCGACTTATTATTTTTTTAAAGTTTTTATCTTATTTACATACTCTTCTACTCCCAGACTACTAAAATCCACAATATAGTTTACTATAAATAGATTTTCCATTCTTCCAAAATCTTCGTCTTTTTCAATAGTAAAAGCAAGCACTGGCTTCTTAGTTAACTCATGTGCAAACTTGACAAGTTTTAATTGGACTTTATCTGCAAATTTGTTAATTCTCTTTCTTCCTTTATATATTGTATTATCAAGCTTTTCTAAAAGCATCTTTCTTTCATTTTTTACTCTATTATTTGTTGTTTTAGAGATGAAAAATCTAGTTCTTTTTTGCCATTTTGTGTCAGAATGATTTTCCATGTTTATAACATCTGTTCTTGATATAAAGCAAATTATAGAAATGATTCTTTCGTATATATTTGCTACACTCTTAGGCGCTCTAAAAGAATCTAAAATTGTCTTAGCTCTACAAATAAGCTGTCCTGTAAGAACTTCTCTTATATGACTTCGAATTGAAAGCATAAAAAACGGATTGAAAGACTGAAGCATTATCTCACCTTTAGTAGAATACATATTTAAAAGATTTGCAAGATTTTCTCTGTACTTCGAATAGAATATATGTGCCTCTTTAGCATCAACTATAACTCCTACCTTGCCATTATTATATTTTAATATATCTTCTAGTTTGGAAGGAGCTTCTTTCCCAAGCTTATTTTTTAATTGGCTATAAGTATACTTATTTACCTTAATCTTTTCATTGTTATATACAATAGTATTATCATGTGCAAGAACAGGTATATTATCTTTTGTATTACGTATGTCACACTCAAAAGATATATTATTATCAATTGCTATTTTACATGATTCAAAAGAATTAGGTTCAATTTCTTTTTTTAGTCTTTTTGAATAACCATGTATACCTTTATGAGCTATATATTCTTTGTCTAAGATTGAGAAATTTTTGTTTAGTCTTTTAATAAACATATTATCTCCCTCCTAACATAATAAATTCTTATAATGTCTAACTATTGTTTTATAATTAAAAACAATTTTAAATTTTGCAAGCAAGTAGAATTATACCACTAAGTAAGAAAAATGTCAAAAAAAGTACCTTAGTAAAAACTAAGGTACAACTTTTAAATTGAATACACTTCTTTAAATTGATCAATCATGCAAAGCCTTTCTATCTTTTCTTCAAGCTTATTTAGATCTTCTTCAGATATAAAGTGTATATGGGATGTATATTTTCTATTTTCGGATAATAATGTATTAGCCTTTTCTACCAACTCCTCTTTACTAATTTTAATTAATACCCTCAAATCAATATAACATACCCTCTTTTTGCCTTTAAGTGTTCTCTTAACTATTTTTAGGTAGAAGTCCTCGTCCAAATGCCTATCGCTTCCTATTTTAAGCAAATATGCATATTCATCATCTACCTTATAGATTAAATAAGGTCTTCCATTTAATTTATAGTCTATTGTCTGACTATCTGGAAAACGCATAAACCTTAAATAAACAAAACCTCCTCTTTTAATATCATCTTTTTCCATATTAATCTCCTCCCTTTCTTAAAATTATTTTCAAGGTTTGTCTCTTTAATTTCTATAATATTATATCACTATTTTCTTTTTATGTCAACAACAATAAAATAAATAAAAGACTATCGTATACGATAGTCTCAAAATTTTATTCTATAACTCTATTTAAAATTTTATCCTGTATTCTTTTGGCATACAATCTTGGAATATAAAACATAAGCATTCCACAAATAAACAAAGCAATAACAAAATAAACCCAATTAAAGCCAAAAACTATAAAGTATCCTGAAAGAATTATTATAATTAATGCTGATACAAAACCTGTAAATCCATTAAATCTATTTGCAATTCTCCATACCTCATCATTTGATATCGTCTCTTTTGTAACAAGACCAACAATTGATCCTTTTTTATTTATTGGAAATGTACTATATATTCCGACAAGAGCAAATCCAACAATAGCCATTATTACATATATAATTGGAATATCTATATTAATAAGTGTTGTATTAGTATATTGAAATCCTATATATACCAATAACCAATTTACTCCTATAAGTAAACCATCAATAAATGCAAACATTCCATCCTCTATTAATTTACCAGTAGTAACAGCTTTATCCATTGTTTTTATTCTAAAAATAACCTGAAAAATACTAATTACTAAAACAATTGTAGGTAACAATAAAAGAATTGACTTTGATACCATCTTACCTACTCCTTCTGCAAAAACATTAATAGGTATCATACTCTTTAAATTAGCCATAGCTAATATAGTTAATATAAAATTTAAAATTCCAATACCTAGAATAGTTAAATTTTTCTTTTTTCTATTCATCATATATATCCTCCTCTATTTCTTTAACCCTCTAATATATTCTATTACTTCATTAAATGCTACTAAATTAAGAGCATATATTATATTTTGTCCAACTTTCTTAGAAAAAACCAAATTTGTTTCTTTTAATATTGATAAATGATGACTTAAAGATGGCTTTGTAATATCAAAATGTTCATAAATTTGACCAGCTGTAAGCTCACCTTTTTTCAATATAACAAGTATTTCTCTTCTTGTTGGATCTGACAATGCTTCCCATATGCTTCTCATAATACTACTTCCTTTCATATTACTTAGTAGGTTATATTTTCTCTATAAAAAGTATATACTATTTAAAAACATTTGTAAAGAAAGAAAAAAAATACACTCTATTTTTTTCAAAATTAGAGTGTATTTTATAACTAACTTATTCCAATATTTACATTTTTATCATTTTGAGTAATCTCTACTCCATTTGCATCTACTGTCTTAGTATAAGTTTCACTATCCATACCGTTTAAATATTCTGCTGCATTTAGTACTGTATTATCAAAATAATCAGTAACATTAATTTCCTTATCAGATTTATTCTCTGATGCGACAACAAATTCTATTATACTATCGTCAAAAAATTGCTTTGCAATTTCATATTCTTTATATTCAACTTTTAACTTATATTCGTTATCATTTATTTTCTCAATATCAGATACAATTTGTACCAAATATCTTTTTGAAGAATTTGAATAAGATAAATTTCTTGCTTTATTAACAGCTTCTTTATATAAAGGTGCTATAGCACTTTCTATTTCTTCACTATAATTATATTCTAAAGCCAAATTACAAGTATCTATAAATAGATTATCTTCTTCTAAACCATATACATCAGATTCTATAAATTTCTTAGTAGTAAACGCGTATGGTGTTGCATTAAATGTCTTATTGAATAATTTTTTATTATCAAAAAATCTTTTATAAATTGCTATATATTCTTTATTGTCATATAAACTTATTTTTTCTACTTCTCCACTATTATTTACTACATATAAAAACTTTGGAGAAACACTAAATACTAAGTCTTCTGAATATGTAGCATTTGTATTTGAATTTATAATTTCTTCAATATTAGTGCCACTAATAAATACATCACTTAGTGTAAAATCTTCAAAATCTCTTAAATTAATATTTACACTTTTATAACTATACGTAACATTTCCGTTGACATCACTCTTCTCTTCACAGTATAAAGTTGAAAGTACATTATTAAAAATATACACATCTGTATAATTATATATGTGATCATATAAAATATTTGGATCTTGTATGTTATCTGAATTATACATACTCTCTGCTTCAGATTTAAGCTTTTCATTTATCTTTTCTTCAAGTTCTGTATCTTTTAAACCAGATACTTTTACATAAGAAACATCAATTTTATTTCCCTCAAGTTCTTTTGAATAGTTATAAAAAAATCCTAATTGTTCAATCACTTCTACATTCATTGTATAATTTAATCCTTCATATGTTTCATTTTCTTTAATTACTAGATCGGCTTCTTCTTGAGGAATATTTTCTTTTTCTTCATCTTTTTGATCTGATGTAAATAGAGTGTATACAACAACACATATAATAATTGCAAGTATACAAATTAAACCAATAATTATTTTCTTGTTTAATAATTTTTTCGTTCTTATATCAGAACTATTATCATCTTGCAATACAACTTCCTCTCCAGCAACAACACTTTTTCTAGTATCTTCATTTGAAGAATTTATTTTTATTTCTTTAGTCTCAGAGTTATCTAAATTTGAATTGTCCATAATCTCCTCCCTTTAACATATTAATACTATATTATCATTTAATAATAAAATATTCAATCTTTTTAGTAAATATTAGATTAACTATTGCTTTTTTATGTAAATAATGATATAATAATAGCTCGAAGCACAAATCTTTGTGACTTCCAAAATTTTGGAGGTCATAAGGCCTCCAATTAAATTAAAGAAGGAGGAATAAAAAATGATTAAAATGGGAACTCATGTTTCTAAAAAGGAGGTTTGTCTTGATAAAGTCTTATACTCTGGACAAACAAAAAAAGGAGAAAATATTATTGTGCACTCTGCTAAAGGAAAGGTTAATTATATAGCATCTAGAGAAAATATGCATATTTTTAAAACCCAAAGATACACAAATATTTTCAAATTATTAGATTCTTTAGAAGATACTCTAAATAATCCACTAAAATTTTTGGTATCAGTCGATTTTATGACTATGGAAGCGTTTATGGAATTTTTAGAATATAACGATATAGATCTACTAAAGAAAAGTATTGGCACTAGAATATTTGAACTTGTAAATGACTTGTCTGTTCAAAGAAAATCATTAAGTTCAAAACATATTGTTGATGAATACTTAAATGTATATAATTTAAATCAACTAAAAGAGTTTTATGATACATATAATGAAAAAGTACTAGAATACTTTAATAAAAACTATTCTTCTCTTCCATTATATAAAGCACTATATGATAAAGAAAGAGAAAGTACCTTAACTTCAAATATCACAAAATGTATTAAAGACAATAGCTCTAGTGATTTAAAGAAAAATCTTGCATGTGACCTACTTGTAGAATTAGGTAATAAATCATACTACTACATGAGCGATAAAACTATAGAAGAACTTAGTTATAAAATATACTATATAAATAAGTTTTTTGATAAAATTAAAGACGAAGATATTAGTTTATTATCAAACCTAGATATTGATAATCTCTATTTGATTTTAAACAATTAAATATATTATTAAAGAGAAGCCATTGCTTCTCTTTTTTATGTTATCTTTTGCTTAACAAAATTGAATTGTTTAAAAAATTATGGTATAATATTAATTGTATCTAATATGATACAATTTTCTAAATAATTTTAAGAAAGGAAGTATTAATATGGAAAAGAAATTAGAAAAAGGATTTTACTTTGGTTGGGGGAAAAATAATTTTGGTGAAGAAAAAGACTTAAACCAAAAACTAAATGCGGATCTAACAGAAAATGAAGGATGTGGAATTTCGCTTATTGCAAATAAGCACTTTATTCCTCAAAATGTTAAGTCTAGCATTAAATTCTTAGTTACAAATCATTCACAGTATGATGTAACTATAAGAATTGAGAAAAAATTCTTTGATGGAGTTAAAACTTCATACGAAAAAATTGAAAAAAATTCTAAAAAACAATGCGATGCTTTTCTAAGTGATAGTGAAAAAAATTCAGAAGGATTAAAAGAGATTGTTATTGCTGTATTAAGATGCGATAATAACATCTATCCTTATACTATTTCTCTAAAAGCAGAAATTGACTAAAATTATAGGTGGTTAATTAAAACCACCTATTTCTTTATACATATAAAAAATCACCTCATAATTTTCATTATGAGGCTTAGAGAAGAAATAGCTAAATTGGCTTTTCCTTTAAATTAGATATAATCTAATTTTTTGGTCACAAGGTTTTGGTAGTCCTTGTGTTTTCAGTTGCCTGCGAAACAACTATTTTTTTAAAACAATTCTTACGTTTCATCATTCTAAAAAAAATTATTTTTTTTATTCCCAATCTAACTACATCTTTATTATAGCATTATTTTTATGTAAAGTCAAGTAGCTTTACACAATTTATATATTAATAGAACTTGATCCATCCTTAATTATTTTTGCAGAAATATCATAAAGCTCTTGTTCTTTCTTATCTAAATCATATAGCTTATTTTTTATCACGCCTGTATTTCCAACAACACTTAAAGAACTAATATATACTTGCTTTTCTTCATCATATGTAGATAAAGGTAACTCTTCTAATTCATTATTTACTATACATCTTGTAATTTTAGATAGTGCAGTTGCTACTCCATAACATGTATATCCCTGAAGCTTTGCAACCTCAAATCCATCTTTTTTTACAATTTCCTCTATATCTAACATTTCTTTTTGAGTCAAATAATCCTGTATATTATAAGTATTATTTACTTTTACGGACGACCATGCTACAAATTGTGAATCGCCATGCTCTCCAAAAACATATCCTGATATACTTTTTAATGGGAAGCCTAATTTACTTGCTATATTATATCTTAATCTTGAAGAATCAAGCAATGTTCCTGTACCAATTACTAAAGAATAGTTATTATTATACATTCTTGCCACTTTTAAAGTCATTACATCCAAAGGATTACTTGCAACAATTATAATTCCCCTAAATTTGGATTTATTTAAGCCATTCATTATTTCCTCTATAATTTTACTACATCCTTCAATATCTTCCATTCTAGATGTCTTTTTAACGCCCTGAGGCATACCTGCTGTTATACAAACAATATCTGCATCTGACAAATCATCATAGCCACCATAATTTATATTGTTTATATAGCTTCTAGATGTAGCAAGACTATGTGACAAGTCTAAAGCTTTACCAACTGTTCTATCTTTATTTATATCTACCATTACTATCTCATTAATATCTAATACTTGGTTTACTAGTGAATAGACATACGCTACTCCAACATTTCCACAACCAATTACTCCAATTTTATAACTCATATACAATACCTCTTTATTATAGTATTAATTTTATATTAAAAAAATAACATTTTCAATAATTAAGGTCTGTTTTTTTAAACAGACCTTAAATTTGAAATTACATTAAAGAAGTATATAAAACAGATAACAAGTGCTATAACTAAAACTATAGCAAAAATGGCAAGTACTACATTAAATATCCTTCTAGTTCTTTCATTTTTTATGTCTAAGTACTTACTTACAATAAATCCACCAACAATAAGTGCTAGAATACATTCTACAACAACCACTAATACATCCATTTTCTTTTCCTCCTTTAAAATTATTTTTACGAGCTCTCATAAACAATGTACTAGTATTTTACCACAAAGTAAATAATAATAAAAGAAAAAATAAAAAAAGACTAGAAATCTAGTCTTTCAAATATTTTTTTAATTCCTCCAATTTATCTTTAATATCATTAACACCTAAATCATACATTTCTTTTAAAACCTTTTCATCTTTTTCTATTCTTTTTATTTTAATATATTTAGATGGTCTTAATAAAAATACATCACCTGTATTAGTTAAAAATTCAACATCTCTTACTGAATTATTATATATCTTGTATCTTTTTGACATTGTATCAACTAAATTTGGATAATCTTTATATACAACTTTTGCAAGTGTCATATTTGATTTTCTTTTTCTATATTCTTTCGGTCTTGTAAGGACAACTATTATTTTATCAAAACCCATTGCTTGCATTTTATCTATTGGTATAGCATCTGCTATTCCTCCATCTAAATATCTTTCTCCATTAACTTCTACTGGTCTGGATACAAAAGGCATTGAACCAGATGCTCTAAGATATTCTATATTATCTCCTTTTAAGTCATCTATTTTTTTATACTCAGCCTTTCCTGTATTCATATTTGTTACTACTGCATAAAATTCTTCTTTTGTTCTTTTAAAGCTCTGATAATTAAAATCATCTAAAATATTAGGTATATCATTAAAACAAAACTCTTGATTTACAATATTTCCTGTAGTTATTAGTGGATATATTCCCATATATCTTTTATCTTTAATATATCTTAAATTAAATCTAAGTCCTCTTCCCTTTTGCCTTGACTTATAATTAACACCAAATAGAGCTCCTGCTGAAACTCCCATAATACAATCAACTTTTATTTTTTCTTCTAAAAGAACATCAAGAATTCCACATGTATACATTCCACGCATTGCTCCACCTTCAAGTAATAATCCTACTTTCATTTTATCCTCCTACTTCATTATTCCTCTTTTTATTATTTCAAGCTCTTGCTTATACTCTTTTAGTCCTTCTTCTTTTGAAATTTTGCCATTTAAAATTTCCATTTTTTTTGAAAAAGTTAAAATTGCAATAACCCTAACAGCAGCATAAATTTCTTCTTTTGTACTTATATTTAAAAGCTCAATATTTACATATTCTGTAATATTTTCTATATCAATCATTTTTAGTGGCTGTATTTTTGTCTCATGCAAATATTGAAAAATATTTATATAATATGATGAATTTTGCTTTTGTCTATTAAGAATCTCAATTAAATACTTATATGTACATTGAAATATATCCTTATTTGACTGTTGCAATATTTTTAAAAAATCTTCACTCTCTTTTTCAAATTCTTTATCTAGCATATAGTTGATAAGATCTTCTCTGCTTTCAAAATATTGATAAAAACTTCCTCTTGCAATTTTCGCATCAGTTACAATATTTTTTACAGACATATCAATTAATGGAACTCTTGCAAATTCCTTTTTAACTGCTTCTTCTATTCTAATTTTCTTCTCTTCACTCAAATTATAATATGTATTTGTTGGCATAACGTCACCTCTTTTATATAATTTTATATGACACGATGTCATTTTGTCAATGAAAAATATGTGAAATATTAATTTTCATACTTCTTTAATATAATTAATACATATATATTAAGGAGGGATTTAATGTTAAAAATTAATAATAACTATTTAAAACTTGAAAATAACTATTTATTTGCTAAAATTTCAGAAGAAAAAAATAAATACATACAAAAAAGTGATGTATCATTAATAGATTTAAGTATAGGTGATGTTACCTTACCACTTGTAAATAAGGCTAGTGAAGGAATTATAAAGGCTAATAACCTCTTGTCTAATATTAATACTTTTGTTGGTTATCCACCCTCATCTGGACATGAATTTTTAAAAGAACAAATTATTAAAAATGATTATTTAAATGTTAAAGCAAAGATTTCTAAAGAAGAAATTTTTATATCTGATAGCTCTAAATCTGATATTTCAAATATTTTAGACATTTTTTCAGACAAATTAAATGTAGCAATACAAAATCCAGTATACCCTGTGTATTTAGACTCAAATATAATGCGTGGAAATAACATTTTATATTATAGCTCAATAGATAGTTTAATATATGAAATTGAAAATAATGATGACTTTATAATAGATATTGTCTACATATGCTCGCCTAACAATCCAACTGGAGAGGTTGTCACAAAAAAGCAACTTGAAAAACTTATTTCACTTGCCCTAAAATATCAATTTATAATATTCTTTGATGCCGCATATGAAGCATTTATTCAAGAAAATAATATACCACACAGTATATATGAGATAAAAAATGCAAAAAGAGTTGCAATTGAATTTAAAAGCTATTCAAAAACAGCAGGTTTTACCCCTATAAGGCTATCTTATACTATAGTTCCAAAAGAAATAAAAATAAATAAGGATATTACTGTTAATTCACTTTTTAAAAGATTAAAAGATACAAAATATAATGGTCCTTCTTTTTTAAGTGAATATGCAATATACAATGTATATACATCAAGCGCTATAAATGAATTAAAAGAAAATATTAATTACTATACTGAAAATACCAAAATACTATTTGACTTTTTTAAATCTAAACACCTTATATTAGATGAGAACTTATGTGTTAATTCTCCATATGTTTGGATAAAAACACCAAACAATATGTCTAGTTGGGATTATTTTTATTACTTACTAGATAATTTTATGATACTTGGCACTCCTGGAATTGGTTTTGGAAAAAACGGTGAAAATCATTTTAGATTTACTGGATTTGGAAAAAGAGAAGATATACTAAATGCAATAGATAGACTAAAATAAGTATCAAGCGAAAAACTTGATACTTATTCATTATAAATTGTTAAAATTTTCTAATATTTTATCTGCAAGTTCGTTATCCATAATTAATACTACTAAATCTCCTTTACTTGCAACTTTAACATTTTGTCTATCTACTTCTACACAAATCCATTTTGCTGGATTTATGTTAGTTTCAATTTTTTCTTTTACTGAATTTGCATCTTCTTGAGAATTTAGTCTAACTAAAACAACTGAGTGTGCTATAGAACTCATTAAAGGTTCTGATGCTAATGCCTCTTTAAATTCTATATCTGTTGTACCTAAATAATACTCTGTATTATCTGCAGTAACAACGGTATTTGCAAGATATGGTTTTTGATCATCAGGTATTCCTTCATATAACTTTGTCATTATAGTTTCAAGTGAACCTTCTACATTTTCTTCTACACCTTTTTTTCCAATTAAATTTATTCCTATAACCACTACAGCTATTAAAATAACGATCACTAAAATAATCACAAATATTTTATTTTTCATATTACACCTCCACAAATAGTATTTTACCATATTATATATATTAAGTAAATATATGTTATAATTTTGTTTATCTTGTTGAAAATAAACTTATAATGTCATATAATTTTAATTATAATATATATAGAGGTATTTTATATGAGAAATGGTGTAAAAGATTATTACAATCAAGACAAATTAATATATTTAATTATAGGTATTATATGTATAATATTGTTTGGTTTTTTTATATTATTTATACTAAGATCTAAAAAATTAGATATAGAAATTGATGTTTCAACTTATAAAAATTTTAATAATATTAATTTTTTAGCTCAAGATAATATTCAAGCCGAGTTTTATGAAGAGCAAGTAGAAACAACATCCCCTCCTTCATTTAATGGGAACTGTTCTGACAAATTTTTAAATGCAAGAGCTATGGTAATTGGTGATTCAACAGCAGAAGGACTTACTGCATATGGAATACTTGATTCTTCTAGTGTAATATGGACCAGAGGAAGAACAATACAATATATGAAAGAAGACATTGGACCTGTTTTAAACTATAAACCTGATGTTCTTTTTCTATCTTACGGTGCAAATGATCTTTTAAGCTGGAATGGAAATGTAGATGGATATATAAATGCATATTCAAATGTATTAGATTATTTATCCTCTACTCTACCTAATACAAGAATTTGTATAAACTCAGTTTTACCTGTAAGCAATGAAGCAAAAGAAAAAAATTCTGCTTATAATTACCAAGAGGAATTTAATACTAGACTAAAAGAACTATGTGGTTCTAGAGGAATTACATTCATAGATAATTCATTTATATTAAATAACAGTCCAGATGGAAAAGTTTACGAAAGTGACGGAGTACATCCAAGACCTTTTTATTATAGACAATGGGCAAACAATATGATTACTGCTTCAGGAATATAAACAGAGAGGAAAATAATTTCCTCTCTATTTTAATGATCCACTTTCATTAATTACAAGTGTACTATATAAAAATAATATATCTTGATTTTTAAATTCTATATAATTTGATATTAGACTTGTAGCTATATATCTTATATCTACTAATGTTATTTTACTATATGCCTCAGTAAACAATGGTGATATGCTACTTCCAAAAGAATCTCTAAATATAATTAGCTCTTTATCTGTAGTTGCATTTTTATTTCTTATCTGTATTATTGGTGTTGCACCAGATAAAAATAAATCATATTTATCCATTGATGAATCTGCCTTTTCAATATCATATATTTTAGCTTCTCTATTTGTTTCATAATTATAGGTAACAGCACTATCTATAGTATTATTTGTTAAATAATATATCTTATCTGGAATAAGTTCTTTTCCTAGTTGCCCGTAATATGTTCCATAAAAATCATCATATTCTTTTTTTTCGTATTCTAAAGATAATCTATCTAAAAATCCCATTTGAGTTGCAATTTTTTCTACAACTTTTACTATATTTTCTTGCTTCCAATGAGTATCTGTCATATAGTAATCTGTTTCACTTAAAGTATCAAATAAATCTATATATTTAATGTTTGAATTAATATTACTACTCATAATATCTTCTAATTTATCATAATCTAGTTTTAAGTATAAAGAGTTATCATCTATATAATAATTTTTGTCTGGCACAATAGAATAATATACATTAAAACTATCATTAAGATAAGTATTATATATATTATTTATCTTATTAGCAACATTTACTACTGAATTTTCATTTAGTGGATACAACATTTTATATATATTATTATTAATTTCCAATAACTCATTATTATCTTTTTGATTTAATATATTAAGTTTTACAAATGTTTTTATACTCCTAAATTCATCTCTTAATATAAATTGATCCATAGCATATTCCTCAATAGAATTACTAAGTGGCTCTTTAAAAATACTATCTAACGTAATTTTAGGAAATTTCGCAAGTTTTCGTCTTTCAGAAATAGATATATCATTATCTTTTATTAATAAGTTAGCTAAAAATACACCTATTATAGTTACTATAAATAATATAGTTATAGTAATGTCTTTTTGTTTTTCACTCATAAAATATTCCTCCTAAAATCTAAAATACAAGAATGGATTAAAAGATCCATCAACTAAATAGCTAGTGCATATTATTAGTAATATAGATAATACTATTGGCTCCAGTATATTTATAACTTTTGGCACTTTTTCTTTTAATTTTAAGAAAATATTTTTTAAAATTGGTGTTGATGCTATAATCGCTATTATTAGCACTAAAGCATAACTTATTAAATAATATATACTCTCTTTGTTTACTAGACTACTTGTACCTATACCAAATAGCCCTCCTAAATTTTCTAAAATTTCATTTACTCCTACACCACTAAATAAAATAAATCCAACAAGTGTAATAAACATCACATATGTCCTAGATAAAAAAGATGGTAGTTTATCTAAAATTTTCAAAAGACCAAGTTTTTCTATCATAAGAAGAATTCCATACAAAAGTCCCCATAATATAAAATTCCATGCTGCGCCATGCCAAAGTCCTGTTAATATCCAAACTATTAAAATATTTCTAAGCCATTTAATTTTTCCAACCCTATTTCCGCCCAATGGAATATATACATAATCTCTAAACCAAGTTCCAAGGGTCATATGCCACCTTCTCCAAAACTCAGTAATACTTTTTGAAATATATGGATAGTTAAAGTTCTCTGGAAAATTAAATCCAAACATTTTTCCAAGACCAATCGCCATATCCGAATATCCTGAAAAATCAAAATAAATTTGTAATGTTGTTGCTATTGCATAAATCCAATAAAATAAAACTGTTTTTTCTGTGCAACTATTAAAATTTCCAATCAAATCGCTTAAAACGTCTGCAATTAATACTTTTTTTGCAAGACCAATTATAAATCTCATAACGCCATTTGAAAAACCAGAAAAAGTATGATTTCTATTTTCTAATTCATTTTCAATAGTTGAGTATCTAACTATAGGTCCAGCCATAAGTTGAGGAAATAAAGAAACATATGTTGCTAAATTTAAAAAGTTTTTTTGCACTTTTACCTTGTCGTTATATACATCAACTATATAACTTATCATTTTAAATGTATAAAATGATATTCCTATAGGTAAAGTTAAATTTAATAAATCAAATATTCTGTTAAAAATTGTATTTATATATTCAATTATAAAATCTGTGTATTTAAAATATATCAAAAACAATAAACTAATTACTATAGCTGATACTAAAAATTTCTTTTTATGTTTTTTGTACTTGTCCATAAATATACCATGTAAATAAGTAGATAATATAGAAATTATCATAACTATTCCATATTTAGGTTCGCCAATAAAATAAAAAACTAAAGAAGATATAAATAAAATTAAATTCCTAAGTTTTTTTGGAACTATATAATATAATAATAATACTATCGGTAAAAAATAAAATAAAAACGTTAAACTAGAAAATACCATAAATTCCTCCTAAAGTAACTTTTTTCTCTTAAAGAATATAATACAAAGTAAAAGAACAATAAAACTAAATACTATTACTCCAATATATCCATACTTCCAAGCAAGCTCAGGCATATTTTTAAAATTCATGCCATACCACC
The DNA here is from genome assembly GCA_944387385.1 of uncultured Clostridia bacterium. Taxonomy (GTDB): domain Bacteria; phylum Bacillota; class Clostridia; order TANB77; family CAG-465; genus CAG-465. The sequence continues at coordinate 44,832 of CALXES010000004.1, read as the reverse complement.
CAGTTATCAAAGTAAGTGGTAAAAAAATTGTAGTAACCACAGTAAATACTTTCATTATATTATTTAAACTATAATCTAAAGACGTTGTATATAAATCTTGAATATGTATAAGTGCATCCAGTAAATATTCAATATCACTTATAAATCTATCTATCCTTAAACTGAAAATTTCTATATGTCTGCATTCAGAGTTATTAGATATAGTATCATAATTGTCTTCAATTAAATCAATAAATCTATTTAAAGATTTATAATATTTTAAGTAATATGATAATTGTCTTTTTATTTTAAATATCTGATTATTCACATCTGATTGATTATTATTACTAATAATTTTATTCTCTAGATTTAATATCTTATCTTCATATTTTGACATTATTTCATCGCTACCATCTACCAAATGATTGAAAATAACAGATATATATCTTTCTAATGTCAAGTTTTCTACATTAATCTTAAGTGATTCTCTTAATATATCTTCAAGAAATCTTAATGAATCTTGAAGAATTATCGCTATAAATAAATTATTCTTTAATATAAAAATAACTTTACTAGTACTTCTTTTACCCGTAGATAAATTTAAAATTTCTAAACTAGAAAAACAAAAATCTTCATATATTTCAAATCTATTAGAAAATCTTTTTTGCTCATCCTTACACAAAAAATAACATTCATCTTTTATATTTAAGTCTTTATACTCTTTTTCAAAGTCTTCAAAATTAAGTATAACAACATTTCGTCTAGTTAAATCAATTTTATTTGTATTAATAAACTTATTATTATTAATAAAATAGTACATATATGTATCTCCTTTCAAAGAAAAAAGAGATGATTAAAATCATCTCCATTATCATAATTATTTTTTTGTAGCGTTTTTATTTTTTTTACTAGAAGATGTTGATGTCTTCTTTTTTGCTACTTTCTTCTTCTGTTGATGATCTTCATCTTCTTCTATATTCTCCTCTATATTTTCTTGCTCATTGTTATTTTCTTCATTTTTTTCTAAGTCTAAAAGTTGATCATATATTTTTGCTATAGCATCTTCTCTAGTCATAGCATAATCATTTTGTATCATTATTTTTGCTTCCTGAATTGCACCTATCTCTATAAGTTTAGTTGTAATATCCCTGTGAGCTTTTATAATTTTAGCATTAGGTCCAATCTCAACCTCATTATCTTGTGCAATTTTTATTATATCTTCACCAGATAATTCCTTTAAAGTAGGATCCTGCTTTTCAAGTTCAGTAAATACATTTAATACATTAGGATTTTCAAAATAGCTATAGCTTAGCCTATATAAAGCATAAGCTGATTTTGAATCCTTTAAGCTATTAAACACATAAGCATATTTATTATAACAGTCTGCAATATCTCTTGCTGTATATGAAATCATCTGTAATTTTTTAATAGCATCAAGACATTTTACAAATTCTTTTCTTGTAAAATATAGATCTATTTTCTTAGACCTTGCATCTCTACTTAAAAAATTCCAGTAAATAGCCCTATCTAAAGCGTCCATAGCAGCTTTACGTCTTTTTTTCTTTAACAATATATCAGAATATAATATATATACAACATCATTTGCATAAGGTGTATTTCTTACTTCTTTTTCACTTGCAAAAATATTTTCAAAAATCATCTTTTCAAAATCTGATGAAAAACTACAATATATAACATTTTCATCGTCTGTTTTTGATATATTCTCAATTTTAGGAATAATTTCTTCAATACTTTTTAAAGATTCATCTACATTTTCACTATCAAGATTATTTGTAAGCTCATCAATAAGGGTATCTATCTCCTTTTCTTCTTTACTTCTTACTTCTTGGTTTTCATTATTTTCTTGTATTTTTATATCATCACTTTCTTCATTTTTTTCATCTTCTATTTCTTTTACTTCTTCACTATTATTAAATTCCTTAAGTACTGTATTTATTGCTTCGATTGTTGCTAAAGATTCCTCTACTACCTTATTTTGAGCAGCAAGCATTGCACCTAAATATGCAATATCTTCTTCCTTATTTCCACTTAAATTATTTTTAATAAACTCTACTCTTTCTTCCATTTACCAACACTCTTTCACAATATTTTATATACTTAAATTTTAGCATATCAAAGAAAAAAAAGAAATATTTTAATATAAATATAAATTTTTTTAGTTTTTTTGTAACATTTATGTAAAATTTATATTTTTATCTTACTTGAAAGTAATAACGAAGCAAATTTTACTAAATCTATATCTTTATCTCTTACTGTGGTATTTTTGTCTCTAGAAAAGATTACAACTGAACCAGATACTGCTGAGTCTACAATTATTGGAACTATTGCTTTAGCATATATTCCCTCCTCCATATCAAGTATATCAAAAGTCGGGCTTGTTTTTTCTGTAAAAATCTTTCTATCTTGCAATATATTTAAAAATTTTTTAGATAATTTTCTATCAACTAAATATTCATCTTCCTTTTTTCCACACACTAACACAGCAAAATTGTCTGTAATTAAAACATTATTATTTTCGATTAATCCATTTAATATATTAGCAAGTATAACACATTCCTTTTCGTATTCCGTTATAGCCGAATATTTTTTTAGTAGTACTGAGCTCTCATCATTTAATATAATTTCAACTTCATCATTCTCTCTTAATTTAAGTTTTCTTCTTATTTCTTTTGGAAGAACTATTCTTCCAAGATTATCTATTCTTTTTACTATACTAGTATAATTCATTTAATCACCTCAAAATACATTGCTGTATTTATTGTTTGAAAAATGAGTAATAATATACCTATTTTTTTGATTTATTATCATTTAAGTATAATAATTTTTCAAGCTTTTCTTTAAGTCCTGTCTTTCTATTTTTAGAATCTAGATTATCTACCATATAATTTACTACGTTTCTATTACCAATAATTATTAGCATTTTTTTTGCTCTTGTCATTGCTGTATATAATAAATTTCTAGTAAGAAGTTTTTTATATCCAGTAAAAATAGGTAAAATAACATAGTCAAATTCTGAGCCCTGTGATTTATGTATTGTAATAGCATAGGAATGCTCTAATTGATCTAATTCTTCAAAATCATATTCCACTAGTCTATCATCATCAAATTTAACATATAACTTTTCGTTTTCATTGTCTATACTATCAATATATCCAATATCTCCATTATATATTCCTTCAAAAAATTTTCCTTCAATTGAATATTTCTTATCATAGTTGTTTACAATTTGCATAACTTTATCCTTTTCTCTAAATACTTTTGATTGATATATAACTTCTGACTTATTTTCAGATCTTGGATTTAAAATTTCTTGTATCTTTTCATTAAGTTCTATAGTTCCAAGTTCTGTCTTCTTTACAGGACTTAGTATCTGTAAATCTTTTAATATATCTAAATTAGAATAAGATTCAAGCCTATATGTAATTAAAGAAGAAATTTCAGATAATGTTTGCTCAATAGTCTTTGTACCAATAAAAAATAAGTCTGTATCTTTAGTTTTAAATTCAGGATATATCCCCTCATTTACTCTGTGTGCATTCATTACTATATCACTTTTTGCACTTTGTCTATAAATTTGCTTAAGTTCTACAGTTGGAACTATATCTGATAAAATTATATCTTTTAACACGCTTCCTGGCCCAACTGATGGCAATTGATTTACATCTCCAACTATTATTAATTGTGTATTTGGCTTTATTCCTTTTACTAAATTATTCATCATCATAATATCAATCATAGATGCTTCATCGACTATTACTACTTCATCTTCTACTTGCTTTACCTGATACTCATAGAACAAATCTATATCGTTATCATCAATTTTAGATATTTCTAAAAGTCTATGTAAGGTCTTTGCCTCTTTACCAGTTGTTTGAGTTATTCTCTTAGCAGCTCTTCCTGTAGGTGCACAAAGTACATAATTTTTCTTTTGCTCTTCTAATATATCTATTATACATTTTATTATTGTAGTTTTTCCTGTTCCTGGTCCACCAGTTACAATAGATATCATATTATTTAAACATGTTGATATTGCATTTTTTTGCTCCTGTGATAACTCAATATTATTATTTTTACTTACTTTAGAAATTAAAGCTGTTAAGTCATTTACTTTAATACTTTGTCTTGTATGTTCTATTATACTTTTGGCTACATCTTCTTCTGCCAAATACATACTTTGCCTAAATACAAAATCTTGCATATCAACCTTATCTATATATAATTTGTTAGATAATACGAGTCTTGTAATACTTTGTGATATTTCAGCATCATCAACTTCTAAAAGCTCAACACAATATTTTATTAAATTTTCTTTCTCAACACATGTATGTCCAAACTCAGTTATCTTATCTATTGCATATATAACACCACTATCTAGTCTATCTGGATTATCTAATGCAATTCCAATATTTTTGCCGATAGAATCAACTATCTTAAAATTTAACGCTCTTACAAATCCAAGAAGACTATATGGATTTTCTTTTATTATATCAATTGTATCCTTTCCAACAGCCTGATATATTCTATTAGCAATAACCGTAGATATTTGAAACTTACTTAAAAATTCTATTGTATTCCATTTTTCCCATTCTGAGTTAAAAAAATCATTTAATCTTTCAATCTTTTCCGTATTGAGTCCTTTAATTTCATACAGTTTATCCATTGAAAATCTAATTACATTTACTGTTTCTTCTCCAAAAGTATCAACAATATTTTTCGCCGTTTTTTTTCCAACGCCTGATATATTATCCGCTATATACATTATTAAAGCAGATGTAGTTTTAGGTAGTATCTTTTTATATGACGAAAACTTAAACTGTTCACCATAGACTTTATGTGATACTAGTTCTCCTTCAAATTCTAAATCATCATCTACTTCTATTTCATCGGTCTCGCCAACACAAGTTATATACCCACCCTTTTGTTTTACTAATAAAACAGTCCAGTTATTTACTTCATTTTTAAATATAATCGTTGCAACTTTTCCTTCTATTTTCATATTTAATATAACCTTTCAAACTTTTTTTATTATATTATATCATCTAATAAAATTCAAGTATCAAGCTTGCAATATTATGTATACTGTGTTTGACTTTTTTCATTATATTTGATATAATTTCATTACGGAGGTAAAATATGACAAAATTTTTTGAACAACTAAATAGTACTGACAAAGAAAAGTATTTAAAAGATATTAAAAAAAATATTGATATAGAAAAATATTCAAAAATTAAAGACTTTTTTGAAAATAATATACTATATATTACTAATGTGAAAACTAACCCAATAAAGTACAAAGATAAAAAAATAATAACCATTTTAGATAATAGTAAAAATAGATGGTTTATTTTATGTATAGATGGAAAAATTTCAATGATTTCTAAAAAGAACGTTATAATTCATACAGATAAATTTGAGTATTCAAAAAGAGATTCTTCTTTTAATAAAAAATATAAAATTAAAAAAGCAGACTACTTAGTAGAATACATAGAAAATATTGGCGCTAACCTATCACTTAATATTTCTAACTATAATGATAATATAGGCAAACAAAAATGGCAAAACGAATCAGAAGAAATTAGCAAAATGATACTACATTCTCAAGTAAATAATACATTAAATGGCTATACATACAATTCAACAAACTTTTCTTTATGTTCCATAGGAAAAAACTATAATAGAGAAAATGATATATTAATTTAATAAAGCACTTTAATTTTAGCAATTAAGGTGCTTTGCTTTACATAAATATAAAACTGTGATATAATATTTGAGATTAATTTTTTATATGGAGGTAATTAATATGAATCGTAATGAAAGGATTACAAAATTTTTATCCCTTTTTGGTCTTGAGAAATATGAACGGAAATATGCATACACAGCAAATTAAAATATTTGAACTTTTAGACTTAATTGAAAAAGATACTTCTTATGTAATGCCAAACAAAAATAATACATATAAAAAAATAGTATTAAAGAATTCTTAAATTATTCAAATTCAACATACTCAGCAGCAAAAATATTATTTGGGAAAAAAGATTATTCTTTTAATATTAACTATTATCCAAGAGAAACAGCAAAATTTGCAAATACATTTTTTACATTTGATACATCCAAATATAATTTTCAAATACCTCAGGATTATACTATAGAAATACTTGCTAATACTTGGTTACTAAAATATTTTCCTATAGAATGGATTATACGAAATATTTTAATAAATGAGAAAAATTTAGTTATACATTATGATAGGGATAACAGCAAATATACTTTAAAAAAGTATATTAATACAGGTAAATATCGTACCTGCTTATCTGAAAATATATCTGCTTTAGAATCAGCTTTTAAAACTAATAACTTAAATCAAATATACTTCATTTATTTAAATAAATAAGTATAATCTAAAATTACAACGACTACTATATAAATAGTAGTCGTTTTTTAATACAAAACATATTAATCTATTTTAACTCATACATTTTTATTTCTGCATTTTTATGTCCTTTATCATATATGTCTCCACGTTTTGGAAAGCCATTAAAATATGTATATATAAGTCTACACACACCATTATGAGTAACTATAAGAACGTTTTTATCTAAATATTTTTCTTTTATTTCATCTAAAAATTCGTATACTCTTATTTTACACTCATCTATAGTCTCTGAATCTTCTATCTTATCTTTTCCTAAAGTCCAAAAGTTTCTATAATTAAACTCCCTTACATCTATTCCTTCAATTGATCTTGCATCTCTTTCTACTAACCTATTATCAAAAATAATTTCTTTATTTTTACTATTTACAATTTCAGCCGTCTGTTTTGTTCTTAACATAGGAGAACAGATTACTAAATCATAGTTTAAGTTTTTAACTAATTTTTCTGCTTCTTTACATTGTTCAATTCCACTCTCATTTAAAGAAACATCAGTTCTAGATAAAAGCCTTTTTTGTATATTCCAATCTGTTTGACCATGTCTAATTACATATATATACATACTAATCCTCCACCTCATATGTAGTATATTTTAACATATATAGAAATTATAATCAAACTTTATTGTTTATTTTAATAATTTTGATTTTCATTAATATACTTTATTAAGGTGATTTAATGTACTATATAATAACAAGAAAAAAATTAATTTTATCTATTTCGATATTTTTCATCATATGTGTATGTAGCATATCATGCTTTGTTTTAGCCTCTAATAACACTTCATGGGGTCTATCATTTTCAACACCTAATGAAACTCCCAGAGGAAATGCAACAAGCGAAGAACTATTAGAATATAATGCATATTTTACCGGATCTTCAGATACTAAAAAAATCTATCTTACCTTTGATGTGGGATATGAAGCAGGATATACTAACTCAATCTTAGATACACTAAAAAAACAAGAAGTTCCAGCTGCATTTTTTATTGTTGGTAACTTTTTCGATTCTGATCCTGATACGGTAAAGAGAATGTGCGACGAGGGACACATAGTAGCAAATCATACTTTAACTCATCCTGATATGTCTAAGATGTCAACATTTGAAGACTTTAAAGCTCAAATAATACCAAATGAGGAAAAATATAAAGCAATAACAGGCCAAGAAATGAAAAAATACTATAGACCACCACAGGGAATCTATAACACACAAAATTTAGCTGATGCTCAAAAGCTAGGATATACTACTGTGTTTTGGTCTGTTGCATATGTAGATTGGGAACAAAATAATCAGCCAAGTCATGAAAAAGCAATGTCTACTTTACTAAAAAGGGTCCATAATGGAGCTATAATATTACTTCATTCTACTTCCAAGACAAATTCTGAAATACTTGACGAATTTATAACAACACTAAAAAATCAAGGATACACTTTTGCCTCTTTAGACGAACTAGGAGAAGATAATTGATACGATTTATAAAAAATTTTGCTCTGCTTAGTATTTCTACAGGAATAATCAATATTATAGAAGTAATTACAAATGCATATATATCCCAAAAAATAGGAACAACAGTTCTAGGCTCATATTCATTAATAATGAATATGTTTAATTTTTTGGTCACTATATCGCTTTTTGGAGTTCCACTTGCAATAACCAAAATTGTCTCTGAAAGAGATGAATTAAATGATGAAAAATCTATAGTTAAAGCATCACGTATTGGATATAGGATATGTGCAATTATATCCGTTACTGTATGTATAATAACAATAGTATTTAAAGATAAAATATGTACAATTTTTTTGAGAAATTTACCTGATGATAGAATTGTTATACTTCTTGCTTTATCTCTCCCTTTTATGGCAATTAGTTCTGCTTTGTGTGGTTATTTTAATGCTTTAAGAAAAGTAAATGAACCAATTATAAATGAATTTCTAACACATGTTGTACGTTCTGGTATTATAGTAAGTCTCGTTTATCTAAATAGTCCTACTTTTTTATCATTTGGAATTAGTATTTTTATATCAGAACTTCTATCATTTTTATATACATATATAATGTATAAAAAAGATATAAAAAATCATATAAATACGCTTAGAAATAATACTAGTACCTCAAGTGTCACAAAAGAAATTCTAAGAATATCTGCACCAATATCATTTACTTCTTTTGTTCGTTCTGGACTGTCTACTTTAAAACATACACTTATACCACTTAGATTACAAAAGTTTGGTTTTTCTTATGATTATGCATTATCTAGATACGGACTAATACATGGAATTGCTCTACCATTTATATTGATGCCTAGCATATTTATAAATTGCTTTTCATCACTAATATTACCTGAATACTCTAGATTTTATGCAGCTAAAAATAAACAAAAAATTCAAACTATAACAAAAAAAATTTTCAAGATTACTCTTCTTGCATCTTTATATATATCATTTGTAATATATATAGCATCTGATTTAATTTGCTTTATAATATATAAAAATACAGAAGTATCCTACTACGTTAAAGTACTTACACCATTAATATGTATTATGTATTTAGACTTTATAGTAGACAATATACTAAGAGGTCTTGACTTACAATTAGATGTAATGCGAATAAATATTATTGATGTGATAATTTCAATATTACTGATATATTTTGGAGTTCCTTATCTTGGTACTTTTGGATACATTCTTGTTATATATGTAAGCGAATATTTAAATGGCTTATTTAGCATAAATTTATTACTAAAAAAAATAAAATTAGACTTTGATTATATTAATTGGCTAATTATACCAACTACCTTTCTATTTGTTGCTTTTTATATAACAAAACTATTAATACCGACTGCTAAAAATTTAGTTTCTTTATCTTTTAGCATATTAAGTTTAACTATTATATTTTTATTCTTATACTTTTTATATAAAAAAATTAAAAAAAATAAGGCGTAAGCCTTATTTTCCATATTTATATATATCAAGTATAAGCGCTGCATCATTTGCATTTATAACTCCATCTCTATTAATATCTGCAATATCTATATCTTCATCAGTAACATTTCCATATTTATATAAATCTAAACTAATAGCTGCATCATTTGCGTTTACTCTTCCATCATCATCTAAATCCCCTGTAAGCTTTACTCCGTCAACAATTGCACCGTTCCAACCTGTTCCTATATATCCTTCCCTATCCTTAGGTATAATTACATCTCCATCAAAAAATAAAAAAGTATTTTCTGAAACTGTTGGTGCATTTTTACTAATAAATTTTATTGTCTCTATATTTGAAAAAGCAAATACTCTCACTCCAAGTTCTTTTACAGTATTTGGTATAACAATATTTTTATTTTCAAAATTTGTACATCTATAGAATACAGAATTTCCAAGTATTTCAACAGAACCTAAATTTATATTTTCAAGAGAATCACAACTATAAAAAGCTCTATCGCCAATGGTTTTTACACTCTTTGGTAGACTTATTCTTGTAAGATTTGTACAACTTCTAAAAGCCTCACTACCAATTGATACAATTGTATCAGGTAAAGACAACTGCCCTGTTATTTGAGTTTTGTCTTTAAATGCTCCATCGCCAATTCTTGTAACAGTATATCCATTTATCTCATCTGGAATAATATTTGTATAAATTCCACTTTCATATCCAACTATTGTACATGTTTTTTTTCCGTCATCATTTATAATAAACTTAAACCCATCTGTAAATGAATCATACACAACTGGCTCTTCCGCTTTAATACTACTGCTAAAAAATAATATACACATAAATACAATAAAAACTATACTTACTTTTTTTCTCATATATCTTCCCTCTTTACATACCATATTTATATATATCAAGTATAATTGTTTCATCTTTTGCATTTATAACTCCATCAAAATTAACATCAGCAACTATTTCTTGAACTTGAGTAGATTTTCCATATTTATATATATCAAGTGCCAAAGCTGCATCATTTGCATTTACTGCCCCATCAAAATTTATATCTCCAAGCATATAGCTTTCATCACTAACAACTACATTTATCTTTGCCTCTAATTCATTATATTTTGCAGTAATAACAACTTTTCCTTTTGATTTTGTAACAATTTCTCCATTTTCTACAGTAGCAATAGTATCATCAGAAGAAATAAATTCAATATCGTCTTTATTTTGATCATAAGAATCAAATGTATATTCCAACTCTACTCTTTGCCCAACACCAATTATATATCCACGTCTATCAAATTCTAATTTATCAACAGAAAAAATATTCAAATCAATAGTATCACTAACATTTTTATAACTTGCTGTAATTGTTACTTGTCCAACACCTACTATTTCAAGTTCATTATCTACTACTTTTATAACTTCAGAATTACTACTTTCATATATAATATCATTTTCAGTTGCACCATCATTAAAATAGTATTCTAAATCAAATTCAATCTTAGAATCATCTCTAAAAGCAACATCTAATGTGTCATATATAAACTTAAGTTTGTTAGGTTTTACTACACTAACCTCAATTGTATCTAATGCATCTTCATATGTTGCTGTAATTGTTACTTTTCCCTCAGTAATTCCTGTTATTTTTCCATTTTCTACACTGGCTATAGTATTATCTGAAGAACTCCAAACAATATCATTTACATTAGCATTATTTAACAAATGATAATCAAAATCAATATCTATTTTTTCACCAATAACAACACTTAAATTATTATCATTAAATTCTATCTTATTTCTCTCTTTTAATACATTAATAGTAATACTTGCAACAATATCATTATAACTTGCTGTAATAATAGCCTGTCCTTCTGCATTTGTTGTTATATTTCCCATTGAATCAACTTCAACAATATCAGGAGCACTTGAGTTCCAAGAAATTATCGCTCCATCTTCTAAATTATATTCATACTCTAAAGGAACAGTATAACCTGCTTCAATCTCTAAATTATCCTCTAAAAATTCTATTTTATTTTTAGTTTCTAATTTTGCATAGATAGTTGTATTATTCATTATTATGTCTGAAAAATTATATTTTTTTGTATAATCCTCATCATAATACCAACCCTCAAAGTTATAATTATTAAACTCAGGATCTTCAAATTCGTCAACTGTCAAACCATATCTTTGCAAATCAAATTCCTTATATTTACTTCCGTCTGCTATAAAAGTGACTTTAGGATTTTCAACGTAAGTTAACATTGTCTTACCTTCAATTAATCCATCAAATCCAACTTTCCCCTCTAGATAATAGTATGGTATATCTGGTTTTTTAAAAGTATCCTCTGTTATTGATGGAACAGAACCTCTAAATATAACTCCCTTTGCATTATCTGCCTTATAAAATGCACTTGCACCAATTTCATGAACACCAGCACCTATTATTATGTATCCGTCTAAAGATACAGAATTAAAAAATGCTGCATCCCCTATTTTTATAACAGAATCTGGTATAACTAAATCTCCCTTTAAACTTGTAAGGTAATCAAAAGCCCAATTATTAATCGTTTTTAGACTGTTTCCTAAAGATATAGATTCAACACCTGTACAATTAAAAAACGCCCTTTCTCCTATTTCTCTTATATTATTTGATATAACTATTTCTTTTAGACTTGAGCAATTTCCAAAACAATCATCTGGAATTTCCTCAATCTCACAATTAAAATCAATTTGTGCTATACTGTAACAATTATAAAATGCTACTTTTTCAATAGAGTTTAAAGTTGAAGGGAAATCTATATTTCCTGATAAGCTGTGACAATCAAAAAAGGCTCCTTCTCCTATTTTTTCTAGTCCTTCTGGAAATTCTATAGGACCTGGTAAATCTTTACAATTATAAAAAGCATAATCTCTAATTGATTTTACAGTGCTTGGAATTTTAACAGGAGTATTTCTAGTGTCAACACATTTTATTACTTCTGTTTTCTCTTTATTGTACAATAATCCATCTGAAAAAACAAAAAAATCATTATTTTTATCTATATTAAATTCTTTCAAAGAAGATGTATTATATAAAGCTAAAACACCAATATCAAACACATTTTCTGGTATATTTATAACAGTTACTTTTGATGCATTAAAAAATGAATTATCGCAAATATACAAAGTTTCATCTCTTAATGTCACTTCCCCAGACTTTCCTTCTGGACATGAAACAAAATACACATAATCTTTACTATAAACCATCCCATCATCTGATGAATAAGTTTCATTATTTTTATCTATTTCAACTTCCTCCAAATTTCTACAATTAAAGAAAGTATCTGGGTATATAACTTTGACACATGAAGGAACATAAATCTTCTTTAAATTTGTACCATTTGCAAAACACTCGCTATAAAGACCATATACTTGATATCCATCAATAGTAGATGGAACATTAAGTTCTGTCGTCTTTCCCCTATAATCTACAATATATGCCCTTCCATTTGCCAACATATATGAATAATCCCCATAATCAATAGTAGACGTTGATGAAGCATTTGGATCTATCTCGTCTATTTCATCTGTATAATTAACAGCTGCAAAAGCTGATCTGTTGCATAATAAAAAACAAAAAACTAACAATACTAATATTATCTTCCTAATTTTCATAAAAATTACCCCTTACAAAAATTATTGTATACTAAACAATAACAAATTTCAACAACTCTATACATAAAATAAAACAGAGTCATTATATTTTATGACCCTGTAATATTTTTTTAATATTTATTCATCTATTTTAAGCACACTAATAAATGCATCTTGCGGCAACTCAACTGTTCCCACTCTTCTCATTCTCTTTTTTCCTTCTTTTTGCTTTTCAAGTAATTTTCTCTTTCTAGTGATATCTCCACCATAACATTTAGCAAGTACATCTTTTCTCATTGCTTTTACAGTCTCACGTGCAACAACTTTTCCGCCAATTGCTGCTTGTATTGGAACTTCAAATAACTGTCTTGGAATAATTTCTTTAAGTTTTTCAGCAATTTTTCTTCCTCTTGATTCTGCGTTTGGTCTATATACAATAAATGACAATGCGTCAACAATCTGACCGTTTAATAATATATCCAACTTTACAAGATTGGATTTTTTATAATCCGTAACTTCATAATCAAAAGAAGCATATCCTCTTGTACGAGATTTCAAGCTATTGAAAAAGTCATATATTATCTCATTTAAAGGTAAGTTATATTCTAGCATTACACGTAAATCATCAATATACTTCATATTAATAAATTCGCCCCTACGTTGTTGGCATAACTCCATTACATTTCCAACATATTCTTTTGGCGTAATTATCTCTGTATGTGCTATAGGTTCCTCAATATAACTAATTTCTTGAGGAGAAGGTAATTCTGATGGATTATATAATTCAATCATCTCTCCATTTGTTTTATATACTTTATATATAACAGATGGTGCTGTTGTTATTATTTCTAAATTATATTCTCTTTCTAATCTTTCTACTATTATCTCCATATGTAAAAGACCTAAAAATCCACATCTAAATCCATGTCCAAGAGCAGATGAAGATTCAAGTTCATAATGTAAAGATGCATCATTTAACTTTAATTTATTTATCGCTTCTTTTAATTCTTCATAATCTGATCCATCTGCTGGAAAAATTCCAGAATAAACCATTGATTTTACCTCTTTATATCCTTTTAATGGCTCTTGGGCTCTATTTTGAATTGTTGTAATTGTATCACCAACGCGTATATCAGAAAGGTTCTTTATACTAGCTGCAATAAATCCTACTTCTCCAGCTGTAAGTTCTTCTGCTTTTACATATCCACCAGGCTTAAAATATCCAATATTTACAACTTCATACTCTTTGCCATTAGACATTGTAATGATCTTATCTCCTCTTTTTACTACTCCATCTACTACACGTACAAATGCAATTGCTCCTTCATAATTATCATATACCGAATCAAAAATAAGACATTTTGTTGGTTTACTATCTTCACCTTTTGGAGGAGGAATTTTAGTTATTATTTGTTCTAAAACTTCTTCAACATTAAGTCCAGTTTTAGCCGAAATACATGGTATCCCTTCTGTATCTAGCCCAATAATATCTTCAATTTCTCTTTTTACTTCATCAATTCTTGCATTTGGTAAATCTATTTTATTTATTACCGGTAATATTTCAAGATCATTATCTAATGCAAGATAAACATTTGCTAAAGTTTGAGCTTCAACTCCTTGAGCTGCATCAACAACTAATATAGCTCCTTCACATGCAGCAAGACTTCTAGATACCTCATAATTAAAATCAACATGTCCTGGAGTATCTATTAAATTTAAAATATATTCTTGATTATCTTTAGCTGTATATTTCATTCTTACAGCTTGTGATTTTATTGTTATTCCTCTCTCTCTTTCTATATCCATATTATCTAGTAATTGCTCTTGCATTTTTCTTTGCTCAACAGAACCAGTAAGTTGTAGCAATCTATCTGCAAGAGTAGATTTACCATGATCAATATGTGCTATTATACTAAAATTTCTTATGTTATCTTTCTTTACCATATTTCATCCTTCCGTATATTAGTAAATTATACCAAAAATATTATACATATTCAATATATTACTATAAAAATTAATTGTACATACCTTTCTTATGTGGTATAATATTAATGTTAACTTAGGAGGAAAAAATATGTATACCATAGGCGACTATGTTGAAATACTAGATAATAATATTATTGGAAAAATAACAAGTATATCTAAACAAAATATAATTATACTATACAAAGATAAATATATAAAAGTTAATAAATCTAAAGTAAAAGAAACAGATAAGCAAAATAAAGAAAATAAAAACAATTTTACTGTAAAAGTAAAAATTTCATCTCCTCCAATTGATGAAATAATGATTAGACATCAAACAGTAGATGAAGCTTTAGAAAATTTAGAAAAATTTATAGATAATGCTATATGCAATAACGTTAAGATAGTTAAAATAATACATGGGAAAAATGGTGGTATTTTAAGACGCGAAGTACATAAATACTTAGATAATTCTCCATATGTCAAAGAACATAGACTTGGAGGATATTATGAAGGAAGCTATGGAGTAACAATAGCATTTTTAAAGTGATAGCGAATTTGCTATCACTTTTTTATACAAAAAAAAGAATCCCATAAAAATGAAATTCTTTGTGCATATAAGCAAGATATTAATCATTATTGCTTTTTATTGCCATACATTCCAATTACAATTCTTCACACGAGTGTAGCTTAAAGCTATCTGTGTTACCAATCAAAGCGCTATAAAAATAACGTTTGATGCGAATTATCTCCATAAAAATGGATAGAATGCAGAAATTGTATACCAATCATATATTATACTATAATAAGCATAATCAAACCACTTTTTTATTGATATACTAGCAAATATGAATACCATCCTGCAAAAATACACAAAACATACATAAATATAGGATTCTATGTCTGTTCCGTTCAAAAACCTCAATTATTTACGATTCATCACATCTCTAGTCTCAGAATCTAATTAAAGTTTAAAACATTCACAGTCACTGAAGCTGTAGCAGTGCTTGTGCCATCAGCGCCTATGATAACTGGTGATATCACCGTTGCTACACCATCTTGGGTGTTAACAGTTAAATAACCGTTTGCAAGGCTATAATCTAAACCGTCCAGACCTTCTACAGTCTTAACATTACCAGTTACTTTAAATTGAACGGTATCTCCAGCTATTGCTTCGCTCCCATCAAGAGCAGTTATTGAAACTGGAGTTTTTACAGGTTCAGTAGGAGTTGTCTCCTCATTTTCTTCTGAATCGTTATCTTCAGTTGGCTCAGTTGTTTGTTCCTCCTTATTATTATCCTCGTCAGGATTTTCTATAGGAGTTTCCTCTTCCTCTTTATTGCCAACATCTTCATCTGGTTGTTCTGGAGTATTTACATCCTCTTTGTCACCAACATTATCTTCAGGAGTTTCTGTATTGTCAGAATTATTTTCTCCCTCATCTTCAGTTGGTTTTGTTTGGTCAAACATATCGTCAAGCTCACTATCATCAGGTATCTCTGCATCCTCCTTAAGTTGTTCATCATCAGGTAATTGTTCTGGTGGAGTATTAGATTCACCTTCATTGGTTATATCTTGAGCATTGTCTTTGTCAATGTCGACTTGTGGAGCATCATTTGGTTTTTCTTCTTGTGGTCTATTATCTACAACACCAGTGATTCCATTCTCAAGATCAACTTTGTCTTTACCGCTATCGACCTCTTGTTGGATTTGCTCTTCTAATTCCTTTTGACTATCCATTGAACTTTGAATATGATTGCTATTTCCATTAGAGTGTATTACTTTTCCACCATTTAAACCTGATCCATCAGAACTTCCTCCAACATTAGAATAGTTAGCCGGTAATCTTTCTGATGAATCAAAATTTGCTCCGCCACGATAGCCTCCGCTACCAGAATTTGAATTTGAGCTTTCTTGCTGCTCAGCATTTGGATCTGTTTCTTCTTGTGTCTGCTCATCTTCTTCAAGTTGCTCATCCACAATAACTGTTGGTTGTTCAACTGGTGATGGTTCTTCGTCCTTATATCTTAAGAACAAAAAAGATAACAAGATTGCTAATATTATCATTATAACGATAGGAACTTTCGCTCTTTTGTTCACTTCTTTGTGAAACAATCTCGTTACAAGATAAGGAATTGCAATCACTGCTGCTATTAGCACAATCCAATTATGTGTAATTGCCCAAAGAGCTATCACAATAATTGATGATACTGCACAAGATGCATAAACAGATCTAGTAGAGAAAATTTCATTATTTTTTCCCATACCTATCATCCTTTCTAAAAAATTTTTTTATGAACGAAACAGAAAACAGGCATTCAATTTGCATGAATTTACGTAAACTTTCCTCCTCATAATCATTAGAATAAATGCATTTGCAAATTTGCTTTTGCCATATTCAATTTCGATACATAATAATTATAGCACATCAAATCAAGTTATGCAATCTTTTTTTAATACTTTTGTAAATATTATGTAATGTTCTGTGTAAAAAATAAACTATAAAGCTAAATTTTGCTTTATAGTTTACTTTATCTTTCTTATAATCAAGCTAATTTGCTTTTCAGTAACTTTAGGCTTTACATTTTTTATATATACAATAAACCTTCTAATCTTTTCAACAAATTGCTTATCAAGTATTTTTTCAAACATTTCTATTGTAAAATACCAATTTAATTCATCTTCATAAATTAATAATTTAATATTTTTTTGTTTTTCATCAATTAATAACTTTATTAATCTACATATAACAAAAATAACATCATTTAAAGGACCACATATATAAGATCCAATCTTTATTTTTTCGTCAATTTCAAATTTTACATCATTTACTTTTAAATACTCGTCCAATATCTCATTAATTATTTGCTTTATCTCACTACAATGCATTATTGATTCGTTAGAAAGAGTTGTAGCGTTAGATATTAGTTGCAAAAGCATATTTGAGTTTTCAAGAGCAATAGTATTTTTTCCATATAAGCTATCTAATATTTCTCTTTTTTGCTTGTCTTCTTTTAAGTCATCACTAAGTAACTTTATCACATCTTGACTTGCACCTAAAACTAATAAATTTGACTGAATCTTATGAGATATACTTTCAACTAAATTTCCAACAATTTCTAACTTATATTTTTGAAAATCTATCTTCTGCTCATTCTCTATAATTTTTATCATATACACTATTTCAGTCATTAAAGCTTCAAGATTTATATTAGAATTATTAAATATAATAATTTTAATATTCTCTTTATATTCATCTATATCATTTACTTCACTAATTTCATCAAATAAAAATACAAGTATTTTTATTTTTCTTTTACCCAAATCTACTAATAACTTATCTATGCTATCATATTCTTCTACCTTAAAGTTATTTTTTTCTACCTCATCTACTATTTTTTTTAATATATTTTTATGCTTAGAATAAATAGTTATTTTTATATTCTTTTTTACATCATCATATATTATCATATAAACTCTCCTATATTTTGATTATATATGAAAGCTAAAAAATAATAAAGTATAATTTTAAAAAATTATACTTTATTACAATAAATTATTTACCATATTTATATACATCAAGTATAAGAGCAGCGTCATTTGCATTTATTACTCCGTCATTATTCATATCACCAATTTGCATATCTTCATCTGTAGCATTACCATACTTATATATATCTAATGCTACTGCTGCATCATTGGCATTTACAGCTCCATCTCTATCTAAATCCCCCATTATAATTCCAAAATGAACATTTACACTACAAGTAGTTTTTACCGCAGGATAAGATTTAAGTGAGCATGTAATAGTACATTTTCCATTACTAATTGGTTTAACCACTCCATTACTATCTACAGTTGCAACATTTATATTATCAGATGTATAAATAAATTCTTCACCATCTAATATTGCTGTTTGTGGTTCAAAGCTTTTTATTTCTAACAATTTTACACTGTCATTACTAAAATCTAAATTAGCATTATTTAAAACAATACTAGTTATTTTTATTTTACTAAAGCTTACATTAACTTTTGAATCATTATTAAATACATAGCTGTCATCAATTATATTACCAGAGTCATCTACTATTCCATTATATGTATATCCATCTTTATTATATTCTGGAATATAATCTATATTTCCACCTTTATCTGCCCCAATAGTATCAATAACTTGTCCGTTATCTAAGATTTCGACCTTTACTCTATCACTCATATACATTACGTCCATGTCAACATTTCCTTGATCGTTATTAGCACCATCTACTGATCCATCAAATGTATATTGCCAAATAAAAGGTGATGTATTAGTATCTGCTATTGTTATCTTTTCGCTAAAATCAGGATTATCTTTTGGCAATGCATACCAATAATTATATGCTAGTGCATTAAGTTTTTCTAAATCTAAATAATTCATATAAAAATTTCTATTTGAATAAATAATTGGCGTATAACCAGCATTATATATTTCAGTACAAAAAGCGATTGCAATTTCTGTAACCTTCTTCATTCCTAATTTTTCAAGTTCTGCTCCTTCTATATCATATGCAATTGGTAAGGTCATGTTATCTTTGTAATCTTTTCCATACTCATTAATAGCAGTCAAAACATATTCAGCTTCTAATTTGGCTTCTTCTGGTGTTTTTGCCAGGCAAAAATGATATATACCAAATGATAGATTGCTCTCACTTGCTCCCTTTATGTTATTTAAAAATTGCTTATCAAATTGAAAGTCATATTCTTCATCTTTATCTGCCACCTCATCATACCAACCAATAGTTGATCTAATCATAGCAAAATCTATTCCTTGTTCTTTTACCTTATCCCATTCAACATTGCCATTAAAAGAAGAAACATCAATTCCCACATAATATCCTGATGAAAACATACATGTATCTCGGCTTGTCCCATCTATTACAGTAATTTTAAATTCTCCAAGTCTTTTTGTAAATATTATTCCATCTTCTGATATATCTGCAATATTATCATTTGATATCTCATATTTTAAATTTTCTTTATTATCTGTTTGAATTATTTGAGAAATATCAAATTTCTCATATATTTTTAATGATTTTCTATCTGTAGAAAAAGAAGTTGTAGCATATATGGTATCCTTTAAACCTAAAAACATAATTGTTACAAATATAAAAACAACTAACTTTATCAATTTATTTTTCATAATTTCACTCCTAATTTATAATAAAAGACTAAATTAGTTATAACTAGTATAACTAAATTTAGTCTTCTTGCTCTAAGCTAATATACCTGTAAACATACAAGCTAATACTATTAATCCTAGTATAATTCTATATACTCCAAATACTTGGAAATCATTTTTCTTAATATAATTCATTAAGAATTTAATTGCAATAATTGAAACAACAAATGCTGTTATAAGTCCAACAACTAATACTACCCATTCAAATGTTGCCATTGCAACACCAAGCTTTATAAACTTTAACATTTTATATAAACTTGCCCCCACCATAACAGGAATTGCTAAGAAAAATGTAAATTCGGCTGCAACACTTCTAGATATACCTATAAGTATTCCTCCAAGAATTGTTGCACCAGATCTTGAAGTTCCTGGTATTAAAGCAAGTATTTGAAATGCACCAATTATAATTGCATCTTTAATAGTCAAAGACTTTAAATCTTTCACTCTCTCTTCTTTTCCCTTATTTCTACGCTCTACTATAATAAATAATATACCATAAATTATTAGCATTAGAGAAACTGTTATAGCATTATATAAATAGTGATCTAAAAGGTCATCAAATAACAATCCAATAATTCCTGCTGGAACACAAGCAATTAAAACTTTTCCCCATAAAATCCATGTATCTTTATTAGATGTAATTTTATTTTTTCCATCCACCTTTTTAAATTCAAATGGAAACAATTTTTTAAAATATAATACTACTACAGCCATAATTGCACCAAGTTGTATTACAACTAAGAAAAATTCTTTAAATTCTTCTGATACGGCCAATTTTATAAATTCATCAACTAAAATCATATGTCCAGTACTACTGATTGGTAACCATTCAGTAATACCTTCAACAATTCCTAAAAAAATAACTTTAAGTATTTCAATAAACTCTATCATTTTAATCTCCTTTAATTTTCAAGCAATGGTGTTGTTACAATTTTATTATTTGATGTTCTTAAATATACCACATCATCTTTTATCGCTTCGAAAGTAACATATTTAGATAATTTCGCAACTCTCTTATATGGATTTTCTCCTGTTATATTTAAAATATATGTTGGATATATTATATAAACATCTCCATATTCATTATATGTTGTAACAATATCTGTATCACTTAAGTAAATTGTATCAATAATTTGAGAATTTTCTACAACATAAACTTTATCATTTTTAGTTGTATCTAAAAGATATAGTTTTTCGTCATCATCAGAACTCTCAAGATTTGCATTTATTCCAATAAGATCAACATCAGCATAACCAACTAAATAATTAATTGTTGCTCCTGATGTATATACTCCTCCATCAGTATCACCATAATATAATCTATCAACATGTTGTAGCATTTTTATTGTACTTAGTACAGAACCGCTTTTTACTCTTGACATTGAATTAAATAAATCTATTTTATATACAGTATTATTAGTAGTCATACCAGATTTTGTTTCTATATTTATATAGATAACACTTAAAAGTGGTGACATTGTAATATCTTTTACTCTAGAAAAATTTGTTACATCAATATCATTATATTCAGTTACTTTCTCTGTATTTATTTCGAAAGTCTTCATTGTTAAAGTTGTATATGCTCCACTTGTATTTTCAACAAAATACATAAGTGAATTTTTATCATATTGCATATAAAAATAGCAAATTGGATAATCCTCTGTAACAACTGAAGCCTCACTACCATCTTCTATATTATTTATATGAATACTTCCGTCTTCTAAATATGCATAATATTTATTATTATATGAAAATTGTAATTGTGTAGCATTTTCTGGTATAGTTAGAAGATCTTCACTTTTTAACTCTGTTTCTGTGCTTGTTCTATAAGTTTCTGCTGTTACATAACTTGATTGAGACACCTTATATAAATAGCCATCAACAAACTTTAAAGTTCCAAAAGTAAATACAGTTCCAACCAGTATGCAAACAAATAATTTTAATAAAAATTTCTTCATCATTCTACTCCTTTAAACCATGTATAATTACTTAACAATAAAAGCTGTAGGAACATAACGTTCACCAGCAAAATCACTTGGACTATTTACAAGTGCTCCGTCAAATACCATTGTAGTAGATGCTCCTCCATCTAAGTTAAATGCATTATATGCTCCATAATTTAATAATATATCCTGAGCATTTTTTAGTGTTGCTCCTAAAGTATCTGTTTGTCTTCCATCAATAACTAAGAATAGTACTGTTCCATCTTGTCTTTGACCTATACATGTACGAGGATTAACTCCCCAACCTGTACCACTACTTATTCTTGGCTGTCCATTTACTATCAAAACTGGTCCAAATGAAATAGCACATCTCAAATTTAATTGATCTATTTCAGACTTTGTAATATTATCAGAAACATATAGTTTATTATCCTGTGTAAATCCACACATACTTACACTTTGACCATAATCAAACTCATTGTCAAAATATTCACCAGCTACCATTAAAAGACCTGTAGGCATTGCTCCTGTTCCGTATGTATCATTTGCAAGTCCTCCGGCATTAATTCCTCCAACAGCATCATATGCTTCTACAATTTGAGATGTTGTAGAACCAACAGTTGGAACATTTGGTCCAACAACCAAATCAACACGTGAAGGATCATCTATAATCATTAAGTACGCTTTAAAAGTATCAGTACTAACATCTACTACTTCAATACCTTCTGTTCCTTTTTGATTTTTAGATTCAGTTGTATCTACATCTTCAAGACTTTGCTCTTCAGTTTGATTTATCCTTCTATTTGCTTCAAGAATTTCATTGATCTTTTCATCAGATAAAAACCAAGTAGCAAAATATTGATGTGTCATTGTTGTCATAGATGTTGTTACAATCATATCTCTTGTTGTTGTAAACATCTCAGTATAATAAATTAAATAAATACCTAGACCTAAAATATATACTAATTCAAAAACTAAAACTCCCAATACCTTACCAAGTTTTTTTAAGAATTTCTTCATCTCTTTCCCTCTCTTTTCAATATCAAATATCTAAATATTTTGACTTATACATTTTATATTCTACCAAATAATATATTTTTTTGCAACTTATATATAGTTTTTTCACTAAAAGTTCACATAAATTGATAAATAAGGAAAAAGTAGCAGTATTATTTACATAATTTTTATAATACTGCTACTAATCTTTATTGTGCTACACCATTTCTATATATAATTATTCCTCCTGAGCCTGAACCTGAATGTCTTCCATTACATACTTCACTTGGTTTCATATATGCCCAGTCTGCTGAAAATACTCCTTGTGAAGGTTGATAATCTCTAGTTATACAAGACCTTCTTGTTGTACTCTTACATGCAGATGATGCAACTTTTCCTGTAACATTGCAAATATTAACAAACTCATGTACAGTACATGTATCTGTAGGAATTGAATCAACTGCTACATAATCACTAAGTACTCTTGAGCCTCTTGGATCTGCTTTACAAGCATCTGTTGCAACTTTTCCTGAATCTCTACAAAGTTCTGCCTTGGTAACTGATGAAGGCTGTTCCATTAAAGTTGCAGCTGGCTTATCTGCACAAATAGCATTCATTACTGTATTAAATAACTTAGTTGCGTCATATGGATATCCTCTACCAATAGTTCTTGATTGATCATATCCAGTCCAACATGCTATTGTGTAATATGGTGTAAATCCACAAAACCATCTATCCTTATCGTCATCTGTATTACCAGTTTTACCAGCTGTTTGTATTGCTCCACCATTAGTTCTAACTGCACCATATGCAGTTCCACCTGGATCTTCTGTAACACTAATTAAACAACTTTGTAGCATAAATGCAGTTGAATCTGACATTGCTTGTTTTGGTTCTGTTGTTGTATTGTCTAGTACTATTTCACCATTTCTGTCAACAACTGTTGTATATAGTTTTGGTTCAATATAATATCCCTCATTTGCTATTGTAGCATAAGCACTAGCAACTTCTAGTGTAGTAAATCCTTGATATACTCCACCAAGTGCCAAAGATGCAGCAGTTTTATCTGTTTCTGTTAATGAATGAAGTCCACAGTTATATGCAAAGTTCCAACAGTAATCTTCATCATTAACTAATAGATTTGCTCTAACAGCAGGAATATTTTTTGAATCAAGTATTGCTTCTCTTACTGTTACATATCCATTATATGAACCATACCAGTTTACTGGTGTCCAATTTCCCATTGTCATTTGAGTATCATCAAGTCCAGAACCAGGAGATAATAAGCCTCTTTCAAAAGCTGGTCCATACGCACCAAAAGGCTTCATACAAGAACCTGGTTGTCTATATGTTTGTGTTGCTCTATTTAAAGTTAAAGCTCCTTCTTTTTCACCAGCTCCACCAATTAATCCCCTAACTTCTCCTGTCTCATGGTCAATTACAACCATAGAGCCTTGAATATCATCATAAAAAATACTTGTATCAGTAAAAGCATTATCTATTGAAGATTGAACACTTGGATCTTGAGTTGCATTTATTTTATATCCATCAGTATAGATCATTTTTAAAGCTATACCTCTAGATACATTCTTTTGTTCCATTAAGTCATCAATTACAGCTTCTACAACAGCATCAACAAAGTATGATTGTGTTCCGCCATAATCCACTTCTTTTACTTTAAACTCAAGTTCATATTCTTTAGCTTCATCATGCTCCTCTTGACTAATCATACCAAGCTCTAGCATTTTATCTAAAACAACATCTTTTCTATCTAGTAATTTTTGTTTTGCTTCATCACTTCTATAGGCGTTTGTAACCTCTGGTGACTGTATCATAGCAGCGATTGCAGCTGACTCTGCAAGATTTAATTCGCTTACAGATTTTCCAAAGAAGTGATTTGAAGCAACTTCAATGCCATAAGCTCCATCACCATAGTATATAGTATTTACATACGATTCAAAAATCTGGCTCTTATCTAATTTAGTTTCAAGAGATATTGCTCTATACCATTCTCTTATTTTTCTTTGCCAAGCTACTTCATCATCATCTGTAATATTTTTTACTAATTGCTGTGTTAATGTACTACCACCATATGAAGATTCTCCACCATTTGCAAGATATGTTACTATTGCTCCTAATGTTCTTTTTATATCAATACCATGATGAGAGAAAAATCTTTCATCTTCTATTGCAACAACAGCATTAACAGTATCTTCTGGTATATCTTCATATGATACCATAATTCTATTTTGACTATCATATAGTGAAGCTAGTTCATTACCATTCATATCATAAACAAAAGATGTTTGTGGTAATAATTCTAGCTCTTCCAAACTTATACTATCTGTATCATCTATTATTCCAGAAATTACTCCTAGTACTACACCTGCACCAACTATACATAAAGCAAGTCCTACTAAAAGAACTACTCTAAATATTTTCCATCCTAATTTCTTGTTTTTTTTCTTATTATTAGGTTCCTTATTCTTAGAGTTATTATTTCCACCTTTTTTTCTTACTTTTTTTATGTCACTACTTGAAGAACTTGCTTTTAAATCTCCTCTAAGTCTAACATTTAAAGGTTTATTATTTTTCTCCATTTTATCCTCCCGAATATTTAAAAATCAACTTAAAATATATCTATTCCTCTAATATTTAAATTTTTCTTTATTGCCTCTTTTACCTTTTCTAAGTCTATTTTATCTGCCCTAGTTATTTTAGTAAGAAGTCTAGATTTATCTAATGTTCTTATCTGTTCTATTAAAGCCATAGATTTTTTTTCTAAACCCTTTGTATTATCTAGTGATATATGTGTTGGCAATTCTCTTTTTGATAAACTAGAAGTAATAGGTATAACTATAGTTGTGGGACTATATCTATTTCCTTTATTGTTTTGTACCACAAGAACAGGCCTTATACCGTCTTGTTCACTACCAATAGTAGGAGTTAGAATAGCGTAAAATATGTCTCCCATTTTTATATTCAAAAATATTTTACCTCCTTTATTATACACTATTATGTATATTTAGTAAATAGTTTAAATGTTATTTTTTGACGTTAAAAGACTCAAAATCTATTGAATATAGTTCTTTTTCATCTAAATTATACAATTTTATTTCAAAAATTTTACAATTTTCTTTTAATACACATATTTCAATCTTTTTTACCTTTTCTATATATTCTTCTTCAGTTGTAATTTCATAAATATATCTATCATTTTGTTCAACTCTTGTTATCTTTCCTTTTATTTGATCAGATGAAATTTTTTTAATACAATTAATTATACTAGAAAAAGCTATAGGATTTTTAAAACTAATTTCTTGAGATATATACTCATACTGCATATCATTTTTTTGTAACTTAGTACTATCTGAAGTTATACTAATATTTAAATCATTATTAACTGTAATATTATATATATTATTTTCAAAATCTACGTCTTCACAAATCATGTATGTATTTGTTGTTTTATTACTATTTACAACTATACTATATTTTGCTTCATAAGCTATAACATCTAACATATTTTCAATGCTTTGAATTTCTTTTGGCTGAGATTTATTGCTACTTACACAAATATAAAAAAAAGAATAAGAAATTATTGTAATAGCTATAATTACACAAATTATAATTAAAATTTTTACTTTAGTATCGAAAGTTATACTAAAGATCTTTAAATTATTTTTCATGATTTCACCACTACAATTATATGATAAATATAAAAAAAAAATAACTAACATTTATTTATATAAATGTTAGTTTAATATATTTAATTACGTCTCCTTATTTACACTATCTATAGAAGTTTGTACTTCTCTTAATTTGTTGACAATTGTTTGCAAATATTCAGTATCTACATCACTCTTTAGATTCCTTTTTACATTATTAGTCATCGTATCAATTTCTTCTTTTAATGAAGTCATAAGTTCAAGTATATTGTATCTTGTAGCTTTATATGAATTTCTACCATCTGAAAGTAAAGTTCCATTCATATCAAACTGTTCTTCATATGCAGGTATTGTACAATTTATTTTAAATCCCTGTTCAATATATTCTTCTAATACTTCTTGTGCATCCTTTTCTCCATGTACAATAAATATCTGTTCAGGCTTTTTATTCATTGCTCCAATCCAATTTAAAATTCCATCTCTATCTGCATGACCAGAAAAAGCATCCAAAACCTTAATTTCAGCGTTAACGGCTATTTCCTCTCCAAATATCTTAACCAGCTTATCTCCATTTAAGATTTTTCTTCCTAATGTTCCTTCTGCTTGATAACCTACAAAAAGAATAGTACATTCTGGTCTATATAAATTATGCTTTAAATGATGTTTTATTCTTCCTACTTCACACATACCACTTGCAGATATTATAACCTTAGGTGTCATGTCAGTATTTAGTGCCTGTGATTCTTCACTTGTCTCTACAAAATGTAAATTATCAAAAGTTATTGGATTATCACCATTTAAAAGGAATGCAAATGCTTCTTCATCATAATACTTATATTGCTCTTCAAAAATATGAGTTGCATTTACTGCAAGAGGACTATCAACATATATAGGAATTTTTGATAATTCTTCCCCTATTTCTTTGTCTGTCATACTTTTATTTATTTCATAAAGAATTTCTTGCGTTCTACCCACAGCAAATGATGGAATAATTACATTTCCGCCTCTTCTTATTGTATCTAATAAAATTTGAATGAATTTAGATGTCTGATCTGAGATGCTACTATGAAGTCTATCACCATATGTTGATTCTGTAATAAGAACATCTGCACTATCAATATTTACAGGATCATTAATAATCGGTAAATTTAAATTTCCAAGATCTCCTGTAAAGACTACTTTTTTTTCAACTTCATCTTCCTTTAAATATAATTCTACAATAGCTGAACCTAACATATGACCTGCATCTTTAAGTTCAAAAGAAATATTATCATTAATTTTTATTCTTGTGTTATATTCTATTCCCTTAAATAGCTCAATACTATCAACACCATCTTGTTGTGTATATATAGGATCATTTGGAAGCTTTCCAGCACGCATTCTTTTTCTATTTACCCATTCAATTTCCTTTTCTTGGATATGACCACTATCTGCAAGCATTATTTTACATAGTTCTCTTGTAGCATTTGTACAATAAATTGGATTTTTATATCCATCTTTATATAATTTTGGAATTCTACCACTATGATCAATATGAGCATGTGTTAAAATTACAAATTCAACATCTTGTATATTAAAAGGAAAGTCTTCATAATTAAGCATCTGTTCTGTTAAGCTTCCTTGAAATAAACCACAATCTATTAAGAATTTATGTCCTGCTACTTCAACCATATGACATGAACCAGTAACAGTCTCTGCTGCACCATAAAAAGTAATATTCATTATACATCAACCTCTCATTTTATAATAATATTATATTTTTAAACTTTCTGCAAGTATTTTAAATAAATGAAGGATTTTTAGTAACAGAAAGTAAAGTTCCACTTTTCTTTTTTGTATTATATATTTTTATCTTAGCATAGACTTTACTATATATTTTAGTATTAAGTTTGGCTTTTATCATTACATTTACTCTAAATCTATTATTTAATTTTTGAATATATGGAGATTTTGGTGAAAATACTCTATATTCATTTTGATTATCATAATTTAAGATATTATATAATTTTTCTGCATCAATTTTTACATCTTGCAAATTAGGACCACTTACTTCAAATAATAAAATATCTATAAATGGCGGATAGCCAAAAGTCTTCCTATATTCTATTTCCTTTTCAAAAAAGTCTGCATAGCTATTATTTTCAACAGCTTTTATTATATAATTTTCAGTATCACTTGTTTGAATTAAGACTCTTCCTCTCTTTGTACTTCTTCCTGCTCTTCCAGAAACCTGAAAAATATTTGAAAACGCTCTTTCTGATGCTGAAAAATCATTCATTGCAAGAAGAGCATCTGTTCCAATTATTCCAACAAGAGTAACATTTGGCATATCATGACCCTTACTTATCATTTGGGTTCCAATCAGAACATCTACATTATTATTTTTAAATTCATCAAGAATTTTTTGCTGTGAATCTCTTGCAACTGTTGTATCTGCATCCATTCTAAGTACAGAAATTGTTGGAAACATTTCCTTTAGCTCTTCTTCTAATTTTTCTGTACCTAGATTATAACTTGAAATTTCATCAGATCCACATTTTGGACATATATCAAATTTTCTTTCAACATGAGAACAATAATGACACAAAAGTAGATTGTTACTTTTATGATAAGTCATAGCAACATCACAATTTGGACAATTAAATACATACCCACACTTCTTACAAGTTAAATATGAGTTATATCCTCTTTTATTTAAAAAAAGCATTGTTTGTTCTTTGCTTTTTATATTTTCTTCAATTGCAGCTTTTAATTTTAATGATATATTTGAAGTGTTTCCCATTATCCTATCA
The DNA here is from genome assembly GCA_944387385.1 of uncultured Clostridia bacterium. Taxonomy (GTDB): domain Bacteria; phylum Bacillota; class Clostridia; order TANB77; family CAG-465; genus CAG-465. The sequence goes on along the minus strand of CALXES010000004.1, from coordinate 15,250 downwards.
TCTCTTAAATTTACTATCTCTATATCTGGTAATTTAGCATTTGCTGCTCTTTTTTTCATTTCAAAAAGTTCAACACTTCCATTTATAGCTTTATTATATGTACTAATTTCTGGTGTTGCACTTCCAAGAACTAATACAGCGTTAGCTTCTTTGCAAATATATGCAGCAATATCCTTAGTAGAGTATTTAGGCTTAGTTTGAGAATAATAACTAGAATCATGCTCTTCATCTATTATAATTAAACCAATACTGTCTATTGGTGCAAATACTGCAGACCTTGCTCCAATTACTATATTTACTTTTCCCATTTTTATCCTTTTATATTCTTCTTTTCTTTTGGCTATTGTCATTTTACTATGAAGTATTGCTATATTATTACCAAATCTTGATACAAATCTTTCAACTGTTTGGTAAGTTAGTGATATTTCTGGTACTAGTACAATTGCTTTTCTACCTTGATCTAATACTCTTTCAATTAATTGTAAATATACTTCTGTTTTTCCGCTTCCAGTTACACCATGTATCAAACACTGTTTATATTCCTCATCATAAATATATTTACTAATACCATCTATTACGTATTTTTGCTCTTCAGTTGGTATTAAAGCAGTTGTTTTTTTAACATCTAAATCTTTTAAAAAATCATTTTCTTTTTCAACTTCTATTATATCTATATATCCATTTTTCTTTGCAGTATTTATAACACTTCTTGATATTGAAAGTCCTTCTATAATATCACTTATTAATACATTATCTGTATACATCAAAAAAGATAATAACTGTATTTGTTTTGCACTTTTAATCACATTGCTTTCAATATCTTGCATTATTTCATCTGCAGACTTAATTAAAATAACTTTTCTATCTTTTTTAGTATCTAAACTCTTACTACTATTTTTAGATTTTGTACCTGGTGGCAACATAAGCTTTAAAGCATCATATACATTACAAAAATACACATATGCAATGTATTTGGCAAGTTTTAATCTTTTCTCATCTATATATGATACATCATCTAATATCTCACTAATTTCTTTTAATTTATATTTTTGTGGTTCATAATCCTCTTCAAGTTTTACAATAATTCCTTCTTCTAAATTCTTTCCTCTACCAAAACTTACTTGTACTCTCTTTCCTATTTCTACTTGTGATATAAGGTTATTTGGAACTATATAGTCATAAACTTTATTTAATGAATTTACTGATGTATTTATCAATATTTTTGCTATCATATCACACCTCATTAAATATTATATATTACTAAATTTTAAGTGTCAAGAAAAATGAACAAACGTTTAAAAAATGATATTTAAGCATTTTGCTTAAATATCATTTTTCTTTATCTTTTAACCATTTCCTATATTCTTTTAATATAATTTTTGTAACCTCTTCTGGTGATTTACTAGTCGTATCAATTACCAAATCATAGTTTGACATATCATCACGCTTAACATTATACGTTTTAAGATATCTCATATTTTCTTGCTCATATCTGTATTTAATATCTTTCATTGCTTTTTCAATAGACTCATACTTTTCTGTATCTTTTCTTAAAGAATCATTATATGCACGAGTTGCAGCCTCTTTAAGATCTACTTTTAAATATACTTTAAAAGAATGAGGTACAGCATAAAATCCAAGTCTAGCATCTATTATTAAATTATCATTTTCCTCTGCATAAATTGAAGCACTTTTTTCTACTTGTCTATCTATTTCCTCATGAGCATTTAAATACTCCTGAAACTCAACAATTGACATATTCATTTCTTTTGCAAGCTTCCTAACATATTCTCCGTTTTTATAAACTTCATATCCCAACTCTTGTTTTAAAAGAGACGTAACAGTTCCTTTACCACTTGCTATATCTCCTGCCATAGTTATAATATGTATATTCATAAAACTTACTCCTTATTTGCTTCTTGTGCTTCCCTAATTTCCTTTTCTAATTCTACCTCTGGTGTTACTGCATATTTTCCATCAATTTTTATATATATTTTGCCATCTGCAATTTCCTTTGAAGCTCTATCAACAGCATCAAATACGTACTCTGAATAATCTTCTTTTCCTTCTTTTATTCTATCTTTGTTTTGATTAAATTTTTCTAGTCTTTCTTGCTCAATTTTTCTTGCTCTTTTTGCAATAGCTAAAACAGATTGATATCTATTTCCTACTTTTGGAACTATCTCTTTTACGTTTGGCTTTGATAACATTTTATTTCCCCCTTTAAAACTATAACATATATTATATAATATTTTTTCTAATTTGTAAATATATAATTATACATAATTTACTTATTAAATTCACATATTGTAGTAATTCCACATGGTAAAAATTCTTTAGTATCTTTTTGTCTTAAACCAATTTCATCAAATGAAACATTTAATTTTCTATCTTTAATTGCATGGTTTAAAACATTAGAAATAACAGTACCAGAAAGTCCACCTGTATATGTATTTATTACCATAAACATTGCATTATTAGATAGAATTTTTCCACAAAGTTCAATTAATTCATAAATATTTTTTTCAATACTCCATACCTCGCCATTTTTTCCTCTTCCATATGAAGGTGGATCCATTATTATACAATCATATTTATTACCTCGTCTTATCTCTCTTTTTACAAATTTTAGCACATCATCTACTAAAAATCTTACAGGTTTATCTTTTAAACCACTTGATGCCAAATTTTCTTTTGCCCAATTAGTCATTCCTTGTGAAGAATCAACATGACATACACTAGCACCAGCATATGCAGAAGCTACTGTTGCACCACCTGTATATGCAAATAAATTTAACACCTTAACTTCTCTTCCTTTTTTTACTTCTTTTGATATGTTGTCTATAATATAGTCCCAATTTACGGATTGCTCAGGAAATAATCCAGTATGTTTAAATCCCATAGGCTTTAAATTAAAAGTAAGGTCTTTATATTTTATATTCCAGCTATCATCCATTTTCTTTAGTTTTTCCCAATGTCCTCCACCACTCGAACTACGTATATATCTTGCATGTGCTTTTTCCCAAAGCTTAGGATTTTTCTTATCTGGCCAAACTATCTGTGGATCAGGTCTAATTAATATATATTTTCCCCACTTTTCTAGTTTTTCTCCATTTGCCATATCAAGTAATTCATATTCCTTTAATTCTTTACTATAACGCATATTATTTTCTCCTTTTTCATAAAATTTATTATGATTAAAATCAATACTAAGTTATTAAAAATATTCATATTATTTGCTTGTCTATTTTGTATATTTACTTTTCAAAAAAGTAATTACATATCAATAAGAAATACAATTGGAATTTTCCTTGATTCAGTAATGCCTTCTCTATTTCCTTTTATACTATTTACTAATATATTAATTTTAAGCGGCATTTCAAAATCTATAACAAAATATTTTAAAAAATACGGAAACTTAATATACGTTAGTATAATAGGATTTTTCTGTGGTTATCCTATGGGTGCTAAAGCAACATATAGTCTATATTCAGAAGGTAAAATAACAAAAAAACAAGCAACTTTTCTAATGTCTTTTGCAAATAATTGTAATCCAATATTTATACTTTCTACAATCGGAATATGTATTTTAGACAATATATATATTGGTTTAATACTTTTAATAAGTCACTACCTTGCTGCTATAATAATATGTATATTTAATTTTACACATAATGATATTATACACGAAAATATTGAAAATTCAAATATTTTTCCGAAAAAAGAAGACAAAAATTTACATAAGAGTTCATTCGAAATATTAGATATGTCAATAAAATCTACTTTTATAACTTTAGGAAACATACTTGCTTTTATAATAATATTTAATTTATGCTTTTCAATTATAGAAATTATACTAATTAAGTTAAATGTTTCAAAAGATATTATATATTCTTTATCTGGTCTTTTTGAAATAACTAATGGAACAAGGCTCATTTACTTAAATACTAATTTTAACTTTCCATTTACAATTTCTCTAATATCATTCATGCTATCTTTTAGTGGCTTTTCTATTATTTTTCAGGTATATTCCTGTATTTATAAAGCTAAGATTAAATTGTGGTATATTGTAAAAAATAAATTAGTACAGGGGATAATTTCTAGTGTTATAACATATTTTTTAATGAGTTTTAATAATATACAAAATATTCAATACATAAATATAATAAAATTTAATACAGCTTCATACTTTGTTATTAGTGTATCTCTTCTTTTTACATTTATATTTGCATTAAAAAAAGTAACTCGAAAATAAAGATTTTCAAGTTACTATATATAAATTAAAGAAGGGGGGTAAACTTTAAGTCTACACTAATATTATATACAATTATATATTTTTTATTCATAAAAATATTAAGGAGGTGATAAAATGGATAAAAATCAACCTTTTTTTGATCCATATAATTTTAATACTATGCAACAAAATACTGCAAATCAACAAAATATTGACCCTACTATGGATCAAATGCCAAATCCTATGATGTATTACGAACAACAATATATGTATTATAGATATCTTACACAAGTTCTAGAATATAAAATCAAATTAAAAGAATATGAAAACTTAAATAAACAAAATTAAAAAAGAGCAATTAATTGCTCTTTTTATATTACTAGTCCACCATTTGGACTGATCACTTGCCCTGTTATATATCTCGCTTCATATGATGCTAAAAATTTAACAGACGCAGCTACATCTTCAACAGCACCGATCTTTCCAAGTGGTATCTCATCTTTTAATACCTTCATATCTTCATCAGAAAGTGTACTTAACATATCTGTAGAAATTGCTCCAGGTGCAACAACATTTACTGTAATATTTGATGGAGCAAGTTCTTTTGCTAAAGCTTTACTCATTCCAATAATTGCTGCTTTTGAAGTAGAATATGCAACTTCTAAAGATGCACCTACCATTCCCCAAATAGATGATATATTTATAATTGTTCCATCTTTTCTTGGTAGCATAGATTTCTTTAAAACAGATTGAGTCATATTAAATGTACCTAAAATATTTACATTTAACATTCTCTCAAGTTCTTGCTGAGAAATATCTACAAATAATTTATATTCACTTATCCCAGCATTATTTACTAGCACATCTATATTTCCAAAAGTACCAATAACATAGTCTACCATCTTATCTACCTCTTCCCTTTTGGTTATATCAGCTTTATATATTATTACACTACATCCTGCTTTTGCTAGCTCTTCACAAAGTTCTTTTGCCTCTTTTTCTGAAGTATTATAATTTACACAAACATTATATCCACTATATGCAAAATCTTTTGCTATAGCTCTTCCAATACCTTTTGCAGCCCCTGTTATAATTATTGTTTTACTCATTTTCATACCTCACTTCTTCTACATTATTTATTGTATCATAAAAGAATATAAAAAGTACATACTTTTTAGTATGTACTTTTAAATTAATCTCTATTTAAATCGTCTTTCTCTATCTTTATTTCTTCTTTTCCTTGCTCTCTCTCTTCTCTCTTTATAGCATTTTTATTTCTTTCATTTTCAGAATATGTTTGACCTTCCCATGATTTTTTAGCTGTATCATCCTTATCCTCAAACATAAAGCTATTAACACCCTCTTTTAATTGTTTGTATGACTCTTTCTTGAATAAAGCATCTTTAAAACTAATAAATCTTGTTCTTAATGTTTTTATATTGTTAGTTGATTTAGAAAAATCAGATACATTTTTTACTTGTTTATATCTTTCATCTAAATCATTAAGTTGATTTTCTATTTCTAACTTTTTATCATCAGTTATTTCTCCATTTAATTTTTCTTCTAACTGTTTTCTTTGATCATTATATTCTTTATTTAAATCATTAAATTGCTTTTTAATATTATCAAAATCTATATCTTTTCCCATTGCCTGTAATGCCATAATCTTCATTTGTCCATTTGCAAGTCCTAATATCTTATCTCTAGTTGCGTTAAACTTTCTAGACTTTAGAGGATTCAAATTACTTCCAGCAACTTTTAAAGAATTTTCGAGTAATCTTTTCACTTCTGGATTGTTAAGCATATCAACTCTTGCATAATCTGAAAATTTACCATCTTCTGCAAAGTTACTTAAAACTAAACATGCATAATCATAATCCATAGCTTTTTCAGAATCATACCCCAAGGCTTCAAGATAATTTGGTTCTTTAGTCATAGCATTGTCCTCTTCAAGAGTAGGATTTTCAACTGGTACTCTTCCTCCTCCCATTTGTTGTGCAAGTTTTGCGGCTAAATCTGGTGGAATAGCACCTACCTTTGGCTGAGCATTATTTACTTGTTGTTCTTGTTGTTCCTGCTCTTGAACTTGTTCTGGCTCTTCTCTCTTTATTTCCTCAGGTGCATAATTTAATAGATCCTTATTTCTTTTTAACCTATTATTGATATTATTAATTTGCCCTTCTTTTTTAGCAATTTTTTCTTCTAATTCCTTATATTCTTTTGAATTAGGATCAAGTTTTGAAAGCTCTTCTTTCATTTTATCTATCTCAGATAGTCTTTCCTCATCTTTCTTAACTTCTTCTTTTAAAGCACTACCTAATTGTCTATCTCCAAGCATTTCTTGGGCAGATTTATCTTTTTCAACATTTATATATGGATATTGATTAAAATTTTTTTGCAATCCTAATAAACCTTGATCAAGCACTGCTTGTTGTGTACTAAATCCAGCTTTATATTTTCCAATTAGTCCTTCTACTCTATCCAATTGTCCTTGCTTTTCATTTATTTCTTTGTTTAAATCTTCATATTCTTTAGATTTTGGATCTAAAGTTGCAAGTTGTGCTTCCAAATCAGTAATTTCTTTTGTCAAAGATTCTTTTAATTCATCAATTTCTTTTTTACATTCATTTAATTTATTTAGCCTATCTGTTGTTTTTTCGTGTACAAAATCTCTTCCTTCTTTATATAACTGTTCTATTTCTGGTTTTAATTTTTCTTCAAGTTCATTTTTTTGCTCTTGTGTAAGATTATTTTCTAAAATAGTTTTTCCATCATCATCTTTAAAATTAGATAAAATCTCAGCTCTCTTAGAGCTAATTTCTTTAGGTAAAACATTTTCAATATAGTTATTAATACTATTTTGTGGAATGTTTTGTGCATCGTCTACATTTTTTCTTAAATTATCTACAGTACTATTATCTGGCATATATTATCTCCCCCTTTTCTAATATTTGTTAACATATTGTTTCAAAGATTCTATAAAATCCAAATGAGCATCTCTTTCTATCTCATCACACACATCATCTAAATTTTTCTCTATTTGATCAAATTTTTGCTTTATTTCCTCCACTGTCATATAAACAACCCCCTATAACATCTTATAATTAAATTATAGCTTATTAAAAAAATAAAGTCAATATACTTGACTTTATTTGTTATATTTTACATAATATTTTTAATATTTGTGTAACTTTATTTTTTAAAAGGTTTTCCTATTTTTCTTATTCCTTCTAAGAATTTCCATCCTTTTGAGTTAATAATTTGAGCTATAAAATCATCTAATTCTTTAATTCTTGCTTCTCTTTGAGCAATAACTTCATTTTTTTCATCTAAAATTTTACTTAGCTCATCTACTCTTGCTTTTAAAGTTCCTACTACACCTATCCCTTTACCTTTTAATTTTTCTTTTAAAAGATAACCATCAAAAAAGTAATCACAGATTTTATCACATCCACCATCTTTTAAATTAGAAAACCAAAGTTCTTTTTTCTTTTTAAATTCCTCTTTATATTTAAAGTTTTCACTAAAGCTATCAGTAATTCCATCTTTTAATTGATTAATATTTTTCACCTGATATCCAGGCATCCAAAAATCTATGTTTCCAAAAGTAAAACCTCTATTTTTTTTATATTCTTCAATATCATTTGTTAAATATACTACTGGTTTATTTAAAAATACAAATTCTATTCCAAGAGAAGAATAATCTGTAATCATAAGGTCTGCAGCATCCAAAATATCATTTACAGTTAAATTATTATCACTTAAAGCCTTTTCCTCTATAACTCTAACATTTTTTGAAGCAGTATATTTTAAATCTAATTCTTCACTTGGGTGTTTTTTTATACATAATAGGTAATTATTTTCCTCAAGAAACTTAAATAATTCTTCTTCTTTATATTCTTGTATATTAAATATATTATTAACGTTTACTTGTGCCTCTTGACCTCTATTACATCCTTTTCTAAATGTAGGCATATAATATATTATTTTATTAAAATCAGATACATATTCATTTAAAACAGTTCTTAAATTTTCTTTGGCTTTAGGATTTATAATATAATTAAACTTGGGATATCCTAAAGATAAAGTTCTTGAATACTCAATATTAAATCTAGTAGCAAATATAACTCTCCAAAAATCTGACGGTAAAATTATATAATCTACTCTTTCTTTAGCATTTTCATACCATTCTTTATCAAAATCAAGCATATTATCTGACATATAGCCAACTTGTTTTGGACTAATTCCGTGCCATAATTCAACATAAATTGAATTTTCATTTTTTTCATTTAATAAATTACAATGAGTTGTAAAAAAAACATCTACTTCTTTCATCTTTTCATAGTAATCTGCATTTCCTATCTTATATGTTTCAATATTCTCTGCTTTTAATTTTTTTAACATATCGTCAGAACTTACAGCCCATATTAAGTTCATATTATCTTTATATCTATTTTTCATATATTCATATAAAGCTTTTGCATTACTAGAAAAGTCTGGGAAACTACAAAATGTTATATTTAATTTTTTCATATCTTACACCTATATCCTATTTAAAATTATAATTAAATTATAATATTTTTTTTAACATAAAGCAACAAAAAAGTCCAAAATACTTATTAATATTTTGGACTTTATTCTAACTATTATTTAACTATTTTTTCTTTCAAAATTCCACGCATCTTTGCACATATCTTCTAAAGTCTTAGTAGCAACAAACCCTAGCTCCTCTTTTGCTTTAGTAGGATCTGAATAGCAAGATGCAATATCTCCTGCTCTTCTTGGCGCAATTTTATATGGGATATGTACGTTATTTGCCTTTTCAAAGGCATTTACCATATCTAAAACACTATAACCTACACCAGTTCCTAAATTATATATATGCATGCCTTTTCCATCTTTTTTTAATTTATCTAAAGCTTTTATATGGCCAATTGCTAAATCAACAACATGTATGTAATCTCTTACACCAGTTCCATCTTTTGTATCATAATCATTACCAAATACAGAAAGCTCTTTTAATTTTCCTGCTGCAACTTTTTGTATAAAAGGCATTAAGTTTGCAGGTATTCCTTTTGGATCTTCACCAATTAGACCACTTTCATGTGCTCCAACAGGATTAAAATATCTAAGAATAGCTATATTCCATTCATTATCTGATTTATATAAGTCTTGAAGTATTTGTTCAACCATAAGCTTAGATGTTCCATATGGATTTGTTGTTCCTCCAACTTTACAATCTTCTGTTATAGGAATAATTTCAGGATCTCCATATACTGTTGCAGATGATGAAAATACTAATGTCTTTACATTATGCTTTTTCATTTCATCTAGTAAAACTAAAACTGTGGAAACATTATTCATATAATACTCTACTGGTTTTTGGACAGATTCTCCTACTGCTTTATATGCAGCAAAATCTATTACCGCATCAATTTTATTTTCAGTAAAAATCTTTTCTAATATATTTCTATCAATCATATTTCCTTCATATAATTTTAAATCTTTACCTGTTATTTTCTTTACGTTTTCTAATGCTTCAGGAGTACTATTTGAAAAGTTATCTAAAACAACTATCTCTTCCCCTTTGTTTAAAAGTTCAACACATGTATGTGTCCCGATATATCCAGCTCCTCCTGTTACTAATATTTTTGACATAATAATCTAACCATCCTTTCGTAAAAACTATATTTATATAATATTATATCATTGTGATAATTATATAATAACATTGTAAAAAAATCAATCACTTACTAATATTCAACTGATACATTAGACTGACTTAAATAACTTGCAAACATAGATAAACTCATAGTTCTATTTGCATAAATTCTTGTTATGTGATAATAATCTTCTAGATTATCTGTATTACATATTCCACCAAGCATTTCAAGTCCAAAATCATAATAGTCTTTTATTATATCCAAAGTATCATCATTATACCTACCACTTGGATAACAATATACTGTAACTTCTTGTCCAGTAATAGACTCTAATCTTTCTTTAGATTCCACAGCTTCTGCTACTTGCTCTTCGTATGTCATTTGATCTAAATAACCGTGTGTCTTTGTATGAGACTCGATTTTTACAAGACCACTGTCTGCAATTTCTTTTAATTGTTCTTCTGTTAAATAATTCTCCCCATTAATATAATCTGTTATAATAAATATAGTTGCTTTTTGATTATATTTTTTTAGTAAAGGAAATGCATTATCATAAAAATATACAAAACAATCGTCAAAAGTAAGTGCAACTGGTTTTTTATACTTATATAAATCGTCCATCTCGTCTATAAATATAGTCTCATATCCATTTTCTGTAATATATTGTAATTGTTCCTCTAAAGTTTCAGGTTTTAAAAAGTTTTCTGTATCTGGATAATCTCCATAATCATCAAGTATAAAATGATACATAAATATTGGAACAGTAGCACTTGTGCTCTTAGGCACTACTGTAGTATCTGCTAAAGCTTCTAAATTTTTAGTTGTATCAATTGTAGAAGTAATATTAAATTCACCTAAACTTAATTTAATATTATTTCCTAATAACTTTTTAATACCTAAAATAACAAGTATAACAATTACTATACATATTACTATAATAAGTATTGTTGAAATCATCTTTTTCTTATTTTTCATATACCCCTCCACTTATTTTTCTAATATATTAATCCATTCTTTTGCAACATTTTCACTATAATACTTCTTTACTTCTTCTAATGAATTTTTAGAAATCATTTTCCATTTTTCCTCATCATTTAATAATTTAATAATATTATCTGCCATTTCATCTATATTTCTTTCTTTAACTAAAATTCCATTATATCCATCTTTTATTATTTCTTTAGGACCCACATCAATATTAAAGCTTAAACATGGAAGTCCACATTCCATTGCTTCACAAAGCACTAAAGAAAAGCTCTCACATATAGATGTAAGTACAAAGACTGAAGCTGATGCCAGTTCATCTTTTACTCTATCTGAAGATATTCTACCAGTTATTGTTACGTATTCTTTTAAATTAAGTTTTTCTATTTTACTCTCAAGTAACTCTCTTTGTGAGCCTTCTCCAACAATCTTTAATCTTAATTTACTATTTTTTTCATGTACTTTTGAAAATATATCTAGTAGTGTTGAAAAGTCTTTTACTGGCTCAAGTCTTCCAACGCTAATAATTGTATCATTATTAAAGCTTGCTATTTTGTTCTCTGTTTTATCGATCATATTAGAAATATTATGAACCTTAGCTTTACTATTAGAATCCTTTAACCAGTTTTCATAGTCTTCTTTTGCTCTTTTAGTCATTACTACAATATCATCTATATTTTTAAAATATTTTTTTACCTTTTTTTTATATTTATCTGTAGAAATATATGAATGCTCTTGCGAAATATTCAAAGTATCTCTTCTTTTTATTTGCTTTGAAAACTCTATTCTAGATGAAACTATAATATCAGTATCTAGATTTTTTATATATTTTCTTAATTTAATACTCTTATATATTCCACATTTTATCATAATATATGCTTCTTTAAAAAACTTTAATATTTTAAAATTTTTTAAAGCATAAAAAAAATCTTTATGGTGAGGCCCAAAATTTGATAAAAACTCTACTTTAACTCTCTTATCTATATTATAAAAAGAATCTCCATCTAATAAATCGTACACTGATAAAATTTTAATGTCATATTTGCCAGTTCTTGCAAGTTCATTTATTAAAGTTATAGTTTGCTTTTCCAACCCACCATAGTTTAAATGAAGTAGCAAAAATGTAATTTTCTTCATGCTATTTCCTCCAAATTTCAAATAAATTATATAATAAAGACCAAATAATTGTCAATATTTGGTCTTTAACACATAGAATTATTATCTATTTTTTTCACTATCTACTAATTCTAAAGCAGCCACAATAACTTTATCCATATCATAATATTTATATTGACCAAGTCTGCCACCAAAAATTACATTTTCTTCATTATTAGCTAGTGTTTCATATTGCTTGTATAAATCAGAATTTTTTTCATCATTTACTGGATAATATGCTTCATCTCCAAGCTTCCAAGCTGATGGATATTCTTTTGTTATAACAGTTCCTTTACAATCATTAAATTCAAAATGTTTATGTTCTATTATTCTTGTATATTTTTCATTATGAGTATTAAAATTCATTACTGCAACACCTTGGTAATTGTCAATATCGTTAAATATTTCATTTTCAAATTTTAATGTTCTCCATTCAAGATTTCCTAATTTGTAATTATAATATTCATCAATCATTCCTGTATATAAAATTCTTTTTGCCATAGAATTATATTTTTCCTTATTTTTCAAATAATCTATATTTAATTCAACATCAGAACCTTCTAATAACTTTTCAATTAATACATTATATCCACCTATTGGAATTCCTTGATATCTATCATTAAAATAATTATTATTAAAAGTAAATCTAACTGGCAATCTTTTTATTATAAATGGAGGTAATTCTTTACAATCTCTTCCCCATTGTTTCTCAGTATATTCTTTAACAAGTTTTTTATATATATCTACACCTACTAAAGAAATAGCTTGTTCTTCTAAATTTTCTGGTTGTTTACCATTTAAAACTTTCTTTTGTTCCTCGATTTTATTTCTTGCTTGTTCCGGTGTTTTTACATCTGGCCAAAGCTTAGTAAAAGTATTCATATTAAATGGCATATTGTACAGTTCTCCATTATAATTTGCAATAGGACTATTTATATAGTTATTGAAATCAACAAATTGATTAACATAATTCCAAACTTTTTCATTACTAGTATGAAATATGTGAGCACCATATTTATGAACATTAATTCCATTTATATTCTCACAATAAATATTTCCTCCTATATGATTTCTTCTATCAATCACTAAGCATTTTTTACCAGATTTTGTCATTTCATGCGCAAAAGTAGCACCAAATAAACCTGCTCCAACAATTAAATAATCATACATCATTTTTTACCCCCATTACCATTTTATATCAATTTTAAAAGTTCTTAAAATAAATTTATAAACAGCTAAAAAAGCTCTATATAAATGCATTACATATATTTTTTTTACTACAGCCAATTTAAAGTTAGCAAACTTATGTGATATTGTATAAGATAAATTTAGATATTTAGATTTTCTCCATAAAGGAAAGTTAGAGTCTAGATATTTTCTATTATCCTTTAAAACTTGCTTGAAATTTTTCTTATCATCAGACATTCTAAACATTAATGATACTCCAAAATGTAGAAAAGCCATTGTATCAATTACTTCAATTAATTTTTTACCTTTTTTATCTTTTGAATATATCTTCTTTATCTCAAGCATTGCATTCTCTGTTGATTCAATTTGTTCCTTTTTAATTTGTCCCATTATTGAATCTTGCCTTACCATATAATAATACAAAGGATCATTTATAAATTCTATTGTATTAGTGTTAAGATATACAAGCAATAAAAACATCATATCATCAAGTATTCTTGGTGGCTTTTCTAAATTTTTCATATTCTTTAAAATTTCAGCTTTATATAATTTATTCCACAAAGCAGTATTAATTGATAATATTTCTTCTGGATTCTTTTTCATATCAATATGCTTTCCTTCAAAACCTGTCATTTCTGTAGAATATACATGTTCTGTATCTGTGTCTACTCTATAAAAACCAGAAACAGAAATATCGGCATTATTTTTTTTAGCTGCATTATACAATTTTTCAGCATAATCTAATGTAATATAATCATCAGAATCTGTAAATCCAATATATTCTCCTGTTGCTGCTTTTATACCGTCAAATCTACCTTTCCAAACTCCTTCATTCTTTTTATCAATAATTACTATATTTTTATCTGAATATTTTTCTTTATATTCTTTTAAAATAGACAAACAATTATCAGGAGAACCATCATTAATACAAATGATTTCAACACCATCTAATGTTTGATTTACTAAACTATCCATACTCCTTCTTAAATATTTTTCTACCTTATATACTGGAACAATAATACTAACTTTTGGTTTATTCATTTTACACACCTCTCCCTTTCTCTAATTTACCAATATTGTTCTTTTTTACATTTGATATATAAACATATGTAAAAAATATTGCCATAAATATAAATAATAATCCCATTATTGCTATACAAGATGCTGCTGCTCCTGTCATTTGATATAAATCAACAAGTTTCGTTGGAACAAATAAAGCAAAAATAGCTGTTAATATATATGTTACTGTTGTTAATTTTTGTCTTCTCATAGTACCAAGTGCATTAAAGAACACATTAGCACTAGCATATAAAAATCCTGAGAAAATTAGTAATAATAAATGAGTTTTATATTCACTAAGTTCTACACCATATAATAAATTTAAGAATGGTATTCCTAGTAAATATGCTCCAATTTCAGCACATAATGTAGCAACTGCTAAAACACCTATAATTATTAAAACAATTTTTAGAAATTTTTTATATTCTTTTCCATTCCAATAATCCCCAAATGGTTTTAAAAATGGTTTTATAATAAATATACTTATCATATTAATGACAAAAGTAGGCATATATATAATGTTAAAATATGTCTGCATTGTATAATCTCCACTTGCATCTATTGCATACTTTACCGCATTTATTACATACATACTTATTAATGTAGATACTGCAAGTGGAGCACAATCTTTAATTATCTTTATAACTTCTTTTTTATTTACATGTAAATTTGTTTTAGTAAACTTATTAATAAGTCTTAAATCATATAAAATAAATATAATTAAATTTGCAAGAACTAATCCTATTAGAGATATTATTATATTTCGAGTTATTAAATCTAGAATAAAAAATACAATAAGTCCTGCAATATTTCTATATACTATAGTTTTTCCACCAAGCTCTAATCTTCCATTTAATTGAAATTCTGCTTGATAAGTCTCACTTATATTCTCAATTACTCTAAATATTATTAAAAGTAAACAAATATATAATTTTTCATGAGTATAACCAGTAGCAAAAACAAATAT
>CALXES010000003.1 GCA_944387385.1 uncultured Clostridia bacterium | reverse complement strand
TTCTTATGGATTTTTCCTTAAGTCTTTAACTTAAGGAAATTTTTTTGCATCTTATTCCTCTATTTTTCACTATTTAATATGATTTTTCGTAACGTATTTTATTAACATAACATATATAAAAAAGATAAATAAAGATGGATTAAAGTATCCAATTAAGATAAAAATAGATATTAAAAAAAGTAAAGATAAAAAAATATTTTCAACATTTTTTATAATTTTTTTATTAAAAATTATATTTAAAATATTATAACCATCAAGAGGAAAAATAGGCATCAAATTAAGTAATGCAAGAAATATATTTACCTCAAATATAAAATCAATATTATAAAATAAAATTGCCAAACATATATTTGCTAAAGGTCCAGCTATGTATATTATTAAATTCTTTACTATTTCTAATTTACTATTATTAAATGTTACACATACGCCTGCAATAGATAATTTTATCTTTTCTATTTTTTTACCAAAAAGCGTCGCAAATAATATGTGTGACAATTCATGAAATATTATGAAAAGATAACATACAAAATACGACGTCAAAAACACTTTGATTTTATCAGAAAAGAAAAAAGAAATCAATATAATAATTAATAAATTTTCAATTTCTATTAAAATGTTAAATTTTTTTATTCTCACAATAAACTTCTACCTTATTTTTATTAATAATTCTGGGTCAACTGATCTTCCATTTATTCTTATTTCAAAATGTAAATGTGATCCAGTCGATGCTCCTGTTGACCCCATAAGTCCAATTATATCACCCTGCTTTATCTTATCACCTTCTTTTACATCTATTTCATTTAAATGTGCATATTTAAAGATGACTCCGTCTTTTTCAATTTCAATATTATTTCCATAATATTTATCCATAGATTGTGCAAGTACAACAACTCCATCTGTAGCACTTGCTACTGGAGTATTTAATATATTTGCTATATCAACACCTGTATGATAACCTACATTTTCAAAAACTTCCTCTCTTGCTCCATATATAGATGTAACAGTACCTGTTACTGGTAAAGCAATACTAATATTCTTTGATAAAATTTCTTCTACGTCCATATCCATTAAACTTATTTCACTACTTGTTGTTACTGTCTCCTCAGCAAGAGCTATTTCCTCGTTATCTATAACTATATCAGATTCATTAAATACTGACACTGTATTATCTATACTTTTTTGTTCCATTAAATTAGAAAATTCAAAGTTAACTAATTTAGGTTTTACTACATTTATATAATTATTTACGACACTATTGTACAAGTCTTCTGGAACAAATGTCTCAAGCTTTGAATACATAGCTTTACTACATTCTTCTATTTTTTCTATAACCTCTACTTTAGAATAATCTTTATTATAATTATCTTTTATCCAATTACATACAATATTATTTTTTAAATTATCTGGGAAATATTTATATCCTAAAACTAAAGCAACTATAGCAAGTGATCCCACTAATTTTGTTGCAAACTTATATTTAAACTTTATTTTTTTATTATTTTTTTCTGGCTCTTCTTCTATTATGCTTTCTGAACTTTTATATTCATTAATTTCTCCAACGCTTACCAGTCCAACACTATTTCTTTTTAAATAATGTTTTTTCAAGTCGTCTTTAAATAAATCTGATATATTATCCTTTGTATATTTATATGATTCAATATTTTCCATTTTCATAACCTCATTAAATTATATTTATTTTTTATTTTATTATTACTATAAAATTTATTATAAAAAATATTTTATACTTACTTTACATAATATAGTAGTTGTGATAAAATATAATTATTGAGTTAAACTAATTTTTTACTATAATTAAAAAATAATTTAAAAGGAGGAATTAATATGAGACCTATTATTGGAATTTTACGGAAGACCAGATATTTCTGGGGATGATAATGTAAAGCTTGTTATCACACCAGATGACATACGAAATTCAATTATTAAAAGTGGTGGTACACCAATTGTAATTTTACCAACACAAGATATGATATATTACAATAATGCTGAAGAAGAACTAAGTGAATTTGATAAAGAAATATTAGATGAGCAAATTAATTTATGTGATGGTATTATCATGCCTGGAGGATATAGAATATATTACTATGATAAATATGTCTGCAAAATAGCAAATGAAAAACATATTCCATTATTTGGTATATGTATGGGAATGCAAACAATGTGTTGCTATAATAACAACAATAGAAATATTAGAGTTGATGGTCATAAAGAAGCTAATGGAAATTGTACGCATAATGTTAATATTTTACCTAACAGTAAATTATTTAATATAATTTCTAAGAAAGAAATTTTAACAAATAGTTTTCATTCTTACGCTGTTCCTAATTCAGGTAGCTATACAGTTTCAGCGGTTGTGGGAGATGTAATTGAAGCTGTAGAGAAAAAAGATGACTTATTTAATATAGGAATACAATGGCATCCAGAAAAATATAATAATGAAAATAGTCAAAAACTATTTAATGAGTTTATTAAAGCTAGTAAAATATTTCATATAAAAAAATTAAAGTAGACACAAAAGAAATTGTGTCTACTTTTTTATTTAACTATTGTTCCTTTTAAATACCATAAATGCTCACTATCTATTTTAATATCTACTACTTTACCAATAAGTGTATCATCTGCTTCAAAAATAACTACTTTATTTTGTGAGCTTCTTCCAGTATATAATTCCTTGTTATTTTTACTTTTTCCTTCTACTAAAACTCTATATATATTTCCTATCATTTTTTGATTTAGTTTTGGTAATGTTTTTTCATAAAGCTCCTTTAGTCTTTCAAGTCTATCTACTTTTTCTGCATAAGTTATCTCATCTTCCATTTTAGCAGCAACAGTACCTTCTCTAGGAGAGAAAATAAACATATATATTTGATCAAATTCTACTTTTGAAACGACATCTAATGTATCTAAAAACTGCTTTTCTGTTTCATTTGGAAATCCTACAATTATATCTGTTGACAAAGATATATCTGGAATTTGTTTTAATTTTAAAGCAAGATCTAAAAATTGTTCTTTAGTATATTTTCTATTCATTTTCTTTAATATCTCAGTATTTCCAGATTGTAAAGGTAAATGAATCTGTCTTGCTATTTTAGTAGAATTTTTAATAACATTAATTAAGTCATCTTTAAAATCTTTTGGATGTGGAGACATGAATCTAATTATTTCTATTCCTTCAATTTTTTCTACATCTTGAAGTAATTTTGGAAAATTATATCCTTTTAATTCATCACTAAAATCATTTCCATAAGAATTTACATTCTGTCCAAGTAGCATTATTTCTTTATATCCATCCTTTGCAAGTCTTTTTATATCTGACAATATATCTTCTGGTCTTCTACTTCTCTCTCTTCCTCTTACATATGGAACTATACAATATGTACAGAAATTATTACATCCATATATAATACTAACACTTGCCTTATACTTATCTTCATATTTAATCGGCACTTCTTCTTCAAGAATATTACTAACATCAATATATTCAATTTTTCTTTGATGATTAACTATAGCATTATATAATTTTTCTGGAAATATTGACATACAGCTTGTACCAAGTACAATATCTACAAATCTATATGATTTTTTTATTTTTTCTAATATATGCTCTTGTTGTGTCATACAACCAACAATTGCAATATATACTTCTTCATTTTTTAATTTCCTTGCTTTTAACATCCCCAGTCTACCAAATAAAGTATTTTCTGCATTCTCTCTTACACAGCAAGTGTTAAATAAATATAGATTAGAGTTCTTTTCCTCTCCTTTTTCAAATCCCATTGATTCTAAAATGCCCGCATACTTTAATGAATCATTTTCATTCATTTGGCATCCCATTGTATCTATATAATATTTTAATTTTTTTTCTTTATTATATTTTAACATCTTGTCCTTATAACTATTTATAAATCTCATATTATTCTCCTTTAAACAATAGTATTATACATTATTTGAGCCTATTTTTCAAGAAAATATATAAATTTACAATACATAAATAAATTATATAATAAAATTTTACTTTATTTTTTCTTAAATTATGATACAATATTTTTGGAGGTACAATTATGAAAAAAAAGATTATAATAATATTAATTGTAATACTATGCATAGTACTAGGGGTAATTATTGCTTTATATTGTATAGATAACTATAGAATGAAAAATAATGAGCCTGTACTTTTTAGCACATGGGGAAAAAACTATACTCCATCTATTGAAGAAGAAATAATAAATGAAGAAGAAAATATAGAGGAAGAAAAAGAGCCTAAATATGTAGATCAAAATAATGTAAAACTTGGTATATATGTAGATAATGGATATAACTTAGAGCTAGTAACTGACAACTATTATTGCGACTGGTCACCAGAAAATGTAATGGGACTATTCTACGCAGTTCCAACACAAGAAAGTAATATTCCAAATACAAATTTTGATACTATGTGGAAAGATTATATTAATCAATATCCAAATGCAAATGATTGTAGAATTGGATATGCTCTGGAATTTACACTAAATGATGGAAGTGAAATGTATTACACAATATTAAATCCAGATGATGCATATTTTACTTTTCCAAAAGTAATGAGCTTTTTATACGATGACGTGAATTTGGTTCCTGGTAAATCATATTATCATATAACACAGGATGTAATGTATGATTATACAATTTGTTCATCATTAAAGCTTGTTGGAGATGTTGACACTTATACAATTGCATCAGATATAAAACTAACTGCCTTTTGTTTTGATAGTGAAGATGATTTTGATGAAAATGGAAGATATAGAGGAAATAGTTCATATACAATAACAATTACAAAATATTAAAAAAATAAAACCTAATGTTATTAGGTTTTATTTTTTACATTATATTCGTTGCTATACGTATAACTTCTTCAAGTCTACCTTCTTTTTTTGCCTTTGCAAGAGTACGTAAATTTAGTTCAAAAGCAGATACATACTCAATATCTCCTAATTTATGTGTATTTTTTTCAGATTTTATCTTATCTCCACATAACTTAATAATTAATTCCGATTTAGAAAAAACATCTTGTGTCCATTCTACAGTAGCATATTTTAAATACTCCTTATCTGTAAGAATAATTGCCCCTGCAATCATATTTATTTTTTTAGGATTATAAATGTTAAAGAATTTAACTAAATTTTTATAATCATAATTAAAATTTAATAAATATGAATCATTATTTAATACCTCAATTATATTATTAATGCTTTTCATATTTTCAATAAAATATAGAAACTTTTCCTCGTTAATATACTTAGCCATCGCTCTATAGTTTATATCATTATTATTGATATAATTAATTATTTGTTTTATCTTTGGATTATTTTGTATTTCATCTGTAGCCTTAACTCCTATATTTTTTAGAAAATATACTTTATCCATACTCTCTCCTAATATACGTTTTATTTATCTCTTATTTAATGCTTAAATTTTCCTTTTATAAAAAAAAGCAATAACTAAGTCATTGCTCTTTTTACAAAATTAAACTCTCTCCATATAAGAACCAGTTCTTGTATCAATTCTTATTTTATCTCCAATTTCTACAAATATTGGAACTTGGAATGTAGCACCAGTTTCAACTGTTGCTGGCTTAGTTGTTCCTGTTGCAGTTGAACCTTTTATACCAGGTTCTGTATATGTAACTTCTAATTCAACAAAAGTAGGAGGTTCTACTCCAAATATAGTACCTTTATATGATAATACTTTTACTAGCATATTATCTTTTAAATAAGGTAATGTATCTTCAATTTGTTCCTTAGTTAATTCTTTTTGCTCATAGTTTTCAGTATTCATAAAGACATAATTATCTCCACTTTCATATAGAAATTGCATCTCTTCTACTGTAACTTGAGCTTCATCAAGTTTTTCAGTTGGGTTGAAAGTTCTTTCCAAGTTTTTACCAGTCATAACATTTTTTAATGTAGTTCTAACAAATGCAGAACCTTTACCTGGTTTAACATGCATAAAGTCAACAACTCTATAAACATTTCCTTCAAACTCAAATGTTACACCTTTTCTTATTTCTCCTGCTAACATAAATACCTCCTAAATTTTATTATTTTTGAACTTTTTCAACTAAAGCTTTAAATCCATTCATATCATTAACTGCCATTTCAGCTAACATCTTTCTATTAATAGTTACGTTTGCAGCTTTTAAATCATTCATTAATTTTGAATATGTAGTTCCACACATTCTAGCAGCAGCATTAATTCTAGCAATCCATAATTGTCTGAAATTTCTTTTCTTTTGCTTTCTTCCTACATATGCATAATTTCCAGATTTCATAACAGCTTGATTAGCCATTCTAAATCTTATTGATTTTGCTCCAAAATATCCTTTTGCTCTTTTAAGAACTTTTTTATGTCTAGCTCTTGTTGTAACAGCTCCTTTAACTCTTGCCATTTAAATTCTCTCCTTTCGAATGTAATTCAATATTATTGATATGGTAATAACTTCTTAACAGCTTTTTGATTTGCACTATGTACATATGCAGATTGTTTTAAAGCCATTTTTCTTTTTGAAGACTTACCTGTTAATTTGTGTGCACGATTTGCAACATTTCTTTTTACTTTACCAGCACCTGTTACTGATAATCTTTTCTTTGATGAACTGTGTGTTTTCATTTTTGGCATAATAATTCTCTCCTCTCTCAAACACTATTTATTTTTGCTTTGGTACTAAGAACATAATAAGATTTTTTCCTTCCATCTTAGCTTCTTTTTCTACTTGAGCATCAATAATTAAATCTCTAAAGTTGTTCATAATTTCTTTTCCTTGATCAATAAAATTTAATTCTCTACCTCTAAATCTCATTGTTACTTTTACTTTATTTCCAGCATCAATAAATTTACTAGCATTTTTAGCCTTTACTTCTAAGTCATGTTTATCTATATTTGGTGATATTCTGACTTCCTTTACTTCAATAGTTTTTTGCTTTTTCTTAGATTCCTTAGCTCTTTTATTCATTTCAAATTTATATTTGCTATAATCTAATATTTTGCAAACTGGATTTGCTGGATTAGGTGAAACAAGCACCAAATCTAATCCTTCTTCTTCTGCAAGCTCAATAGCTTTTTCTGTTGGCATTAAACCAATTTTTTGACCATCAGAATTAACTACCTGTACTTTAGAAAATTCAATTTCTTCATTAATTAAAAAATCTTGTTTTATAAGAAACACCTCCACAAAAATTATATAAAAAAAGATTGCTTTGTACGGCAATCTTCTCAACTCAAAAAAATATAACATATATAAACATATGAATTTTATTGATACCTTACTAAGACTAAAACTCGTAAGGTGAGAAGATTTCCTCTACTTTACGAGTTTAATTATACCATAATTATGTAATTTGTCAAGAGCTAATTAATTTTTTTAAAGTTTTTATATAATATAAATCCTATACTTAGTACAACTATAAAAACAATAAAACAATCACCATATAACGTTGTAATTGCTGTAGAATTAATCATTTCAATAATATAAATAACAAATAAATTTAATACACATAATATTTCAGATGCAATAAATAAATTATTTAATTCTTTATTCTTCTTGTTATCTTCTTTTTTTAATTTTATTTTTCTATAAATAAATATAAGTGGTATTATTACTATAAGAGCTAAAATTAAAATTTTCATGATTTCAGATAAAGTTGCAAATAATTCTATTATTACATTATTTTCTTTATAAAATCTATCTGCTTCATCCATAGCTTCAAGCGTCATATTACCATAAACACTTGTGTTTAATATAGTCATCAAACCTAATAAATTCAAATTAAATTTTTTTAACTTTTTCATATACTCACCCCAAAATTAAATATAATTCCAATCAAATAAGAAACAATATTATTTATTATAGCTAAACATAAAAAATTGATATTTTTTGATTTTAAAAATTTTTTGTAAAATAAAAATTCAATTATTGTTATAATAATTTCTATAATAAAAATTATTGGATAATGCAAATTTTTATCTTTAATTAATAAATTAATAAATTCTGTAATTGGATTAGTTAAAACATTTATAAGAACTATATATATCAAGTCACTTTTTTTATTTACTCCCAAAATTATAGAAATTATTAATTCTATTAATACTGTAAATATCAATGATAATACTATATTATAAATCCAAATTATCATATACTCAATCTTAAATTAATAAGGTACCTTAACTGTTTTAATAAAAATTTATACCTATTATTTTATCTCCTTTGTTATTAAAAATCTTACTTTTTTATAATATATCTCATTATTTTATAAAAGCTTTACATTCTTTTATAAAAAATTCATAAAAATTTTTAGAAGACTTGTCCACTATACCATAGATTTTTAGTAAGCTATCAAAATAATTATCTGATAATTTACCTGTTGAAATATATTCTTCTATAGACTCTTTAACTGTCTTTTTTAATTTTTCAATTTCTTCATCTTCTAAATAACTATTATCAAATTGAACACTATCAATTGCTGGCAAATATGTAAATATTTCTTCTTCTTCATTTTCAAATTCATCATAAACTAAATCATCTTCTACATCATATACAATATACAAGTTTTCAAAATTAGTTAAATTTTCTTGTTCTTCAGTAAGTGGAAAAATTCTATATAATCCTACAACATAATCCTTATTATCTTTTCTTACTATAAAATATCCAATATTTAAAAATTTAGTATATTCTTCATTTAAAGTAACACTTTCAAGTGCCATTTTCTCCCAAATACTTCTTTCCATTATATCCCCTCCTAATTATAAACATAGCACAGCTAGTTTTCTAGTTGTGCTATATAATCTAAACATCAAGATTAGTTACATATTTTGCATTTTGTTCTATAAATTCTCTTCTTGGTTCAACATTTTCTCCCATTAATATAGAAAACATTTGATCTGCTTTTATAGCATCATCAAGTTGAACTTGAACCAATATTCTAGTTTCTGGATTCATTGTTGTCTCCCATAGTTGATCAGAATCCATTTCTCCTAAACCTTTATATCTTTGAATACTTAAAGAATCTCTTGAAATACCTTTTTCTTCTAATTCTTTTATTTTCACATCTAGATCTGCTTCATTATAACAATATATATCTTCTATTCCCTTTTTAAATATTTTAAAAAGAGGTGGTTGAGCTATATATACATAACCATTTTCAACAAGCGGTCTCATATGTCTAAAGAAAAATGTTAATAAAAGTGTTCTAATATGAGCTCCATCAACATCGGCATCAGCCATAAGTATAATTTTATGATACCTTAATTTTTCAATATTAAAATCATTACCAATTCCAGCTCCAAGAGCAATTATTATTGGTGATAATTTTTCATTATTATATATTTTATCTGCTCTTGCTTTTTCAACATTTAACATTTTTCCCCATAAAGGAAGTATTGCTTGAAATCTTCTATCTCTTCCTTGTTTTGCACTACCACCTGCAGAATCTCCCTCAACTATATATATTTCACATTTTGAAGCATCTTTTTCAGAGCAATCAGCAAGTTTACCAGGTAATGTTGATGACTCAAGTGGTGTTTTTCTCCTAGCTAAATCTCTTGCCTTTCTTGCAGCTTCTCTAGCTCTTTGTGCACTAAGAGTTTTTTCAACAATAACTTTGGCAACATTTGGTGTTTCTTCTAAGAATTGACCCATTTTGTTAACCATTATATTGTTAACAACACCTGTTACTTCACTATTTCCAAGTTTAGTTTTTGTTTGCCCTTCAAATTGAGGCTCTAGAACTCTTACACTAACTATTGCAGATATTCCCTCACGAATATCTTCTCCAGCTAAATTAGAGTCTTTTTCTTTTAATATATTAAACCTTCTACCATAATCATTAAATGCTTTAGTAAGACCTCTTTTAAATCCATCTACGTGAGTACCACCTTCAGGAGTAGGAATATTATTTACAAATGATAATATATTCTCAGAATAAGAAGTTGTATATTGTAAAGCTATTTCTACTTGTACATTATTATCTTCTCCTTCAAAGTATATAACATCTGAACCTATTGTATCTTTTCCTTTATTTAAGAAATCAACAAATGATTTTATTCCACCTTCATAGTGAAATACCATCTGTTCGCTTCCTTCTTGTCTTTTATCCCATAGAGTGATTTTTAGGCCTTTATTTAAAAATGCCATCTCTCTTAATCTTTGAACTAAAATATCCGTATCAAATTCTGTAGTCTCAAAAATCTGTGCATCTGGTTTAAATACAACTTTTGTTCCTGATTTTTTACCTTCTGCAATCTTGTGTGCATGTTCAATAGTTTTTCCTCTAGCAAATGATGCAGCATATACTCCGTCTCCATCACAAGCTTCAACATATACACTTTCAGATAAGGCATTAACTACAGATGCACCAACACCATGAAGTCCACCAGATACTTTGTATCCACCACCGCCAAATTTTCCTCCAGCATGTAAAATTGTAAATACAACTTCTAATGTAGAAATTCCCATTTTAGGATGTTTTCCAATTGGTATACCTCTTCCATTATCTGTAACACTAACTATATTATCTGGTAAAATTTCTACATTTATTTCTGTACAGAATCCAGCTAAAGCTTCATCAACTGCATTATCTACTATTTCATATACAAGATGATGTAATCCCCTTGAAGATATACTTCCTATATACATTCCAGGTCTTTTTCTAACTGCTTCTAGCCCTTCTAATACTTGTATTTGATTTTCATCATATTTTGCCATTATTCTACCTCTTTTCATTAAATTTCTTCCGTACTTTTTATTTATATCATACTTTTATATTAATTTTCAAGTCCCCCATTTGAAACTTTATAAATTTTTATATTACTAATATCTTTAACAAAAGTATCTTCTGTTGTAGTAATAATACTTTGATAATTTTCAATATATTTTAATAAAAAATTAATTCTTTTACTATCAAGTTCTGACATAATATCATCTAATAAAAGTATTGGTATTTCTTGTTTTAATTCTTTAAGTAATTCAAAATTAGCTAGTTTTAGAGTCAACAGTGCTGTTCTTTTTTGACCTTGTGACCCAAATTTTGAAACTTCTTTTTCATTTATATATATTTCTAAATCATCTCTTTGAATCCCTTTAATTGCAGATTTTCTTAATTTATCTATATATAGATGATCATCTAAATATTTTTTTATTTCATCCTCATTCATATTTAAGAAATCCGTATTATAAATTATATTAATTTCCTCTTTTCCATCAGTTAGTTTTTTTTGAATTTCAATTGAATATTTATTTAGTAAATCTATGACCTTTTTTCTATAGTCTACAATATCTTTTATATATTTACTCATTTTTTCATGTAATACTTCTACATAATTATTATCAATATAATCTTCTTTTAAAATGCTATTTTTAATTTTTAAACACTTCATATACTCCTGATGATAAATAATATATGATTTAGATAACTGACAACATATCATATCTATAAAATTTCTTCTTTTAGCAGGAGATCCTTTTACAACATCTAAACTTTCTGGAGAAAATATAACTATAGGTATCTCTCCAACGTAATCTGCAATCTTTTTTATTTTTATTTCATTATTTTTTATCTGCTTTCTATTTAAATTATCTATAAAAAATGATGTTGTAAAATCATTATTATTTTTTACATACTCTAAATTAATTCTACAATATTCTTTACCAAATTCTATTAATTCATTATCTTTTAAAGTTCTATATGATTTTCCAAATGAACAAATATAAATTGCTTCTATTATATTTGTTTTTCCTTGAGCATTATCTCCTAAAAATAAATTTATTCCATTTATTAAATTAACCTTTTGTTGTTCATAATTTCTAAAATTCTCTAGTTCTAATTTATTTATATACATAATCTACCTCTCAAAAATAAAAAGCATGAATAAAAGAATACTCATGCTTTGTTATTATTATTTTAGTCTTGTTTAATTTTTATTGGTAAAACTACGTATGTAAATTCATTAGAAACTACAGGTTTGAAAAGTACAGGTGATATACTAGTAGTAAATTCAATACAAATTTCTGTATCTTCAATAACTTTTAAAGCATCAATTACATATCTTGGATTAAATCCAATTTCTAATTCTTTACCTTCAACTAACGCAGCAATGTCTTCTCTTGCATCACCATTTTCACTAACACAACTTAAAGTAATTCCATCAAGACTTAATCTCATTTTTACTGGTGATTTTTTATCTTTTTCCTTATTTTCTTTTGCAAATAATGCAACTCTTTCAAATGAGTCAAGTAGTTTTTTAGTTTTTACTCTAACTTTTGTTTCATATTTTTCTGGAATAATACTTTGATAATTTAAAAATTCTCCTTCAATTAATCTGCTTATTATGATACTATTTCCAATTTCAAATAAAGCTTGATTTCTATTAATTCCAATTCTTACCATTTCTCCTTCGTTGTCACTTAATATTTTTAGGAGTTCTGATAGTACTCTACCAGGAATAATAGCTTTAAAATTATTAATTTCCTTTTCACAAATATGTTTTTTTAAAGATAACCTAAATCCATCAATTGTAACAATAGTTAAAACATTATCTTCTACTTTTACTAAAGCACCATTATATACTGGTCTATTTTCATCTGTACTAACAGAAAATAATGTTCTTCTAATCATATCTTTAAAAACACTTTGTTCAAGTTGTATGCTATTTTCTATATCAAAAACTGGAAGTTTTGGATACTCATTAGGATTCATTACTGCTAATTTAAAAATTCCGTTAATTGATTTTAAAACAAATAAGTTATCATCTACAGAAATTTCAACAAACTCATCCTCAATTTTTCTAACAATCTCATTTAACATTCTTAAATCAACAACTGTTTTTCCTTCTCTTATTACTTCACAAGAAAAAGTATGTTCTGATCCAATTTCTAAGTCATTTGTTATTAATTTTAGTTTATTTTGATAAGCCTCAAATAAAACACCCTCTAAAATAGGCATTGTTGTTTTTGAGCTAGATGTTTTTGAAACAATATTTAAAGCATTTATTAATTCTTTTAAATCACATTTAATATTCATTTATTTTTCTCCTTTTCTTTTTAGATTAACAACTTAATTTTTTCTTCCGTTTTTTATTCTTTAATTATAATAAATTAAATTATAAAAATCAATAGCAACTTTTAAATTTTAACTTTCTCTTTCTAACGTCTTTTTAATATCATCAATTAAATCTTTTGTATCTGGATTATTATCATATTCATCCTTTATTTTCGAATATGCATGTAATACAGTTGAATGATCTCTTCCACCAAAATCTTTTCCTATTGCAGAAAAAGACATATCTGCTACTTCTCTACACAAATACATAGCAATTTGTCTAGGATATGCAATAGATGTAGATCTTTTATCACTTGTTAAGTCACTTACTCTTAAATCAAAAAATTTTGCTACTACTTGCATTACCAATGTACTAGATAATACATTGCTATTTTTTACTAAAATAGATTCTATTATATTATCTACAACAGGATCTGTTAACTGATTATTAGTAAATTTAGTGTAAGCCATTAATTTATTAAAAACTCCTTCAAGTTCTCTTACATTAGATTTTACTTTTGTTGCAACTTTTATTAATATTTCATCATCAATTAAATATCTCTCTTCTTCTGCTTTCTTTTTTAATATTGCAAGTCTTGTCTCATAGTCTGGTGTTTGAATATCAACACTTACTCCCATTGAAAATCTAGTTTTTAATCTATCTTCAAGTCCATTTATTTCTTTTGGAGGTTTTTCAGATGTAAGAACAATTTGTTTTCCACTTTCACATAAAGCATTAAATGTGTGGAAAAATTCTTCTTGACATTTATCTTTTCCCGCAATTATTTGTACATCGTCTATTAAAAGTAAATCTGCATTTCTAAACTTCTTTTTAAAGGAATCATTTAAATCTGCATTTTTAGGATTTAACATGACTTTTATTAGCTCATTAACAAATAACTCACCTGTACAATAAAAAACCTTTTTAGAGGGATCCTCGTCAATTACAGCATTACCTATTGCTTGCATTAAGTGTGTCTTTCCAAGTCCTACTCCACCATATATATATAATGGATTAGTAAGTCCTAAATTTTCATACACAGAATATGCAGTAGCTCTAGCAAAACGATTGTTATTTCCAATAATAAAATTATCAAAAGTATATCTTTTATTAAGTCCTGCTTTTTCTCTTATTTTTTCTTTATCTAATATAGGGTTTAATTTTTCATCAGAATTTTCTGATTCAATATCCCCATATTGTCCTCTAATAATTTCTAAATCTTCTAAATCAGAGTCTCCATTTTCTGGAATTGTTGGTTTAGCTTCAAATATTATTTGATAATCTACACTAGTTAAATATTTTAATGTATTTCTAATAAGTTCAAGATATCTTTTTTTACAAATATCAATATAATAACTAGATGGTGATAAAAAACAAACAGTATTTTTATCTACAAGTCGAGGTACCATTACTTCAATATATGTATTGTATGCTATTTGAGATATTTCATCCTTTAATATTTCCAAAGCTTTTTCCCAAACATTCATAAAATTCTCTTCCATCTTATCCCTCCTTTACAAAAAAATAAAACCGTTATATCTTTCTTTATTATAATAAAATATTTTTAAAAAATCAATATTAAAAAAATTGGAAAATTTATTTTATCCACATTTTCCACATAAAAAATTTTTTTATATATTATTGTAGTCATAACTATATTCAATGTTTATAATGTGAATAAGTAAATATAATTTTTTTATAAATTTATATATAATTAATTTTTTACTTTTTAATTAAAAAAATAATATAGTTATAAACATTTTTAACAATGTATTGTGAATAAAAAAATTTTTTATTTATTTTTTTTTGTAAAGAATTTCTAAAAATGTAAACCAATTTTTTTCTCACGCGCGCGCGTACGCGCGTTAATTAAAATATTAAGTTATTTATTCTTTTATATATAGTAGTAGTAGTAGGGGGTGTGGATAATGTGGATAACTTTTAAAAATCCGCTTTTTTCAAGGCTTTGACTGGTGCATTTAATGTGGATAACTTTGTGGATAAGTAGTGTAGTTATCCACACCCCATGTGGATAACTTTTCGACAAAAATTTATTTTCACAATTCTATCACATAGTTATCCACAGGTTATCCACAATTTTCTGTGGATAACTTTTAAAATTGTAAAAAATAACATTTTGGCAATGTTTTTGAAATATTTTTGTAATTTTAACTAGAAAACACTTTAAAACCCAGTAAAATAGCCTATTCTTTTTTTTGTAATTTATAAATAAAAATAAGTTATCCACAATTTTTATGTAAATTTGTAAAATACAGATAAATTAATGTTTTTTTTAAACTTTTACATATGTAAATTAAAATTAATTCAAAATATATAAAATTAAAGAAAGTTGTCCATGTGGATAATAGTTGTAAAAAACAACAAAATTTTTTTGAAACACCGAAAAGCAAAAAAAGTTATCCACACCTTTGTGGATAAAATTGTGGATAACTTGATTTTTCATAAAAAAATTTTAAAATAAATATACATAAAATCTGTGGATAACTTTAAATATTTTCACAAAAAATAAAAAAATTATGAAACCTTTAACATACTGAAAATACTGAATTTACTAAAGTTTTTTTTGTGAAAATTTTTTATTAAAAATTTAACTGCGCAAAATTTTTTTTAATATAATTTCTATCAGTGTTTAGTTTACGTAAAAACTGTGGATAACTTATGTTTTTATGTTTATTTTTTACATATTTTTAATTACAATTTGTAATCACTTTTAAGTTATCCACATATAAATTTGATTTTTTAAGGTCAAAGATAGTCAAATTTGTAATTTACAAGTATACATAAAAACTGTGGATAACTTTTGTGGAAAATTGTTGTGTTTTACAATTAGTTTTAGATCTTGAGGGGGTTGACAAAAAAAATATAATAGTGTATAATATTTTCACTTATATTATGTTTGAATGCTTAATTAACTAAATGATTAGCATTTATTTTTTTGAGTTGAAAATTATTTAATATATATACATTGTTTAGGAGGTGTAGTAATAATGAAAAGAACATATCAACCAAAAACAAGACAAAGACAAAAAGTACACGGTTTTAGAAAAAGAATGTCAACTTCTTCAGGAAGAAAAGTATTAAAATTAAGAAGAGCAAAGGGAAGAAAAGTACTTTGTGCTTAATATTTTGCAGGTGGGTATGTTTTCATATCCACTTTTTCTAGTTATAAAGGATGAAAAGATATGAAATATACACTTAAAATAAAAGATAGTAGAGTATTTAGATATGTTTTTAGAAAAGGTTCATATTTTAAAGGAAAGTATGTCGTAGTGCATACTTGTATAACTAAATTTTATGAAAATTCAGATAATAATATGAATTTTTTTGCTGTATGTGTTTCTAAAAAAAATGGAAATAGTGTACAAAGAAATAGACTTAAGAGATTGGCACGTGAAATATATAGAAATGAAGAAGAAAATTTAAAAAAGGGACACAATTATATTATAATATATAAAAAAGATGTAAAGGGCGAAACAGTTAATTTTAAGGAAATTAAAGAAGACATAATTAATTGTTTTAAGGAGTTAGATCTTTATGAAAAAAATGATAACTAAAATAATGTTAATACCTAGAAAAATACTAGTTAAGATAATTAGATTATATCAATTATGTATATCACCACGTATGAAAAGTCACTGTAAATACTATCCGACTTGTTCTGAGTACACTAGGCAAGCGGTTGACAAATATGGTATAATCAAAGGTAGTTTATTAGGTATAAAAAGAATACTTAAATGTAATCCATTTTCAAAAGGTGGAGTGGATTTACTAAAGTAGTGAATGGGGGATATTGATGATTGACTTTATTTCAGGATTATTAGGTAGTATTATTAGAGTAATCTACAACGTAGTTGGCAACAATTATTTAATTGCACTTTTAATATTTACCTTTTTAACAAAGTTATTATTATTCCCATTAATGCTTAAACAGCTTAAATCAACAGCAGGAATTCAAAAAATTGCACCAGAGTATAATAAACTTAGAGAAAAATATAAGGATAATCCAGTAAAGTTACAGGAAGAGACTACTAAATTATATGCTGAAAATAAGATTAGCCCTATGGCTGGATGTCTATTACCAATTATTCAAATACCAATAATACTTGCAATGTTTTTTGTTGTAAAGCAACCTTTAACATACATTGCACAGATGGATCAAGAGCAGATAGCATCATATACAGCTGAGTATTTACAAAAGGATGTTTCTGAGCTTACAGAAAATGAAATAAAAGGTTATGAAATAAATATAGCCAAAAAGTATAACTTATTAGATATGAATATTGGTAGTAAAATAAGTCTTGGAGATACGCCAAAAGATGCTTTTTCAAAGGATGAATCAGTAAAAGTTAGTAAATGGACACTGTTAGTTCCAATACTTACATTATTTTTTTCAATACTTAGTAATCAAGTATCTATGCGAAAAACAAAACAAACAATGTCTGAAGATCAAGCTGAAATGCAAAAATCTATGAGTATAATGATGCCATTACTTTCTGCATATATTTCATTTGCATGGCCGATTGCACTAGGTATATATTGGCTATTTGGAAGTATTTTAGGAATAGGGCAACAACTAATTATAGATAAATTAATGGAAGATAAAACTAAAAATAATGATAAAAAAACAAAAAAAAATAAAGTGTTATTCCTAGGAAAGGGTGAAAATAATGACTAAAAAAGTAACTGAACAAATTGGAAAAACAGTAGAAGAAGCCATAAGAAAAGGTTTAGAAGAACTTAAAGTGTCAAGAGATGATGTAAATATTGAAGTCCTTGAAGAACCATCAAATGGCGGCGTTTTAGGAATTTTATCTGCTAAACTTGCAAAAGTAAGATTAACTGTAGATAAGAAAATAAGTGATGAACAAGCTAATAAGACTATAGAAAAAGTAGAAGAAATATTAAAAAATTTCTTTGAAATAACTGGTGAGGAAGTTAATTATACAGTTGAAAAAAATGGTAATCAAATTAACTTAACAATTACAGGAGATAAGATGTCTCATCTTATTGGATATAAAGGAAAAACAATTGAAGCTTTTCAATCTCTTATTAATTCTATATTACAAAGAGAAGATGAAGAATATGCTAAAGTTTTTGTAGAAATAAATGATTATAAAAAGAAAAAAGAAGCAAAACTTAGAAAATTAGCAAATAAAATGGCTGCAAATTGTGTTAAATTTAGAAGACCAATAAAGCTTGAACCAATGTCTGCATATGAAAGACTAATAATTCATAGAGAACTAGCTGATAGAAAAGATGTAGAAACTGAATCTATTGGTGAAGAGCCTAGAAGAAGAGTTGTTATTAAAAGAAAATATCAATATAGATAAATTCTTTTAGGGAGGTATGAATATGGAAGATAATGAAAAAGAACAATTTGAAGAGGATTTAAAATCAAGAAATGATCCTATTGAAAACTGGCCTACAGCTAAATTGAAAAAAGAAGCAGAAGATGATTCTGGAAAAGGCCAATCAATTCAAAGAGATGACCTTGGAATTGATTAAAAAAGTATATAATCACCATTCTATTTAGGTGAAAGTTAAATAGAACTCAGTGATGTAAAAGTAATTTATATACATTATTTTTGCATCCTGAGTTCTTTTTAGTAAAAAGGAGGTAAATTATGTCTACAACAATTGCTGCTATTGGTACTGCCTTATCTAATAGTGGTATTAGTATTATTAGAATAAGTGGAAAGGATAGCTTAAACATAATAAATAAAATTTTTAAATCAAATTCAAAATTAGAGCCAAATCACATTATTTATGGAAAAATTATAGATAAAGGAGAAATTATAGACAACGTTTTAGTATCTTACTTTAAGGCTCCCCATTCTTATACAGGAGAAGATGTATGTGAAATTAACTGTCATGGAGGAACACAAATTACAAAAGATATATTAGAAATTGTTTTAGAAAATGGAGCATCTATTGCTGAGCCAGGAGAATTTTCAAAGAGAGCCTTTTTAAATGGAAAAATGGATTTATCTCAAGCTGAAGCAGTTATTAATTTAATAAATGCAAAAACTAGAACAGAAAGTAGAATTGCAGCTAAAAATATGGAAGGAGATTTATCTAAAAAGATAAAAGCATTACGTGAGGAATTAGTTGAACTTATGGCACATATTGAGGTAAGTGTAGATTACCCAGAATATGATTATGATGAAGTAGAGCCAACAAGTATTATATCCTTACTTGATAGAAAAATATCTGAAATTCAACATATTCTTGATACTTACGATCATGGAAAATATATAAAAAATGGAGTAAATGTTGCAATACTTGGAAAACCAAATGTTGGTAAGTCATCACTTTTAAATAATCTTGCTAATTATGAAAAAGCTATAGTAACAGATATACCAGGTACAACTAGAGATATTGTTGAAGAGACAATTAATCTTGGAAATATTGTTTTAAATATATCAGATACAGCTGGAATAAGAGACACAGATGATATTATAGAAAAAATTGGTGTAGAAAAAAGTTTAAAAATTCTAGATGAAGTTGATTTAGTATTGTATTTAATAAATGGAGAGGAAGGAATATCAAAAGAGGACTTTGAAATTCTTTCTAAAATCGAAAATAAAGGCATTAAATATATTCCGGTGATAAATAAGATGGATCTGACTAAAAAAACGATTTTAAGCACAATTTTGAAAGAATTAGAACAAAATGGCATAAAAAAACCAGTTTGTATTTCAGCACAAGAAAATGATGGCATAGATAATTTAAAAAATGAGATAACTAAATTATTTAATGTATCAGATTTAGATTATTCACATGAATTAATAATTACAAATGAAAGACATAAAGATTTATTAAAAAAATCAATAGAATACTTAATAGATGCTAAAAATGAAATTAATCTTGGGCAACCAATAGATATTGTATCAATATATGTTAAAAAGTGTACAAAGACATTAGGAGAAATAATTGGTGCAGATGTAACGCAAGATATTATTTCTAAAATTTTTGAAAAGTTTTGTTTAGGAAAGTAAGGAGGATAAGATGAGCGAATATTGTTTAGGAGATTATGATGTAGTTGTTATAGGAGCTGGACATGCTGGATGTGAAGCAGCACTAGCAGCTGCTAGAATGGGTAAAAAAACAGCAGCATTTGTTATTAACTTGGATACTCTTGCAAATATGCCATGTAATCCAAGTATAGGAGGTACATCTAAAGGTCATTTAGTAAGAGAAATAGATGCTTTAGGTGGAGAAATGGGAAAAAATGCAGATAAAACTTTTATTCAATCTAAAATGCTTAATACATCTAAGGGACCTGCCGTGCATTCATTACGTGTACAATCAGATAGAAGAATGTACCATATTGAAATGAAAAAAACAATGGAAGAACAAGAAAATCTTGATGTGTACCAAGCAGAAATTGTAAAAATATTAGTTGAAAATAACAAAGTGGTAGGAGTAAAGACAAAGATTGGAGCTACTTTTAATACAAAAGCTGTTATAGTTGCTACAGGTACATATTTAAAAGGAAAAGTAATTATTGGTGAAGTGTCTTACGAGAGTGGACCAGATGGTGTTTTTCCTGCTAATGACTTATCTCAAAGTCTATTAGATTTGGGTATAGAACTTAGAAGATTTAAAACTGGTACACCTGCTAGAATTAATGCTAAAACTATTGACTTTTCTAAGATGGAAGAACAATTTGGAGATAAAGAGATTGTACCATTTTCTTTTGAAAATGAAGGAAAAGAAGAAATTGTACACAAAAACCAAGTATCTTGTTATTTAACGTACACAACTGAAGAAACTCATAAAATAATTCGAGCTAATTTAGATAGATCTCCAATATATACAGATAATAAAGATATGAAATTAAAATCTACAGGTCCTAGATATTGTCCATCTATTGAAGATAAAGTAGTTAGGTTTGCAGATAAGAAAAGACATCAATTATTTATTGAGCCTTTAGGAGAAAAAACCTCTGAAATGTACATTCAAGGAATGTCATCATCTCTTCCAGAAGAAGTTCAAATTCAGATGTATAGATCTGTTCCAGGACTTGAAAATGCTAAAATGATGAGACCAGCTTATGCAATTGAGTATGATTGTATTGATTCTACAAATTTAAAGCTAAGTCTTGAATATAAAGGAATTGATGGATTATTTTTTGCTGGACAAGTAAATGGATCTTCTGGATATGAAGAAGCTGCTGCACAAGGAATTATTGCAGGAATTAATGCTGTTTTAAAGATAGATAATAAAGAGCCATTAATACTTGATAGATCAGAAGCATATATTGGTGTTTTAATAGATGATTTAGTAACTAAAGGAACAAATGAGCCTTACAGAATGATGACTTCACGTGCAGAGTATAGACTTGCCTTAAGACAAGATAATGCAGATTTAAGACTTACAGAAAAGGGATATAAAGTTGGACTTGTTAGTGAAGAAAAATATAAAAAATTTGTACACAAAAAAGATTTAATTAGAATGGAGATAGAAAGAATTAAAGCAACACCTATTAGACCAAGTACACAAGTTAATGAATTATTAGAATCTCTTGGTTCTTCTCCTCTTAGTACAGGATGCAAGTTATCTGATTTACTCAAAAGAAGTGAATTAAGTTATAAAAGTCTAGCTCCAATTGATAAGAAAAGAAAAGATTTACCAAGAAGTGTTGCAGAAGAAGCAGAAATTCAAATAAAATATGAAGGATATATAAAACTTCAGCAAGAACAAATTGATGAATTTAAACAGCTAGAAAGTAAAAAACTTAGTCCAAATATAGATTATAATGAAATTAAGGGACTTTGCTTAGAAGCTAGACAAAAGCTAAATAAACAAAAGCCATTATCTGTTGGTCAAGCCTCAAGAATATCAGGGGTATCTCCAGCTGATATATCTGTTTTACTTATTTACTTAAGTCAACATAATATTAATAAGTAGGAGGTTTTCATATGAAAAGCGAAGAATTTATAGAATTATTATGTAAAGAATGTGAAAAGCAAGATATACAACTTACAGAAAAACATGCAGAAAAATTAAATGTGTACAAAGATTTATTAATTGAGTGGAATGAAAAAATGAATCTTACAGCTATAGTAGATGAACATGAAATAATAGTTAAACACTTTGTAGATTGTTTAATGTGTACAAAGGTAATTAAAGATGAAAAAAATATAATAGATATTGGTACTGGTGCTGGATTTCCAGGTATGGTACTTGCAATATATTATGAAGATAAAGAATTTACTTTATTAGATGCTTTAAATAAGAGATTAATTTTTTTACAAGAAGTAGCTAACAAACTCGATTTAAAGAATGTACACATAGTTCATGGAAGAGCAGAAGAAGAAGCAAGAAAAGAAGAATTTAGAGAAAAGTTTGATGCAACTGTATCAAGAGCTGTAGCACAATTACCAATACTTTTAGAATATATTAGTCCATTTGTAAAAGTTGGTGGAAAATCTATAATAATGAAAGGTGATAGTGTACAGGAAGAAATAAAGTTATCTACAAACGCTTTAAATGTTTTAAAACTAAAGATAAATAGGTGCTTTGAATATGTGTACACAATTAATAATGAAGATTATCATAGAAATATTTTGATTATACAAAAAAATATGTGTACACCTCCTAAATACCCAAGAAATTATGGTCAAATAAAGAAAAAAACATTATAAAAATATTAGAATAGAGATTGTTGTGTACACATCTCTATTTTTTTGTGTACAATATTTTTATAGACAAATTACGACTATTAAAAAATATAAATTTTATTCTTTTCTCTTTTATTTTTTCTTTAAATGTAATATAATAACCGTGAGGTGACATTATGGCAAGGGTAATATCAATAGCTAATCAAAAAGGTGGAGTAGGCAAAACAACAACTGCAGTTAATTTGAGTGCATGTCTTGCACAAAAAGGTAAAAGAGTATTATTAATAGATATAGATCCACAGGGAAATGCAACAAGTGGATTAGGAATTGAAGCTCATACAGATAAATCAGTATATAATGTACTTGTAGATGATATGGATATAAGTGAAACTATTGTAAAAACAATGGTAAAAAAATTAGAAGTTTGTCCTGCAAATATCAATTTGGCAGGAGCTGAAATTGAACTTGTTTCAATGGTTTCAAGAGAAAATAGATTAAAGGATGCAGTAGATAAAATAAAAGATGAGTATGACTATATTCTAATTGATTGCCCACCATCACTTGGTCTTATTACATTAAATGCATTTACAGCATCTGATAGTGTACTTGTACCAATACAATGCGAGTATTATGCACTTGAAGGGCTAGGACAACTTATTAATACAATTAAACTTGTTCAAAAACATTTAAATCCAGATTTTATTATTGAAGGAGTAATTCTTACAATGTTTGATGCTAGGACAAACTTATCTACACAGGTTGCAAGAGAAGTTGAAAAATATTTTGGAAATAAAGTATTTCAGACTATTATTCCAAGAAATATTAGACTAAGTGAGGCACCAAGTCATGGATTGCCAATTACACTATATGATAGTGAATCAAAAGGTGCAGAAACATATAAAAAATTAGCAAAAGAGCTAATAAAATTAACAGAAAAGGAGGATTAATATGGCTAAGGGTTTAGGAAGAGGTTTAGATGCTTTTTTTGGTGATGATAATGATGATACAATAAAAAAAGTAACTAAAAAAGATGAAGGAAAAGTACTTGAAAAAGTTGTAGAACTTAATATAACTGAAATTGAGCCTATGTTAAATCAACCTAGAAAAATATTTGACAAAGAAAAATTACAAGAATTAACGGATTCTATACGTGAAAATGGAGTTATACAACCAATACTTGTTGTAAAAGATAATAATGGATATACAATTGTTGCAGGTGAAAGAAGATGGAGAGCTGCAAAAGCCGCTGGTTTGAAAACGATTCCAGCAATAATAAAAGATTATACGGATAATAAAAAGAAACAAGTCGCCCTTATAGAAAACATACAAAGAGAAGATTTAAATATTGTAGAAGTGGCACAAGCTATTAAAGAATTAATGGATTTAGAAGGATATACAAGTACAGATGTAGCTAAAATTACAGGTAAAAGCTTATCTACAATTTCTAATATAACAAGATTATTAAAACTACCAGACGAGATTCTTAATATGACTTTAAAAGGAGAATTAGTAGAAGGACAAGCAAGAGCTTTACTTGCTATTGAAGATAAAGAAAAACAAATAGCAATTGCAAAAAAAGTAGCAGAAAAAAAATTAACTGTAAGAGATGTTGAAAAATTAATATATGGAGATGACAAATATAGAAAGAAAAATACAAAAAAACCACCAAAGTCTGTTTATTATCAAAATTTGGAAAATAAATTAAAAGATTATTTTGGTTATAAAGTAAAACTTGATCAGACAAAAAAACATCAGAGATTAATAATTGAATATAATGATGAAGAAGGATTAGAGAGTTTACTATCATTACTTAATATTGATATGTAATTTATAGTATAATAAAAGCTTGAAATAATAACTATTTCAAGTTTTTTTATTTTTTTAGATTTTAATATTGACAAATAAAAAAAAAGTGATATAATAATATACGTATCACATATGGAAGAGTGTCCGAGTGGTTTAAGGAGCCAGTCTTGAAAACTGGTGATGTCGAAAGGCACCGTGGGTTCGAATCCTACCTCTTCCGCCAAATAAAGACCTATTATTTTTAAATAATAGGTTTTTTATTTATTTAATATATATATAAATAAATTTAAATATGTAGCAAAAACAGTCCATAACAAGTAAGGAATTTGTATAATTCCTGCAAATTTATTTTTTTCATAAAATCTCTTAATCATGATAATAATTAATATTACTAATAAGATAATCCATAAAAGTGCTAAAAATCTATTTTTAAAAACAAAGAATATAATTGACCAGAGCAAATTTATTATAAGTTGTGAAAAGTAGATTTTATTTGTTTTTTCATCAATATTTGAATATATAATTATTGTTGCATATGAAATTCCCATTAAAAAATATAAAATAGTCCATACAATAGGAAAAATAATGCCAGGCGGAGAGAGTGCAGGCTTATTTAAAGTATTATAGTCCATATAACCGGATATAATAAATCCAACGATTCCTCCTAATACAATGGGAATGAGAGCTGAAATTAAATAAATTCTAAATTTTGACATGTTTTAACTCCTTTAATATTATTTTATTAGCTAATTAAAATAATATACTTTAATTATTAAAAAAGTAATAAAAAATATTGACTTATTAATCTCTTATTGTTATAATGTAGAAGTAGCAAAAAATAGTTTGGAGAGTTACCCAAGTGGTGAAGGGGACAGTTTGCTAAACTGTTAGGTCGTGTATGCGGCGCGAGGGTTCGAACCCCTCACTCTCCGCCATACATCAATTTGTTCGTGAAGAACGTTGATTTTTTAGTATTTACCAGTCATTAGACTGGTATTTTTTTATTTGTACCAGTCTAAACTACCAGTCTTAGAATTAATGTTACCATATAAATATTATAAACTTTACTTTAATTTACATAAAGTATTGCAAAACAAATCTTTTTTTGATATAATTATCACGTGAAAATTAATATATTTTCCATCAACAATTGTTAATGGCATAGTTAATTAATACTAATAGAAAGGATGTTCTTAGAGAACAAAGGTGAATTATGAGAGATATTATTTTACAAATTAATTTTTGGGAGGCAAATATTGATGATCAAAAGAGTTTTATTGATGAATTAATACGGTGTTATGAGGAACTTGATGATAAACCACTTTTAAATTATATTAATCAAGAAAAAGTTGAGCTTTTAAATTTAAAAATGAATTATTTAGGAATGGTTAGAGCTTGGCTTGATACATTGCCACATGAATTATTAATTGCAAAATATGAAGATTTGCAAGAATGTGTTAAAGAAAAATTCTTAGAATATTATAAGAAAGAAGATGATAAACAAGTTTTATTTGCATATTCTTATGGCTATTATAGAGTTTTAAAACAATTAGAGAATGAATTTAATATAGAAGATAAATTGTACACACATAATAGAATTTTAGGTAGAATAAAATTAAATTTATTGAGAAATGAAATCGTACACGATAATGTATTTAAAAGACTGCAATTAAATAAAGGTAATTTTTATGATTTCTTAAGTAGAAGAGGTGGAATTAGTACAGAAATTAAACAAATAAGATTATCTCGAATAAACAGCAATTATTAAGAATAACATTTTTTGTTATTCTTTTTGTTATAAAAAAACTCAGTATACTTTGTTAGCATACTGAGTTTAATTATTATATCCATTCTTTAAATTTTTTAATATATATTTTTTTAGCAACCATTGCAACTATACAATATAAGAAAGTAACACCAAATATTAATCCAATATATTTTAATTCAAGTGGAATAAATCCAAGAATTGTTCCAAGTCCTGTAAAAGGAATTAATATACCAATAAACATTAAAGCTATTGAAGATATGTACACAGCTTTATGAGCATTACTTTGAATAAATGGTATTTTTGATGTTCTAATTATATGCATACCAACTAAGTTGGATACTATACTAAATGAGAAACTCATAGTTTGAAAAGTTGCAACATCTCTTACTTTAAAAATAAACCATAAAGAAGAGTATACTATTAAATCAAATATTGCACTAAGTGGTCCCATAAAAAATATAAAATCTTTAAGTTGTGATAGAGAAAATCTTTTTGGCTTTTTTAAATCTTCTTTATCCACATTATCAAAAGGAAGTGTCATTTGACCAAAGTCATAAAGCAAACCTTCAACTAGTAATTGTATAGGTGTTTCAGGTAGAAATGGTAGAAATATACTTGCTATAACTAGTGATAAGACTTCACCAAAGTTAAAGCTTGTTGCAAGTTTTATATATTTCATTAAATTTGAAAATGTTCGTCTTCCTTCTGTTACTCCATCAAGTAGTACATTTAAGTCTTTCTTTAAAAGAATTATATCTGCAGAGTCCTTAGAAATATCTACAGCAGTGTCTACTGATATTCCTACATCAGAATTTGTAAGAGAAGGACTATCATTTATACCGTCTCCCATATAACCTACAACATTACCATCTTCTTTTAATAGTCTTACAATTCTTGCTTTTTGAATAGGTGATAACTTTGCAAAAATATTATTTTTTCTAAGCAATCTTAATACACCAGCATCAGATAGTTTGTCTATTTGACTACCTAGAATTATTTTTTCTGAATTAATATCTACTTTTTTACATATGCAGCTAGTAACTTCTGCATTATCACCTGTTAAAACAATTACTCTTATACCAGCATTGTTCAATTTTAAAATTGATTCTTTAGCAGTTTTTTTAGGTGGATCAAGAAATCCTATAAAACCAAGTAAAATCATATTTTTCTCGTCTTTTACTTTAAAGTGTTCTATGTCATCTACGTCATTTCTTTGTGCAACAGCGATTACTCTTAATCCTTCTTCATTTAAATTTTTACTTATCTTTTTTATATTATCTTTTATTTCTTTTGTTATTGGAAAAATTTCCCCTTTATAATCTACTTTTGTACAAATACTTAATATTTCTTCTACAGCACCTTTTGTAATAAGTTGTTTTTTAGTACCATCACTTACTATTACAGATAAACGCCTACGTGTAAAATCAAATGGAATTTCATCAACAATTTTAAATATTTTCTTTAAATCATCCATTCCATTTTCAAGACCTTTTTTTATTACAGCTTCATCTATATTACTACTAAGTCCAGTTTGAAAATATGAATTAAGAAAAACATGTTTTAAGATACGAAGATCTTGTTCACCTTTAATATCTAAATATTTTTCTAATACAATTTTATCTTCTGTTAATGTACCAGTTTTATCTGTACATAGTATATTCATAGCTCCAAAGTTTTGAATAGAGTCTAGTTTCTTTACAATAGTTTTTTTCTTAGACATTCTAACAGCACCTTTAGATAAGCTTGATGATAATATTACAGGTAGTAGAAGTGGTGTAATACATATTGCAATTGCAACAGCAAATGTAAATGCTGTTATGCTATCGTGTTTCCAAACATTAAGTAAAAATACAATAGGTATAACACACAACATTATTTTAATTAATAGTTTACTAATAGTCTCAATACCCTTTTGAAAGGCTGTTTTAGGTTTTCCCATAGATAAAGTATGTGCAACTTTACCAAAATAAGTGTCATCGGCAATTTTTATTACTACACCTTTTGCACTACCAGAAATAACGTTTGTACCCATAAAGCAAATTGTATCTAAATCAGATAAATC
Organism: uncultured Clostridia bacterium; assembly: GCA_944387385.1. Lineage (GTDB taxonomy): Bacteria > Bacillota > Clostridia > TANB77 > CAG-465 > CAG-465. The sequence continues at coordinate 113,727 of CALXES010000003.1, read as the reverse complement.
TTCAATTTTATTTATATCTAGTTCAGACTTTGCCTGTTTTTTAACATCATCTGATTCTCCAGTAAGTGAAGATTGACCAACATATAAGTCCTTTGACTCTATTATTCTTAAATCTGCTGGGATCATACTTCCTGCTGAAAGTACAACAATATCACCTATAGTAACATTTTTTATTGGTATTTTTACTTCTTTTCCATTTCTTATTACGCAAGTAGTTGTTTCAACTATTTGTTTAAGTTTTTCAGCAGCTTTATTTGAGCGAAATTCCTCTATAAAATCTAATAAAGTACTTGCAATAACTAAAATAACGATTACTATAATATTTGCGTAACTTGGAGTTTCAGGAAGATATATATCTGTATAGATTAATATAAATATAATTCCAAGTAAAATACAGTTAAATGGTGTAAATAAACTTTCTAAAAAGTAGTGATACCATTTTTTAGGTTTAGCTTGCTTTATTTCGTTTGTTCCAAATTTTTTTCTTTTATATGAAGCTTCGCCAGTAGATAACCCTTTTTCTTTTACTTTATATTTTTTAATAAAATCCTCTACAGACATTGTACAATCTTGGCCATATAGCTTTAAGATATCAACCTCTTCTTTTTCATTTTTCAAAAGCATCATCTCCTTTGTTTAATTATAAAAGATAATATTATTTTGCTACATAACTTATTATAACATAATTAAATAAAATAAAACAAAGAAAAATGAAAAGAAACAATAATATATATGTATTGTTTCTTTATTGTAAAAAAATAATATATATGGTTTAATTAAAATAGGTGATTATATGAAAAAAAGATACATTTTGTTTATTATTATTTTTTTAATAATCATGGTTATTTTTTTAATTACTAGAGCAAAAGTAATAAGCAGAAATGAAAAATTGATATTAAGTGATGATATTAAGCAGTTTGAACTATTAGAGAAAATAATAAATAATGAGTTTGGAAGCATAGAAGAGTATAACATTTTATTAGATAATTCTTTTTATTATAACTTTATAACTAATAAAGAATATTCAAATGAAGTAAAAGATAAAATAAAAATATTAGAGAGAATTAATATGGGAGTAGAAAAAAACTATACGTTATCATTAGAATATTATAATAATTGTTTAACTATTGCATATGAGATAAAAGAAGATAAAGAAAAGCATACATTAAGATTTTATCTTGATGTTGCTGAAGATAAAATAACATATAAAAAGGGTAGTACTTCACTTAGTGAATATAAATAAAAGAGTAGAATTTCTACTCTTTTATTTATATAGCAAGGTTATTTTTCTATCATTTACTTCAATAAATTTTTCATCTTTCATGTGTTTTAATTCTCTAAACATAGCAGATCTATTTATAGCTAGATAATCTGCTAAGTCTCTAAATGTAAAAGGTAAATAAATATTTCTTTGACGAGTTTTTTTATGTTCAATTTCAAAATACTCTAATAATTTTTCACGTATTTGTTTTTTTTCTAAAATTTTTACTCTTTCATTTTTTTCTCTAAATTTTTTGTTTATTATATCAAATATATTCATAAGAAAAATATTAAAATATGTGTATTTTAAATTTAATGGATTTACTAGTTTATCATAATCTATAACTAAAACTTTTGTATCTTCTTTTGCAATTATTTGTGTATATTCACTATTTGTTGCAGAAATATTGGTACCAAAAATGTCATCTTTATATAGATTTTCCATTATAATTTCATTTCCATTGTATTCAATGTTAATAATTTGAGCGTGTCCTTGTAATATAATTGATATAATATTTTCATATTTTATTGTTGGTAGTATTTCTTGATTTTTTTTGAAATTATATATGTGAACTCCAAGTATATGAAATAATTTATTTATCTGATTTTTACTTAAATTTTCAAAAGGATTAGACATTTTTCTTCCTCCAAATATATTTTAACAAAAAATATAAAAAGGTGCAAGTGCAACTTTTATGTTTTTATATTTATTGGTATAAATTAAGTGTAAAATAAAATTAAGGGGGAGAGCAAAAAATGAAAATAGTAAAAAGAGATGGACATATAGTTGATTATGATCCACAAAAAATAAGAATTGCTATAGGAAAAGCAAATAATGAGGTAAGAGGAAAAGAGAAGGCGACAAAAGAAGAGATTGATGAAATAATAAAGTATATAGAGGACTTAAATAAAAGAAGAATTTTGGTTGAGGATATACAAGATATAATAGAAGAAAAACTAATGGAGTTTGATAAATATCAATTAGCTAAAAAATATATAACATATAGATATACAAGAGAACTTGTTAGAAAAGCAAATACAACAGATAAAACAATAAAAGAATTAATTGAAGGTGAAAATGAATACTGGAATAGTGAAAATTCAAATAAAAATGCACAAGTAGTAACTACACAAAGAGATTACTTGGCAGGTATTACAAGTACAGATATAACAAGAAGATTTTTACTTCCAGAAGATATAGTAGAAGCGCATGATAAAGGTATTATTCATTTTCATGATGCAGATTATTTTGCTCAAAATGCCCTTCACAATTGTGAATTAATTAATTTAGACGATATGTTACAAAATGGAACTGTAATAAATGGTGTTATGATAGAAAAACCACATAGATTTATTACAGCTGCTACAATAGCAACACAAATAATTCTTGCTGTTACATCTTCAAGTTATGGTGGAGCAACAGTATCACTTACACATTTAGCTCCATTTGTAAGATTAAGCTATGAAAAATATCTAAAGAAGTATCAAGAAAGAGGTCTTAGCAAAGAAGAATGTGAAGAATTTGCTATGCAAGATACAAGAAAAGAAGTTGAAGATGGAGTACAAACATTTAATTATCAAGTTAACTCTATGACAAATACTAATGGTCAAGCTCCATTTTTATCTGTATGCATGTATTTAGGAGAAACAGAGGAATATAAAGATGAGCTTGCAATGGTTATTGAAGAATTTTTAAAACAAAGAATACTTGGATTTAAAAATGAAAAAGGCGTATATATTACACCAGCATTTCCTAAATTGCTATATGTTCTTGAAGAAGATAATATACATGAGGATAGTAAATATTGGTATTTAACAGAACTTGCTGCAAAATGTACAGCAAAAAGAATGGTTCCAGATTATATTTCAGAAAAAGTAATGAAAGAATTAAAGAAAAATGAATTAGGAGATGGAGAATGTTATCCATGTATGGGATGTAGATCTTTCTTAACTCCAGATAGAACAATGAGTTTAGGTAATATCTCTAAAGCTAAAAACTATGTTGAAGGAAAAGGTAAATATTATGGAAGATTTAATCAAGGCGTTGTAACTATAAATTTACCAGATGTTGCTTTATCTGCTGATGGAGATATGGATAAGTTTTGGAAAATTTTTGATGAAAGACTAGATTTATGTCACAGAGCTTTACAAATAAGACATAAAAGATTAAGTAATGTTCCAAGTGATGTTGCTCCTATTTTGTGGCAACATGGAGCTCTTGCAAGATTAGATAAAGGTGAATGTATACACGAGCTTTTACACCATGGATACTCAACTATATCTTTAGGATATGCAGGACTTTATGAATGTGTAAAAGTAATGACAGGACATTCACATACAGATAATGGTGTAGGTAAAGAATTTGCAGTTAAAGTAATGCAACATTTAAATGATGCTACAACTAAATGGAAAAAAGAAGAAGATATAGACTATTCTGTTTACGGTACACCAATTGAATCTACAACATATAAATTTGCAAAATGTTTAAGAGAAAGATTTGGAACTATAAAAGGTATAACAGACAGAGGATATATTACTAATTCATATCATGTACCTGTATTTGAAGAAATTGATGCATTTTCTAAATTAAAACTTGAAAGTGAGTTTCAAAAATTAAGTCCAGGTGGAGCTATTTCATATATTGAAACACCAAATTTACAAAACAATTTAGAAGTAATAATTGAGGTTATTAAATTTATATACGATAATATTATGTATGCAGAATTAAATACTAAATCAGATTACTGTCAAAAATGTGGATACAGTGGAGAAATATTAATTGACGATGATTTAGAATGGTATTGTCCAAATTGTGGAAATAGAGACCATAATACATTAAATGTTGCAAGACGTACATGTGGATATATAGGAACAAATTTCTGGAATAAAGGAAGAACACAAGAAATAAAAGAAAGGGTATTACATATAGATAATAAGGAGGCAGAATAATATGAGATACAATCTAATTAGAAAGATGGATATATCAAATGGACCAGGAGTTAGAGTATCTATATTTATGCAAGGTTGTCATTTTCATTGTAAAAACTGTTTTAATCCAGAAACATGGAATTTTGATGGAGGAAAAGAATTTACAGATGAAGTTATTAATAAAGTATTAGATCTATGTAATAAAGATGAGGTAAAAGGTTTATCAATTTTAGGAGGAGAGCCTATGCATCCAAATAATATTGATGGAACAACTAGACTTGCTAAAGCCTTTAAAGAAAAATATCCCAATAAAGATATATGGGTATGGTCAGGCTTTAGATTTGATGAAGATTTAAAAGATAAAGAAGTTTTAAATTATATTGACGTGTTAGTAGATGGAACATATAAAGATGAGCTTCATGACCCTACCTTAAAATGGAAAGGCTCTTCAAATCAAAGAGTAATAGATGTTAAAAAGAGCTTAAAAAATAATGAGATTGTGCAATTAAATTAAAATATACCTTTAAAAGAGTAGAAATTTTCTACTCTTTTTTCTTTTATTACTTTTAAATTTTAAATATCTATGCTACTATATAAGCATGTAGGAGAGTGTATTATGAATAGAAGAGATACAAGAAAAGTAATGGTAGGAAATGTTCAAATTGGTGGACAAAATAAAGTTGTTATTCAGTCTATGTGTAATACTAAGACTAAGGATGTTGATGCTACCGTAAAACAAATATTAGATTTAGAAAAAGTAGGTTGTGAGATAATTAGAGTTGCATGTTTGGATATGGAAGATGCAAAAGCTATAAAAAGTATAAAAGAGAAAATTCATATACCAATTGTAGCAGATATTCATTTTGATTATAAAATAGCATTAGAAGCGATAAAATCTGGAGTAGATAAAGTAAGAATTAATCCTGGAAATATTGGATCTGAAGAAAAGGTAAAAGCAGTTGTAGATAAGTGTAAAGAAAATCATATTCCTATTAGAATTGGAGTAAATGCAGGTTCTTTGGAAAAAGATTTACTTGAAAAGTACGGTAAGCCTACTGCAGAAGCTATGGTTGAAAGTGCAAGAAGACATGTTGAAATACTTGAAAAATTGAATTTTAAAGATTATTTAATATCACTTAAAGCATCTAATATAGATTTATGTATTAAAAGTTATGAACTTGCATCAAAGGAGTTTGATTGTCCACTTCATTTAGGAATAACTGAAGCAGGTACAGAATTTAGTGGTACGATAAAATCAAGTATTGGTCTGGGTGTTATGCTAAGAGAGGGAATAGGTGATACAGTTAGAGTATCACTTTCAGATGATCCAGTAAAAGAAATTAAAGTTGCAAAAGAAATATTAAAAGATTGTAATTTATATAAGAAAACACCTACACTTATTGCATGTCCAACTTGTGGCAGAACACAAATTGATTTAATTCCTATTGCAAAGGAGGTAGAAGAGTTTTTACAGACTATTGAATCAGATATTACTGTTGCAGTTATGGGATGTGTTGTAAATGGACCAGGAGAGGCAAGAGAAGCAGATATTGGAATAGCAGGTGGAATTAATGAAGGAATGTTGTTTAAAAAAGGAAGGACTATAAAAAAAGTACCACAAGAAAAAATAGTTGAGACATTAAAAGAAGAAATTTTAAAAATGGTAAATGAATAATAATATTAGAAAATTGGTACATAATATTATTAATAAAAAAGGAGGAGTTGTATTATGGAAGATGAAATGATTGAACTTACTGATATAGAGGGGAAAAAGAAGAAATATGAAATTCTTGATGTTATATATAAAGATGAAGAAGAGTATGCAGTTATGCTTCCAGAAGATAGTGATGATGAAGTAGTTATTTTTAAAATAATACCACTTGCTAAAGAAGATGAAGTTGAATATCAAGAAGTTACAGATGATGAACTTGCAGATGAGATATTTAATGAATTTGTAAAAAGAACAGAAGAAGAGTAATATTTAATTAAGACTTTATGGAAAACATAAAGTCTTTTTTGTTGTATTATTATGTAAAATGTGGTATAATTCATAAACAGTAAAAAAACAGGAGAAATGAATTATGGACAAAAAACAGGGAAAAGTATGGATAATTTTATTAATTATATTAATAGTAATACTTGGATGTATATTTGCAGGATATTTATTTATAAAAAGTAAGTTTGATAAAATGACATATAAACCATTAGATGAGGCAGATTTAGGAATAGAAACAGTAGAAGAAGAACCAGAAAAACCAAAAGTGCAAGTTGATGACAAGATAAAATTTGTTATATTTGGTAGTGATTCAAGAGATACTGATAATAGTTATGCAGGAAGATCAGATACAATAATAATTGTTGTAATAGATAATGTTAATAAAGGTATTAATTTAATTAGTATACCAAGAGATACATATGTAAATGTACCAGATTATGGAATGACAAAGATAAATCATGCTTATGCATATGGACAAGAACAATTAAGTATTAAGACTATAAATTCGTATTTTGGACTTGATTTAACACAATATATAACAGTAGATTTTTCAGGACTTGTAAGTTCTATTGATAGAGTAGGTGGAGTAGATATAACTTTAGATCAAGACGAAGTAAATTTTATTAATCAAAGAGTATCTGCGGAAAATCAAATAGCAGGACCAGGAACTGTTACACTTAATGGTACACAAGCTTTAGTACATTCAAGAAATAGATATGTTGGTAATGATTTTACAAGAGCTTCAAGACAAAGAGCAATTCTTATTGCTTTAATGAATAAGGTTTCTAAACTATCTGTAGATGAAATATTAGATTTGAGTGACGATATACTTGTAAATTTAACTACAAATATGGATATAAATAAGTATAGAGAAATGTTTGTAGAAGTAGCAAGTGATAGACAAGAATACTTAAACAATATTAATTCTGTACAAATACCATCAACAGATTATGGTTATGACATGATGCTTGATGGAATATATTATTTTGGTTTTGATTTAGATAGAGCAAAACAAGATTTTAATACATATTATTATGGAAAATAAGGGCAAAAGCCTTTATTTTTTTATTTAATACAGTTGACATAAACTAAGTGCGGTGATATAATATCGTAGCATTTAAAAAATATAAATTAACTAATAATTTAGGAGGTGAACTGCATTTAAGTTAAATTTTAAATGTAAAATTTAAGAAAAGAGAGGTATGTGTTTTATGACTATTGTTTATATTATAATAGGTATTTTTGTTTTATTGTTATTTTTAGGTATTTTAACAGGATATGTTAAAGCACCACCGGATACAGCATATATTATATCTGGTTTTAAGAAAAAACCACGTATTTTAATTGGACGTGCTGGAATAAGAATTCCTTTTTTTGAAAGGATAGATAAATTATCATTAAAACAAGTAACAGTAGATATAAAAACGGATGGATATATACCAACTTTAGATTTTATTAATATTCAGGTAGATGCAGTTGCAAAAGTAAAAATTAGTACGGAACCTGAACTTTTAGAACTTGCTATGAAAAACTTTCTTAATAAAACATCAGATGAGATTATAATTGATTTACAAGATTCCTTACAAGGAAATATGCGTGAGATAGTAGGTACAATTAATTTAAAAGATATATGTAATAATAGAGAAGCTTTTGGAAATCAAGTACAACAAAAGGCATCTGTAGATATGAGGAATCTTGGAATTGAAATTATTTCATGCAATATACAAAATGTTGAAGATGAAAGCGATCTTATTCAGAATATGGGTATGGATAATACTGCAAAAATTCGTAAAGATGCGGCGATTGCAAAAGCAGAAGCTGATAGGGATGTTGAAATTAAAAAGGCGCAAGCAGATAAAGAAGCCAATGAAGCTCGTGTAAAAGCAGATTTAGAGATTGCTCAAAAGCAAAATGAGTTAGATATACGTAAATCTGAACTAAAAAAAGCAGCTGATACTAAAGCAGCTGAAGCTGATGCCGCTTTTGAAATTCAAAAACAAGAACAAAGAAAAGTAATTGAAGTTACATCAACAGATGCAGATATTGCTAAAAGACAAAGAGAAATAGAGTTAAGAAGACAAGAAATTGAAGTAACAGAAAAAGCTTTAGAAGCTGAAATTAAGAAAAAAGCAGAGGCAGAAAAATATAGAGTACAGCAAGAGGCAGATGCAAAAAAATATGCTCAACAGCAAGAAGCTGATGCCAAAAAGTATGCACAAGAACAAGAAGCAAAAGCAATTCAAGCAAAAGGTGAAGCAGAAGCAGCGGCTATAAAAGCAAGAGGTATTGCTGAAGCAGAAGCAATAGACAAAAAAGCTGAAGCTATGAAAAAGTATGGTGAAGCTGCTATAGTTGAAATGATAGTAAATATGCTTCCAGAATTTGCAAAGAATGTGGCAGAACCAATTTCTTCTATAGATAAAGTGACAGTTATAGGAGGAAATACAAGTGGTGTTACAGACATGGCTGAAAATGTTCCAATTGTTATGGCAAAGGTAATTGAATCAGTAAAAGAAGCTACTGGTATTGATATAAAAGAGATAGTTAAGGCTGATACTTTTGAAGGAAAGACAACAAAAAATATTAATTTAACTGGTGTAAACAATATAAGTGATGAAGATAATCAAACAGATAATTTAGTTAAAGCTAAACAGGAATAGAATATTAATATTATATATATAAGATACTTAGAGTATAATACTCTGAGTATCTTTTTTATTTGACATAATACTATAAAAATGATATACTTTATGCATTAGTTAAAGATTAAATAATATATAAATTTATATATTACATCTAGAAATAATATTATTTATTCTAGAGGGAGGCTATATTGAAAATTTGTTTAGAAAATCTTGTTAAAATTTTAGCATTTATTTGTTTTATATCCTTTTTAATTTCCTTTAGTTTTATTTTTTTGATAACTAATGGAATAAGGATAAATCATAAATGCGATGTATCACAAGACCGATTACAATTAGTACAATATGAGCAAGTTTATCATGTATTTATGAATCAAGAAGTTTTTTTAACAGTAAAGAACAATTCAGATAGTATGATTGGAACATTAATAGTAAGAGAAAAAAATAGTAAAAAGGAAGTAACAATTCATAAACTAAGACCAAATGATACTATAAAGATGTATTTTAATTTAGAAAATTTCTTTAGTAAAGTAGAATTTCAAATTGTAGAAATTAGATTTGTAGAGATGTATTAATCTCTATTTTTTTTGTTGACATAATTATAAACATATGGTATAATAAAGAAGCATTTTAAATATTATGCACTATAAAATAATTTGGAGGTGATCATGCTATAGTTTAATTCTTTTACAAAAAAATTAATTTTAAAAAGGAGAGGAGTCATTTTATGATTAAAATGTCAAAAAAATTAACAAATGTGTTATGTATTGAAGGAGATTCAAAAAAAATTGAAGAATTTCTAGGAGATGTAAAAGAAAGAGAAATTAAAATAGTATATGTAAGATATCCTAAAGCCTTAGATAATCTAAGCGAGATAACAAAGTTTATTAATACTAAATGGAAAGTTGCTAAGATGGATCTTAAAAAGAAGATTGTTTATGCAAGAAAAAATTCTAAAACTGCATATATTTCATTTGCAGAAGATTATTTACAACATGACTTAATAAATTTCGTACAAAAACTAGGATTAGATGCAAAATATAAATATTGTTTGAAAGATAAAAACAGAGCAATAGTTGTTACTGAAACTTACGTAAATGGAGAACAATTAGAGGCAGATATTTGTTCAGATAAATTTAAAGCAGAAGATTACTCAGCAGCAATTTGCTTGAGTTAATATAAAATGAAGACCTTAAATTAATTTTCAAGGTCTTTTTGTTATAGTTATAAGTTGACATAAATTTAAAGCTATGATATAATAAAAAAACATTTAAAATAATTTAACACAACTAATAATTTAGGAGGTGAACTGTAGTTTTTTTGTATTAAGTTGTCATTTTAAGTGTACATAGGATTAAAAAGGAAAGGAAGAATTATATAATGAATGATATAATTAAAAACAAAGTTATGATTTTTGGAACTTTTGATGAGGTTATTAACATCAAAAAAAATTTAAGGAGTGAGAAAAGTCAAATAGACTTTAACAAAATTGAACCTATGGAACAAGACTTAGATGATTTAGATCTAGATGATTATATGAATTTATGTCTTAATGTTTATATTAAAAATAATAAGGATATGAGAGAAAAATTAATTAGTACATTTAAATTTATTGGAAAGACTAGAATGTATCCATACCAATTTATAGAGCTTACAACTGATGAAATTTCTAATGTTAAAGAAAAGTATAAAATTAGAAAAATGCAAAGTGATACTAAGTTATTTCTAGAAAAAATTAAAAGTAAATCAATCTTTAATGGATATATGATAAGAGATGCTTTATGGGGGACAGGTAGTAATCCTTTTGATATTAGAATAAATGAAAATACATTTACATTTAAAACTTTTGATAAAGCTCCTATTAAAGTTTTTGAAAAATTATCTAAAAAATATCCAAAAGTTAAAATAGATTATACTTATCAAATAGGACAAAGAAATACAAAATTAAGAATTATAGATGGAACTATAACAACTATTGAAAATCAAAATACTAGTTTTAAAGAACCAAGATTATTTGATTTAATATCAGAAAATGTTTTTATTTAGAGTGCAAAGTTGCACTCTTTTTCTTTTTATATAAAAAGTATCTTGACATAAAAAGCATGCAATGCTATAATACAATTGCTTTTAAAAAGAGCATATAAGTCTAACAGTTTAGGACTTAGTTAATTAGTATACAATTATTATTGTATAAATTTTAAAAAGGAGGGATAGTATGAGTAACGAACTTATTGGAATTTTACATCAAGCAGATGTTATATCTTATTTACTATTTGCTGTTTTCATTTTATTTCTTATCATTATAGTTTTACTACCTATTATTTTGTGGGGGCTAAACAAGAAAATTAAAAAATATAAACAAGAAGATGGTAATATAAAGGAGATGTACTTAAAAAAGTTACAAGAATTACCACTTGAACTTGATACTGAAGTTGAGGGTCAAGTAGAAAAAAGAAAAGAGATAGAAAATGAATTTAAGCTTAAGCTTGAAAAAAACAGCAATAAATTAGGTAAGTATGAGAAGATCTATTCAAAGGTAGATAACTATTCAATACCAGTAGTATGTATAGTGCTTTTGATTATGCTTTCTATTAATGTATTTTCAAATTTATATTATAATACTGTAACTGGTGATAGTAGTGTTATACGACCTGTTGAGAATGTAACATCTCAAGATATAAGTATTACTGCATATTATGAAATTGATTACAGCAGAACAAATCAAAAAACATTGACTGTAATTGTGAAAAACAATTCAAAGAATGTTTTAGAGAGTGCAGATGTAATCGAATCAAACACAAACTCATCAGAGACAATTAACTATATTGAACCTGGACAAGAAAAATTTGTATCAATTGACGTATATTCAGACAAAAATGACGAATTTAGTTTTACAATTGACAACATAAAATTTATACAATAAATTTAATATATAGAGTAGAAATACTCTATATTTTTTATGGAAAAATTAAGATAAATGATATATAATACAATAAACAAATTTGAAAGGATAGATTATGAGGAAAATAATATCAATTACTTTAGTTATACTTTGGATGATTTTGGTTTTCTGGTTTTCAAGTCAGATAGGTGATGACTCACAAGTTACAAGTGGAAATACTATTAGAAAAATTATAACATTTATTAATAATAATATAGATAAAGTAAAGCTTGAAGAAATAGTTGAACTTTTACAACCTATTGTAAGAAAGCTTGCACATTTTACATTATATACTTTAGGCGGAATATTAATTTTTAATTTGTTTAATTCATTTAAATTAAAAAACAGAGAAAAGATTGGTTATTCATTATTAGTGGGCGCATTATATGCTATAACAGATGAGATTCATCAGTTGTTTGTTCCAGGTAGAAGTGGTATGATAAAAGATGTATTTATTGATAGTTTAGGTATAATAACTGGAGTAATAATTTGCTTAATTATAATAAAAATAATAAACATTATAATAAAAAAAGTTATAAAAATAAAAGGTGAATAGCATTCACCTTTTAAACAATTTTAATAAGCCTATATATTCTAAGTCTTCCATGTCTATCTAAATGTCTAAATAATCTCATAGGATTTTTAGACTGAGCAATGTTCCAAATTGTATTGCACATTATATCTGCTACTTGTACCATATAATTTTTCTTAGAATCCCAATATGATACATTTATTTTACATTTAAATCTTCTTTCAATATTAAAATGTGTTTTTAAATAATTCTCAAGTGAGTTTATATCTTCTATTTTCATTGAGCTTTTATCTATATTTAAATATAGTTCTTCATTTGCAGTCATTTTAACAAGTTTTATTTTAATAAGATAATCTATTAATTTACGTATTATATAGTTATAGTATAGATGTATTTCATCTATCTCTACACCAATTTTTTCTTTATCTACAATTATTCCTACTATGTACATTCCATTCATCTTTTGTAATTTTATTACAATATCCATCTTTTCTTCCATGTTAAGATATGCTGCTTTAAGTTCTGTTTCAAAATCCATATTAAGCTTTTCTTTGAGTTCGTGATTAATCTCAACATATGATTTTTTTATATCAGCATAGTTGTTTGTAAAAACTCCGCCAATTACAAAATATCTATCTGGACTATTTTTGTGTAAATTTCCTGACTCATCTAAAAATAAGTATTGCATAGAATACCTCCACTTTAAAATATAGTAAATTATATCATATATAAAATAAATAATAAAGAATATTGTGTAGAATGGATTATGAAAGAAATTTCATCTAATTAACACACAATATATTTGAATATTATTCATATTCAAGATATAATCTTAATAGAAAGATAAGGGAGGTGAGTCCAAGAACTGATATAATAATTAAAAATAATAAATTAGATAAAACAGAAGATGAAAAAATTGACATAGAAAGTAAACAATACAACGATTTGTTGATAATATATGAACTTGCAATGAATCAAGTAGTAGGTACATTAAATGGTATTAAAGCAAGAATTAATCAAATATATGGATACTCAATGGTAGAAAAGATTGATTCTAGAATAAAGTCTAAAACAAGTATAATAAATAAGATGAAGAAAAAAGGAATAGTTCTTACATATAAGTCTTTAGTAGATAATATTGATGATATTGCTGGTGTAAGAATTGTAGTTCCTCTTAAAGATGATATCTTTTTTATTAAACAAATAATAGAGAATATACCAACTTTAAAGGTAATAGAAGAAAAAGATTATATATATAATCCTAAAAAAAGTGGATATTCAGCATATCATTTAATAGTAGAGACACCTGTTACAATAAATGGAGAAACAGTTATAATAAAAGTTGAAATACAAATTAGAACTGTAGCTATGGATTTTTGGTCTGAAATGGAGCACGATATTAGATATAAAAGTAATAAGCCTATTTCAAAGCTAGATTCTAAAAAATTAACATGGTATGCTAAGGCTCTTGAAAACTTGCAAGCAAAAATAATAAAACTCTATAGAAAACATGAAGAAAATACTATGCTTAATTATTAAAGATAAAGAAGGGAGAGCAAAAAATAAAGCTTTCTCTTTTTATTTATTGTTGCTTATTTTTGTAAAAATGATATAATTTTTATAAAATAAGGAGATATATAAATGAGAATACGTAAAATTAAATATGAAAATCATAAAGTATTAGGAAATATAGAATTAGACTTTACAGATAGTACTGGAGAGGCAGAGGATATAATTTTTTTGGCTGGAGAAAATGGGTGTGGTAAGACAACAATAATAAATGATATTTTTAATATTTTCATAAATGAAAAAGTTGAAGATAATTATGAAATTGAATTTGAAATTACTGATTCTGAAAGGAAAAAATTGAAAAAAAATTCTATTCAGATAAAAAGTAAAATGTTCAATATTATTAAGATTCCTAATGAAAATTCTTATTATTTTAAGGAAAATGATAGTGATTATAAGATATTTGGCTCACCAATAGTATATTTTGGACTAAATAATATATGCAAATGTATATATTCTCTTGCAGAAATTAATTTTTCTTATAATAAAATAAAATCTGTAACAGCTATGGAACTAGATCAGGATATAAAAAGTGAAATGCAAACGCAGGATTTGTCACAAAAAATAGCTCAATTATTAATAGATATTAAAGCTTCTGATGCAGAAGAGTTATCTGATTGGATTATTAAAAATCCTCAAAAAATACCACCAGAAGAAGTTATAGAAAAAAGAATGAGAAGATTTAAAAATGCTTTTAGTTATATGTTTGGCGATGATTTAGTTTTTGATAGCATAAAAAATGAAAATGGATATAAAGAAATTTATTTTAGACGAAAAGATAAACTCATTCCGATAGATCAATTGAGTTCTGGAGAAAAGCAAATTGTTTATAGAGGAAGTTTTATATTGAAAAACTTAAATAATCTACCTGGCTCTATAATACTGATTGATGAGCCAGAACTAAGTTTGCATCCGATATGGCAACAAAAAATAATTGAATATTTTAGAAGAATGTGTATTGACGAAACAGGAAAACAAATATGTCAAATTTTTGTTGCAACGCATTCACCTTTTATATTGCATAGTCCAAATAGAAAAAATGATAAAGTAATTGTTTTAAAAAAAGATGACTTAGGAAATGTATTTTTGCCTAATAAAAAAGAGTTTTATAATTGTAATTCTATAGAGGTAATTGAAGAAGCTTTTTCTTTAAATAAATATATAAAAGATATACAGGCTTATAGTAATTCTACTATTATAATTACAGAAGGAAAAACTGATAATAAACATATTGAAAATGCTATGAAAGAATTAAATATAAATGATTTGGATATTGTATTTCTTAATATTGATAATGCGTGGGGAGATTCGAGACTACAAAGTTTGTTAAATAATCTAAAACTTATAAAGAGACCTAATAAAATAATAGGAATTTTTGATAGAGATAATGAAAGGATACTAAAAGATTTTAATTTATATGAAAATAAATATATAAATCTTGGAAATAAAGTATATGCCTTTTCTATACCAATTGTTGGTGATTATGGTGAAAAAATATCTATAGAGCATTATTATAATAGACAGGATTTATTAAAAGAAAATGTAGAAGGTAGAAGAATATTTTTGGGAGAAGAATTTATCACAAAATCTGGTATGTCGAAGAATAAAAAATTTTATACAAAAATATCTAATATTAAAAATAAAGTTGATATTAATGGAATAATAGATGAAAAAGTTTATTTAATAGATGATATAGAAGCAAAAAACTCAATTGCTTTAACAAAAGATGACTTTGCAAATTTAGTTTGTAATAATGATTTTTCTTCTAATTTTAATTTTACTAATTTTCAAAAAATATTTGATATTATTAAAGAGATTGTTAATGATTAAAATTATAAAAAAAAGAGCGAGCCCAAGTTTTGGACTCGCCCTTTTTGCTCCTAGCAGAGTAGAATATCAATCCTCCACTCTGATTACTTCGATGCCGTGCCAGCAGATAAGATCGCAACCTTCATGGTTTAAGATAACATTACAAGATTTAGGAATGTTCCAGTAAACGGTGCAGGTACTATTTCTTTTCATGACAGCAGACACGTAGTATCCTCCTCTGGTAACTCTGGGAAGAGAAACCAATTTAAGATGCAGATTATTCTCCAAGATATGAGGAATAATTCTGTATTCAGTGAGGAAACAGAGCATTTTATTAAACAACTTCATTTGAATACCTCCCAAATAGTTAATGGGTGTGAGGATTTTCGGATAAGACATATTATACTCTTTTTTATCAATAATTCAAGTATATAGCAAAAAATATTAATTATTTTAATTTACAAAATATTACATTACAGAAAAATTTACAACAAATTTAAACTAAATACGATAAATTTAATTGACTAAACTTATGTTAAATGATATAATAATACCCGTCGAAAGTATATTGAAGAAGACATAAAAAATAGTTAAGTATGTCACTAAAATATTGAATGTTAGGAGAGAAAAATGCATAAGGGGAAGATACTTAAAATAATATCCACAATATTTGTTTTAGTATGGATGATAACTGTATTTATATTTTCTAGTCAAGACGGAACACAAACACTTAATACTAGTGGTGCATTTATATATGCAATAGAAAGCACTGTAAATGGTAATGACACACCACAAGTAGAAAGTTATAGCTCAAATAAAACAGATACAGTAAACACACAAGATAGTAATAATGAGAAATACAATTATTCTCAAGAACTACAAACTTTTGTAAGAAAGAATGCTCATTATTTTTTATACACAATTGGTGGTATTATTTTATCTGTATTTTTTTATGCTTTTTTTAAAGAAAACAATAAAATATATTTATTTGCTATCCTAACAGGAATGCTTTATGCTATGTCCGATGAGTTTCATCAAAGATTTGTTGCAGGTAGGACAAGCAGAATAACAGATATAGGAATTGATACTTTAGGAGTGATAACAGGAACTATTTTAGTTATGATTTTCATAAATATACTAAAAAAATCGAGAAAAAGAAAAAATCTGAAAATGGGGGAATAAAGAATGTCACATTCTAATGAGGCACAAGAGTTTAACATATTAAGTGTTGAAACAGATAAAAAATTGCCTGTAGAAAATAATATTATTAAATTTGATGATAATAACAAAGTGTTACATTATAATCAGGTAAAAAACAAACCAATTTATAATTTTTTTAAAAGAGCATTTGATGTAACTTTTGCATCTGCTGCTTTGGTAGCGCTTTCACCTATATTTTTAGCTACAAGTATAGCGATAAAGAAAGATTCAAATGGACCAGTTTTTTATAAACATAAGAGAATTGGAAAAGATGGTAAACCAATTTATTTGTATAAGTTTAGAAGTATGTATACTGATTCAAATGAAAGATTAGAAGAATTGTTAAAGGATCCACAAATTAAAAGCGAATGGGAAGAAAATTTTAAATTAGATAATGATCCAAGAATTACTAAGGTTGGTGATTTTTTAAGAAAGACTTCTTTGGATGAGTTACCACAATTATTAAATATAATAAAAGGTGATATGAGTATTATAGGTCCAAGACCTGTTATTGATGGTGAAATAGATAAGTTTGGAGATAATAAGGAAAAATTTTTGAGCGTAAAACCTGGACTTACTGGCTGGTGGGCTTGTAATGGAAGAAGTGATACTAGTTATGAAGAAAGAGTAAATCTTGAACTATACTATATAGATCATCAAAGCTTTTCTTTAGATGCTAAATGCTTTGTAAAGACAATAGAATCTGTATTAAAAAAAGAAGGGGCTAAATAGGCTTATGGGGAGAAAAAAAATTGTTTATATTGTAGAAGCTTTTTGTAGTGGTATATATAATTATCTGTTAGATTTAACAAATAAAATGGTTAATGAGTATGATATTGTTATAGTTTATTCATTAAGAGAACAATCACCATCTAATTTTGTTGAAGAGTTTGACCCTAGAATTAAATTTATAAAATCTAAATATATGCAAAGAAAAATAGGTTTTAATGATTTAAAAGCTTTACTAGAAATTAAAGAGATTATTAAAAATGAAAAGCCAGATATTGTTCATTGCCACTCGTCAAAGGCCGGTTTTATTGGCAGAATGGCAACTAATACCAAAAAAATAAAAACTTTTTATACACCACATGGATATTCATTTTTAATGGAGGATTCTTCAAGATTAAAAAGATTTATATACAGATCAATTGAAAAAATTTGTACATTAAATCATTCAGTAATAGTAGCATGTTCAAAAGGTGAATATGAAGAATCTTTAAAATTAACAAAAAGAGCTACTTATGTAAGCAATGGTGTTAATTTAGAAAAGTTAAAAAAATATATACCAGATAAAATAAAACAAATAAATACTAAAAAGTTAACTTTTGTTACTACAGGTAGAATTTCTTATCAGAAAAATCCTGAATTATTTAACAAGATTGCAGAATATTTTCCTCAAATTAAATTTATTTGGGTAGGAACAGGGGATTTGGAAGATAAACTTACAAGTAAAAACATAGAAATTACCGGTTGGAAAAATAGAGATGAGTTAATGGAAATACTTAATAAATCAGATGTTTTTATATTACCTTCATTATGGGAAGGATTACCTATATCTTTACTTGAAGCTATGGCTTTAAAGAAACCTTGTATAGTAAGTAATGTTATAGGAAATAGAGATGTAATTTCTAATGAGAATAATGGATTTGTTTGTAACAACTTAAATGAATTTATTGAGGTAATAAAAAATATACAAGATAATAAATATAATTTAGAAAAAATATCTGAAAATGCATTTAATGATATAAAAAATATTTATAACACAGAAGTTATGTGTGAAAAATACTTTAAATTATATAGAGGGGAGTATAATGCAGAATATAAATAAAAAACCTACAGTATTACATATTGTTAATAGCAATATTTATTCTGGATTAGAAAATGTTGTTATTAATATTATCGAATCATTAAAAGAAAAATATAATTTTTTTTATGTATGTAAAGATGGTCCTATTGTTGACGTTTTAAAAGAAAAAAGTATAAATAGAATAAAAATTGATAAAATATCAAAAAATGAATTAATAAGATTAGAAAATAATTATAAACCAGATTTAATAGTAGCACATGATTATACAGCTTCTTTAATGTGTGGTTTTTTTATAAGAAAAACAAAAATTATCTTTCACTTACATAATAATTCACCTTGGTTAAAAAATGTTCTTCATCCATATAATTATATGTTTCTATTATCATGTTTAAGAAAAAATGTCAAACAAATTTTAATTGTATCAGATTCAATAAAAAAAGAGTATATTTTTTCTAAGAATATTAATGATAAGATAATTAATGTTTCAAACCCTATAAGCTGTTTTAATGTGACAAGTAAAATAGATGAAAATAAAAACTATAATGTAGAATATGATATTTGTTGCGTGGCACGACTAACAAAGCAAAAAAATCCAGAAAGATTTATAAAAATTATAAAAGAAATAAAGAAAGAAAATAACAATATAAAAGTAATATGGGTTGGAAATGGTGAACTTTATGATGAAATAGTAAATAAAGCTAATGAATTAAATTTATCTACTAATATAAAATTTGTTGGTTTTCAAAAAAATCCTTATGCTTATATGAAAAAATCAAAAGTATTTTTATTAACCAGCGATTGGGAAGGCTTTGGATTGGTGGCTTTTGAAGCGTTAGCTTTGGGATTACCATGTGTCGTTAATAATGTTGGAGGTTTGCCGTTAATTGTTGACGATTCATGTGGAAAACTTTGTAATAATGATAACGAAATAATAAAAGAAATAGAAAAACTGATTAATAATGATGATTATTATAGTAGTAAACATTTAAATGCAATAAAAAAATCTAAGAAGTTAGACAATATTGATTCATATATGAATAATATTGAATCAACATATAATGATATAATGGCAAAAAAATAATTTAAAATGGGGGATAAAAAATGAAGATAAATGTAGTATATTCTACTGATGAGAATTATGCAAGACATTGTGGCGTATCCATATATTCTTTATTTGATAACAATAAGAATGTCGATGAAATTGATGTTTATATTATTTCAAATGATTTAAGTAAAGAAACTAAAGAAAACTTTTTTATGATTTCTAAAGAATTTAATAGAAAAATATTTTTTGTTGAAATAGACAATATTTATGAAGAGTTTACGAAAAACAATGATTTTCCTAAATCAGCATACGCAAGATTATTTACTGAAAATATTAGTGATAAAATAGATAAAATATTATATCTAGATTGTGATACAGTTATAGTAAATGATATAAGTGGGTTGTGGAATACTGATATAGATGAATATTATTTTGCTGGCGTGCAAGATCCTATTCAAAGATTTAATGTTGAATTAGTTGGGTTAAGTAAAGAGTATAGATATATTAATTCTGGTGTATTGTTAATAAATTTGAAAAAGTGGAGAGAAGACAATTTAAAGAATAAGTTCGTCGAGTGTATGGAAAGATTTAATGGAAAAGTTCCACATCATGATCAAGGTGTTTTAAATATTGTTTGTAAAGATAGGATTAAATATTTATCACCAAAATATAATTTGATGCCCGAACTAATATGTATGAATAGTAAGCAATTAAAAAGAATTTATAAAATGAAAAACTTTTATACTGATGAAGAAATTTTAGAAGCTAATAAAAATAAAGTTATAATACATTATATTACTAAATGGTATAATAGACCTTGGTATGGAAGTTGCACACATCCTTATAAGAATTTTTATATTGAATATTTAAGTAAAACTAATTTCAATAAAGATTTATTATCTGGAAAATTAAAAAGTAGAATTATATTTCAAAAATATTTATTTGAAAATTTTCCATTTTTTGTTTATTTAGCTTTTGAAAGGCTTTTTGACTTTAGAAGAAAAATAATAGTAATGTTAAATATAAAAAAGGAGAAAAGTAAATGAATATTTTGATTATAAGTGCAGGAGTTTTACCAATGCCTCCTGTTAATGGTGGTGCAGTAGAAAATTTAATTAATATGTTTTTGGAAGAAAATGAAAAAGATCATAAATATAATATTACTTTATATAGTATATTTAATAAAAAAGCAGAAATTGAATCTCAAAAGTATAAAAGTACAGAATTTAAATTTATAACTCAAAATTCAATTTTTTATAAAATACAAAAAGTATTAAGAAGAAGTATTAATTTTCTACCAAACGTTTATATTGGAAATGCTTATATACATGAAATTATAAAACAAGAAAATTTTGAAAAATATGATTGTATCATTATTGAAAATGTACCAGAGTATGTTTTACCTATATCTAAAAAAACAAATAGAAAGATAATTTTACATTTGCATAATGATAGACTAAACATAAACACTAAAAATGCTTTAAAAATTATACAGAAATGCTATAAAATATTAGTACTAAGTAATTTTGTTGGAGATAGAGTAAAAGAAATATCTTCAAATTATGCAAATAAAGTTCATACTTTATATAATGGTATAGACACAAAAAGATTCGGAAAAGAAAAGTATAAAAATGAAATAGTTAAATTAAAAAATAAATATAATATACCTATAGATAATAAAGTAATTTTATACACAGGAAGAATTGTTCCAGAAAAAGGGGTAAAAGAACTTGTACAAGCATTTTCTAATTTAACCTTAGATAATGTTAAATTAGTGATAGCTGGTAGTTCTGATTATGGAGAAAATAAAGAATCAAATTATATAAGTGAAATTAAAAATATAGCCAATAAAAATGTTATATTTACAGGTTATGTAGATTATAAAGATATACCATCTTTATATGGAATAGCAGATTTAGGTGTTATACCATCTATATGGGAAGAACCTTTTGCCTTAACAGTGATTGAACATATGGCAACAGGAAATCCGGTTATAATAGCTAATTCTGGTGGAATGAAAGAATTAGTTAATTCCGAGTGCGCTATAGTTGTGAATAAAGGTAAAGATTTCGAAAAAGACTTATCAATAGCAATAGAAAATATAATTACAAATAGTGAAAAATTAATAAAAATGGGAAAAGAAGCAAGAAAGCAAAGTGAAAAATTTACTAAAGAAATATATGTTAATAGATTTAGATTTTTAATTGGGGATAGTTATTATGAATAAGAAAATATTTTTTGAATATTTTGAAAAACTAGAATTGGTTTTAATTGGACTTTTTATTTTTTTTGGATACGTAATAAATAAAGAAAGTATTCAATTATTATTTACAGTAATAGTGGGATTAATCCCGATTTTAAAATGCAATATGTTTAAAATAAAGATAACAAAAAATGACTTGATATGGATTGGCATTTGTCTTTTATCATTTATTTCTACTTTGTATTCAATTGATAAAGAAAGTACCTTAAGGTATAGTATATGTTTGTTTTTAGTTATTATATTAAAAATTATAACATTAAATTATAAAAGTTATAAAAAAAGTATAGTAAATATATTAGCATTTTTTTCCTCAATACATGTTTTTGCAACTTTAATATATGCAATATTTCCAAACTTTATTCATTTTATAATTGGAAAGATTTTAACGGCTTCTGCTTATGAATATAATTTGGCTTTAATGCGACATGGAATGAACGCAGGAATATCATCTGAACATGGATTTAATGCTTTTTGCATAACTGTTTTTATATGTATTTTTTTTGTTAGATTTCTTTATAATAAAGAAAAGAAAATTTTGAATTTTATTTTTATAATTATAGGTATATTAGCATTACTATTAACTGGAAAAAGAGGATTATTAGTTGCAAATGCAATTTCAATGATTGTTATCTTTATTATTGTTAATTTAAGAAATAAAAAAATCTTAAAAAAAAGTGCTTTGATTTTTTTGATTATATTGGTCGTTTCAAGATTAATGTTATATATACCTGCGACTAAAATTGTGTTTGAAAGATTTCAAGAAACTAGTGATGAAGATGATATGTTAAATGGTAGAGAAGATATTTATAAAGTGCTATTTGAAAATATAGCTGAACGTCCTTTATTTGGAAGCGGTGCTAAAACTACGGGTGATCTTACAGGTGGCAATGATGGTCATAATATTTATCTACAAATTGTCTCTGAATTAGGAATAATCGGTATATTAGTATACTTTTTAGTTTTTAAAGATTCTATAGTAAAGTTGCTTAAAGCGTTGAAATTTTCCGCTGATAGAGAAAATGTATTAATATCTGCATATTATCAAATTTTCTTTTTAGTTTATGGACTTACTGGCAATCCATTATATAATTTTTCAATATTATTAGTTTATATGCTTATGATTAATTTAACAATATCAATAAATAAAAAGGAGGAATTAAAATGAAAATAGGAACTCTAACTTACCATGACACAACAAATTATGGGGCGGTTTTACAGGCATATGCTTTACAAAAGAAAATAAATGATTTAGGATATGATTGTGAAATAATAGACTATAAATGTGATGCAATTACTCAGAGATATAAAATAAAAAAATTATCAGAATGCAAAAATCTAAAGCAACTTGTTAAATCGATACTAACTAATAGAAATAGTAAGATTTTAAAGAATAAATTTAAAAATTTTGAAAAAAATTATCAAAAATTAAGCTCAAAGTCTTATTATAAATCTGATATAATTGATACTAATAGAATATATGATAAGTTTGTTGTTGGAAGTGATCAGGTTTGGAATTTAGAATTATCTGGAGAAGATGCAACTTACTTTTTAGATTTTGTTGATAGTGATGAAAAAAAATTGTCTTACGCAGCAAGTTTTGGATACAGTAAAGTACCAGATAAATATTTAGATATTACAAAGGAAAATTTATCAAAATTTAATAATATTTTAGTTAGAGAAGAACAAGGTAAAAAAATTGTAAAGAATCTTTTAAATAGAGATGTAGAAATAACATTAGACCCTACTTTATTATTAAATTCTAGTGATTGGAATAATATTATTGATAAAACAAATATAGAAAATATAAATTATGATTATATTTTATTATATATAATTGCACCAAATAATGATATTATAGAATTTGCAAGAAAATTAGCTAAAAAAAAGAATTGTAAAATTATATATATAAATCATTCTTATAAAAATGTTATCGGTGTGAAAAATGTAAAAACAGCTGGGCCAGATGAGTTTTTATATTATTTAAAAAATGCAAAATATATTGTAACAACATCATTTCATGGTGTAGCTTTTTCTATTAATTTTAAAAAACAGTTTTTTTATGCTTTATCAAAAGAAACTAATAATTTTAATTCTAGAATTGAAAATCTTGTTAATCTATTAGGATTAGAAGATAGGACTATTGATAAAGACTTTTCTAAATACAAAACTATAAATTATGAAAATGTTTATTCAAAACTAGATGAACAAAGAACTCTTTCTCAAAATGAATTAAGAAAGGAATTAGTAAAAAAGTATGATAAAAAATAAAGAAGATTATAAGTTTTATTTAGAAGCAGATAGGAAAGCTAGAAATTATTCTAAGAAAATTATTTATATAGGAAATAGGAAAGAAATTCCCTTGTATAATTTTCAACGTTTAATGAGAAAGGTTGAATATTATAATAACTGTAAAAAGGGAATTTTTAATAAAATAATATTATTGATATTAAAATATAGATATAAGTCTTTGAGTATAAAATATGGCTTCTCAATACCAATAAATACTTTTGGACCAGGACTCTGTATTGCTCATAGAGGTACTATTGTTATTAATGGCGCTTCGAAAATAGGTAAAAATTGTAGAATAAATATAGATGTAAATATTGGTACTCAAATGGGTGAAAATGGAAAAGCTCCAACTATTGGAGATAATTGTTTCATAGGTCCAGGTGCTAAGTTGTTTGGGAATATAAAAATAGGAGATAACGTTGCGATTGGTGCAAATGCTGTTGTAAATAAAGATTTTGGAGATAATGTTACTATTGCAGGAGTACCAGCTAAAGTTGTAAGTGAAAAAGGAACTAACGGAAAATTTAGTTATTATGTTGAAGAAAGGTAGAATTATGAATATTAACCAAATATCAGTTGTAATACCAGTCTATAATGCAGAAAGAACTATTATAAGGACATTAGAAAGTATAGTAAATCAATCTGTTAAACCTTATGAAGTAATATTAATTAATGATTGCTCTACAGATAATACGAAGACTGTATGTGAGGTTTTTTCGCAAAAATATGATTATATAAGAGTATATAGTTTACTAGAAAATGGTGGAGTTAGTAAAGCTAGAAATAAAGGAATAGAATTGGCTAATGGCAATTATATACATTTTATAGATTCTGATGATACTATTACAGAAGATACATATTTAAAATTATATAAGATTATTAATGAATTTCAATATGATTTGGTAACAACTGGAACTAATTTTATTATTAATAACTCTAAACATACAAAAAGAAATGTAAAAGAAGATATTTATTGTAAAAGTATTAATGAAATATCAAATTATTTTTATAGATTTACTGCAGATGACAAAGAAAGAGTTTTAAATGTAGTATGGAATAAAATATATAAAAAAAGTATAATAATAGAAAATAATATAGAATTTAATGAAAATATTAATTTGGGAGAAGATTTTTTATTTAATTGCGAATATATAAAAAAAATAAAAAATTTGATTGAGATAAAAGATTGTTTATATAATTATTATTTTAATCAACCAAACAATTTAACTTCAAAATTTAGAACTGATATTTTATCAAGGAGAAAAAAGATTTATAACGAATTAGTAGAATTTTATAAGTTTTATAAAATATATGATAAAAAAAATGAAAAGTTTTTATTAAAGTATGAAGGAAAAATGATGTATTATTCTTTACTTACAGTTTTTTCAAATAATTGTAATATATCTAAAACTGAAAAAATAATGTTTTTAAAAGATATATTAAACGATAAACATGTTTTAGTAGTTAATCATTATTTACGATTTGGTATTGAAAAATTTTTTATTAACTTAAAAAAAGAAAAAAGCTTATATAATTATATGAAATTAAAACAGGACGTTAAATTATTATTAAAGAAAATTGGAGGGAAAAAATGAAAAAGATAAATATTGTTACATTTCAAAATGCCTTAAATTATGGAGCAGCATTACAAACATATGCATTAAACAAATTCTTATGCGAAAAATATCCTGATTATGTTATCAAAGATATTGATTATAGAAATAAAAGAATATCTAATTCTTATAAATTAATTACGCCTATAAGGAAAAATGTAATTAAATGGTTTTTTTTAGTGTTAAATGATATTAAAAATTTTTCTAAAAATTATAAAAGAATGAAATCTTTTAAAAACTTTTTAAATAGTAATATTAATTTTACTTCTCCATATAAAAGTGAAAAATACTTAAAAAATAATTATCCTGATTCTGATATTCTTATAACTGGAAGTGATCAAGTGTGGAGTACGACAATTGTAGGTGAATTATCAGATATATATACTTTGAACTTTGGAGATAAGAATACCAAAAGAATATCTTATGCGGCAAGCGTTGGAAACGCTAATATTATTTTAGAAAATAAAGAAGATTTCAAAAATAAATTATCAAGATTAGATTTTATATCAGTTAGAGAAGAAGATGCAAAGGAACAATTACAAAAGATTAGTAATAAACATATTGAAGTTGTTCTAGATCCCACTTTGTTATTAAAAAAAGATGATTGGGAGCATTTATTGGGTAATATAAGTTCATATGGAGAAAAATATATATTAGCTTATGTTGTACAACCTGACTTAGAGTATATAAAAATAGTAAATGATTTATCAGAAAAAACTGGCTTAAAAGTTATTCATTTTGAAAAAACAAATCCAGGGTATAATAATGTTATTAAAAGTGCATATACAGAAGGACCATTAGAGTTTGTTAATTATATAAAAAATGCAGAATATGTTGTTGCTACATCATTTCATGCTACAGTATTTTCTATTATATATAATAAAAACTTTTTTATTGTACCTAATAAAAAAACTGGTGCTAGAGTTATTAATTTATTGGACAAGGTGGGAATAAAAGGAAGAACTTTTTATGACTTTAACGAATTTAAAAATATAGATTTTAATTTAAAAACTGATTGGAATGAAGTTAATAATAAACTAGAAGATGAAAGAAAAAAATCTATAAATTGGCTTGTAAATGCAATTGATGAAAAGGGAGAAGATAATGAGTAGGGAAAAAACTTTATTTAAAAACACACTTATTATAACAATAGGAAAAGTTTGTACACAACTTATAACATTCTTTTTACTTCCACTTTATACTGCTATATTATCTACTGAAGAA
This sequence comes from uncultured Clostridia bacterium, assembly GCA_944387385.1. Classification (GTDB taxonomy): domain Bacteria; phylum Bacillota; class Clostridia; order TANB77; family CAG-465; genus CAG-465. The sequence goes on along the minus strand of CALXES010000003.1, from coordinate 86,609 downwards.
TATGGAACAGTTGACTTATTAAATACTTTAGTTTCTTTATTACTGCCAATAGTAACTTTTCAGGTTGAACAGGCTGTATTTAGAAATTTAATTGACAATAGAGAAAATGAAGATGTAAAAAAGAAAATAATTTCTACTGGAATATTTTCCGTACTATTACAATGTATTGTATATATTGGTATATTTTTTATTATATCTCCATTTTTTGAAAATCAGTACAAATATTTTTTAGCTACTAATGTTATAGCATATATTTTTGCTTCTTTAACTCAACAAATGGCAAGAGGGTTAGGGAAAAATACTCATTATGCTATAGGTAGTTTTTTGTCTGCTTTTTCAACAATAATTTTTAATATTTTGTTTTTAGTAGTATTTAAATTTGGAGCATATGGAATGTTAATGGCTAATATGCTTGGTCAAATAATATGTGCAATATACAATATTTTTGCTTTAAAATTGTATAAATATATTAGTATATCAGAATTTAAAAAAGTCGTATTAATGAAATTATGGAAATATTCATTGCCATTAATTCCAAATGCAATATCTTGGTGGGTTTTTAATGCATCAGATAGAGTTATAGTATCTGCAATATTAGGAGTAGCGCAAAATGGTATTTTATCGGCTGCACACAAATTTTCTAATGTATTTATAACTTTATATAATATATTTAATTTGAGCTGGACTGAAATGGTGTCATTACATATTGATGATTCTGATTCTAAAGAATTTTTAAATAAAATGACTAATATGATGTTAAGATTTTTTACTGCTATGAGTATTGGAATAATTGCATGCATGCCGTTTGTATATCCAATAATGATAAATGAAAAGTTCTCTGCTGGATATAATTTAGTACCTATAATGATGCTAGGATGTATTTTTAATGTGGTTGTAGGTCTTATAAGTACAATATATGTTGCAAAAAAAAATACAAAAGCGATTGCTAATACTTCTATTGGTTCTGCTTTAATTAATATTGTTGTTAATTTATGCTTGATTAAATTTATTGGATTATATGCTTCTACAATAGCAAATCTGACTGCTTATTTTGTAATGTCTGTATATAGATTACATGATTTAAAGAAGAGATACTTTGAAATAAAAATTGATAAAACATTCATTATATCTACAATATTAGTTTTAATACCAATACTTATAGCATTCTATTCAAATAATATGATTTTATATGTGATTGGACTAACAATTGCTGTTGTATACGCTTATGTTATAAATAGGAAAAATCTTAATAAGATTTTTAAAATGATATTAAAAAGAAAATAAGGAGAAAGACTATGGAAAATTATTTTAATACTGGTAAAAAAGAACTATGTAATGGTTGTGGAACTTGTGCTTTGCGATGTCCAAAAAGTGCAATTGAAATGGTAGAAGATGGTGAAGGATTTTTATATCCACATATAAATAAAGAAAAGTGTATTAATTGTGGTTTATGTGAGAAAGTATGCTCTAATTTTAATAAAAGTGAACAAGAGTCAGTTGCATATATAGCTATTAATAATAATGATAAAGAACTTAAAAATGCTTCTTCTGGTGGTATGTTCTACATATTAGCAAAATATGTTATAGAAAATAAAGGTGTAGTGTTTGGTGTTACCTATGATGAGGATTTAAATGTAATTCACAAATATGCTGAAACTTTAGAAGATTGTAAACAGTTTTGTGGTTCTAAATATGTAAGAAGTGATTTGAAAAACACATATAAAGAAGCTGAAAAGTTTTTAAAAGATGGACGAGTAGTATTATATACAGGAACGGCTTGTCAAATAAGTGGATTAAAAAGTTATCTTGGTAAAGAATATGATAATTTAATACTTTGTGATATACTATGTCATGCTAATCCATCACCTAAAGTATTTAAGTTATATAAAGAAAATTTAGAAAAAAAATATTCCAAAAAAGTGAAAGATATTAGATTTAGAAGTAAAGAAATTAAATGGGGAGACGAAAGAACATTAATTGAGTTACAAAATGATCAAGTATTATATGAAGATACATTTAAAAATGCCTTTGGTAAAGAATTAATTAATAGAAGATCTTGTAACTTTTGTGTTTTTGCTTCTAAAAGTAGAATAACTGATTTTACGATAGCAGATTTTTGGAAAATTGAAAAAGTAAAACCTGATTTAGATTCTACAAAAGGAGTTTCATTATTAACAGTAAATTCTGAAAAAGGAAAGAGCTTATTAAATATATTTAAAAATAATACTTCTATACTTGAAAAAGTAGATATTGATGTAGCTGCTAAATATAATCATTTCAGTAATGTACCTGCACATAAAAGTAGAGATAAGTTTTTTGAAGGTATAAAAAAAGGCTCTATAAATAGTGATAATGTTATAGATGTTATGAATAAATATACTAGAGTTTCTATTGTTAAAAAGATTCTAAGAAAAGGAAAAAGAATAGCAAAGAAAGTATTAAGAAAGTAATTTTAAAAAGACTTAAATAGTAAATATGATTGATATTTAAGTCTTTTTTGTTTTTATAAATTATGATATAATATGAAATAAAGGTGAAAGCAATGTTGTTTGAAGAAGTATTAAAAAAATTTCAAAAATACTAGCCATTGTTATTTTATACGTTTATGTTGTAAATGGAAAAATCTTAATAAGATTTTTAAAATGATATTAAAAAGAAAATAAGGAGAAAGACTATGGAAAATTATTTTAATACTGGTAAAAAAGAACTATGTAATGGTTGTGGAACTTGTGCTTTGCGATGTCCAAAAAGTGCAATTGAAATGGTAGAAGATGGTGAAGGATTTTTATATCCACATATAAATAAAGAAAAGTGTATTAATTGTGGTTTATGTGAGAAAGTATGCTCTAATTTTAATAAAAGTGAACAAGAGTCAGTTGCATATATAGCTATTAATAATAATGATAAAGAACTTAAAAATGCTTCTTCTGGTGGTATGTTCTACATATTAGCAAAATATGTTATAGAAAATAAAGGTGTAGTGTTTGGTGTTACCTATGATGAGGATTTAAATGTAATTCACAAATATGCTGAAACTTTAGAAGATTGTAAACAGTTTTGTGGTTCTAAATATGTAAGAAGTGATTTGAAAAACACATATAAAGAAGCTGAAAAGTTTTTAAAAGATGGACGAGTAGTATTATATACAGGAACGGCTTGTCAAATAAGTGGATTAAAAAGTTATCTTGGTAAAGAATATGATAATTTAATACTTTGTGATATACTATGTCATGCTAATCCATCACCTAAAGTATTTAAGTTATATAAAGAAAATTTAGAAAAAAAATATTCCAAAAAAGTGAAAGATATTAGATTTAGAAGTAAAGAAATTAAATGGGGAGACGAAAGAACATTAATTGAGTTACAAAATGATCAAGTATTATATGAAGATACATTTAAAAATGCCTTTGGTAAAGAATTAATTAATAGAAGATCTTGTAACTTTTGTGTTTTTGCTTCTAAAAGTAGAATAACTGATTTTACGATAGCAGATTTTTGGAAAATTGAAAAAGTAAAACCTGATTTAGATTCTACAAAAGGAGTTTCATTATTAACAGTAAATTCTGAAAAAGGAAAGAGCTTATTAAATATATTTAAAAATAATACTTCTATACTTGAAAAAGTAGATATTGATGTAGCTGCTAAATATAATCATTTCAGTAATGTACCTGCACATAAAAGTAGAGATAAGTTTTTTGAAGGTATAAAAAAAGGCTCTATAAATAGTGATAATGTTATAGATGTTATGAATAAATATACTAGAGTTTCTATTGTTAAAAAGATTCTAAGAAAAGGAAAAAGAATAGCAAAGAAAGTATTAAGAAAGTAATTTTAAAAAGACTTAAATAGCATATATGATTGATATTTAAGTCTTTTTTGTTTTTATAAATTATGATATAATATGAAATAAAGGTGAAAGTAATGTTATCTGACGAAGTATTAAAACGAATTTCAAAAATATTTATTGGAGACATACCAATAAACATAGACGATGTGATTTATAATTATAGCTATAAAACAGGGGCACAATTAGTAGATTTTTTTAACAATAATTTTGGCTCATCAGATGTTTATAAATCTGGATTTCCTTCAAGATGGCGTTATGTTTTTGAATCTTTATGTACGTTGCAAGATGATAGAAAGATAGAAAGATAGAAAGATTTTTTTCATATATATTAGATGAAAATTATTTAACTCGAGATATGAGTCTAAATAAAGTTCAGAGTGTGAAAGCTAGAAATGACATACTAAATTTTTTAAATAAAATTGTAAGAGTAGATGGATTATCTTTTCAAGTAAAAAATAATAATGTATATATAGTGATTGAGGATGAAGATTTAGAAGAAATAGGTCATGGCGGTTTTGCTAATGTATTTAAAAGGAAATCAAACAATATAGTTGAAAAGCATTTATATAAAGAATTGTATGATAAGAATTCTATTGTTAGTAGATTTAAACGTGAATTTGAAATAACAAAGTCACTGCAAGATTTAGATGGAATTGTAGAAGTATATGAATATAAAAAAGATGATTATGTTTATACAATGAAATATTATAATGAAACTTTAGAACATTATATAGAAAATAAATTTATATTATATGATGAAGAAAAAATAAAGTTAATTAAAGGAATTTTAAATATTATGGCTAAAGTACACAATAGAAATATTGTACATAGAGATTTATGTCCTACTAATATATTTGTTTCAGATTCTAAAATAATTATTGGTGATTTTGGACTAGGAAAAAATTTAAATATATTAAATTCACATCAAACTATATTAACAAATGCTTTGGGACAATATCAGTATTGTGATCCAGATCAATTCATGTTATTAAAAGATGGAGATAAAAGAAGTGATGTCTATTCTTTAGGTAAGATAATTAATTTTATAATGAATAAAAATCCTATGAATACTAGTCATATGTTTAAGTCAGTTGTTGAAAAAGCATGTTCTGTAATGCGAATGTTAAGATATGATGATGCTCAAAAATTACTAGACGCAATAAATAAATCTATAGATTTTCATGAGAAAGAACAAAATGAAGAAATTATAAAAAGTGCTATTCAAAGAAATGAATATGATGACCAAATAAATATGTATATAAGTGAGTTACCAACTGATAAAATTTTAAGACTATTATGTGATGTTAATAATTTTGATTGTGCTTTGTTTAAGTATATAAAAGACGATAATAATTTGGCACTACAAATGGTTAATGAATTATCAGAAGAATATTTATTACATAGATTAAAATGGGAGGATTATGATAAAGTGGCTAATTTTATGTTAAGAATTGTAAACAATATGAGCTTTTCATATCCTGTTAGAGAGATTGCAGCAAAAGTTATAAAACATGTAGCAATAGATTTAAATAGATATGGTATACAAAATAAAGTAAAAAAAATAATTGATGATGGTGTTGAACCACTTATAGAAGATATTTTATTAAGCTAAAAATTATATTATTTGTTATATAAATTTATATATTTTTTTAGTTATATTATTTTATGATACTATACATTTAAATAATATCGAAAAAGGAGGAATATTATGGCTAAGTATCGTTGTACAATTTGTGGATATATTTATGATGAAGAAAAGGAAGGAGTATTGTTTAAGGATTTACCAGATGATTGGAAATGTCCTTTGTGTTTTAATCCTAAAAGTGCTTTTGAAAAGATAGAGGAAGATGTGGAAAGTGTGGAAGAAGTTGCTAAAGAATCTGAAGTTGAAGATTCTATGGAAGCAATGGCTAAAGATACACCAATAAGACTTAAAAAAGCTGTTTCAAAAATACATGCTATTACAAGTGATAATTATAATGAAATTTCGGCTATGGGAACAACACGTCCAGTTATTGGTTTTGATGATGTATTAATACTTGGAGCACAGTTAAATCCTGCACCTCTTTTTGATCATGAAGATGTGTCATTAAAAACTGTTATTGGAAAGCATGCATTGCGTCCTCTTGAGATAGATATGCCTGTATATATTTCACATATGTCATTTGGTGCTTTATCTAAAGAAGCAAAAATTGCTTTAGCTAAAGGCTCTTGTATAGCTAAAACTGCAGAGTGTAGTGGCGAAGGTGGAATTTTACCTGAGGAAATGGAGGCATCATATAAATATATATTTGAATATGTACCAAATAAATATAGTGTAACAGATGAAAATTTAAAAAATGCTGATGCTATAGAAATTAAAATTGGACAAGGTACTAAGCCTGGTATGGGTGGACATTTACCTGCAAATAAAGTAACAGAAGAGATTGCAAAAGTACGTGGTAAAAATATTGGTGAAGATGTAATTAGTCCATCTAAATTTGAAGAGATTAAAACTAAAGAAGATTTGAAATCTTTAGTAGATGAGTTAAGAGAAAAATCACTTGGAAGACCTATTGGTATAAAAATTGCTGCAGGACATATTGAGGCGGATTTAGAATATGTATATTTTGCTATGCCAGATTTTATTACTATTGATGGTAGAGGTGGAGCAACTGGTGCAAGTCCAACATTTTTAAAAGATAATACATCAGTTCCAACTATATATGCATTATATAGAGCAAAGAAATATTTAAAAGAGAATAATTTAGATATAGACTTAGTAATAACTGGTGGATTATATGATGCAAGTGATTTTGCCAAGGCTATTGCTATGGGTGCTGATTGTGTAGCTATTGCAACTGCTGCAATGATTGCTTTAGGATGTGATCAGTATAGAGTATGTAATGGTGGTATGTGTCCTAAAGGAATAGCAACACAAGATCCTAAGCTTCGTAAAAGATTATCTATAGAAAATAGTAGTAAAAAGGTAGCTAAATATTTAGAAAATGTAAAAGAAGAGCTAAAAACTTTTGGTAGAATAACAGGACATAAAGATATTCATGAATTGAGTGTAGAAGACTTAGCTACAACTTCAAATGAGATATCTCAAAATACAAATATTAAGCATGTATAATTATATTATATTTTTAATATCTAGGTAATATAAATTTTACTTAGGTATTTTTTTGACTTTTTAATTTAATTATGATATAATTATATTAGTTTTATGTTTACTAAAATGTAGATTAATATAGACATTGAGTATTATTTTTAAAATAATATTATATTTTAACTCCTTGAGTATTATATAAATCTATTTAGTAAATCTTTAGGATTTATGGCTAAATTTTTATTAAATAAAAAGGAGTGATGAAAAATGTATACTGCTGTTGATATAGCTAAATATTTTGCTAGTTTAAATGAAGAACTTAAAGAATATCAAATTCAAAGGTTGGTGTATCATTCTTACTGTTGGTACATTTATGAATTTAATTACAATAAGTACGAAATTGAGCATAAGCTTTTTAATGAACAGCCAATAATTACGAAAAAAAGACCAATATTTTTGAGTATACAAAAGGAATTTAAACGTTTAAAAAAATTTTCTAAATCAAAAAATTATTTGATTGATGATGACTATCAATGTAAACTAGATAATAAAACAAGAAGTCTACTTATTCGAAACTATAAGATATATGCTTTAGATGATGAAAATAAATTATCTAATATGTCATACGTAGATGAGATTTGTAGAAATACAAAGAAAAAAAGAAAAGTTAGTGATTTGGAAATTTTTGAATATTGCGACAGTATTTAAATAGTGTAGATAGATAAATATCTATCTTTTTTTTTAATTTATTTTCTTTTTTTATAATATTCTCTTGAAAAATTTTACGTAAACATTATACAATATAAATATCAGGTGATGCGTGTGGAAGAGATTGATATAAAAGAGATTATATATTATATATTTAAAAAGAAGGTTTGGGTTATACTATGTTGTATACTAGGACTAATTGCAGGAGTAGTTTATACTAAATTTTTTGTAACGCCAATGTATTCTTCATATTCAACAGTTGTATTATCTAAGCCTACAGATACTAGTACTATTAGTACTACTACTAGTGAAGGAATAACACAAAATGATATTACATTAAATTCAAAGCTTGTTGCAACATATAGCGAGATAATGAAAAGCAGAGCTGTTGCAAGTGAAGTAAAAGAAAAACTAGAACTTGATATTTCAGAAGAAGCTTTAATGTCAAATATATCTGTTACTGCAAAAGATGATACAGAAATGCTTAAGATTCAAGTTTCAAATGAAGATCCAGTTGTTGCGGCTAATGTAGCAAATAGCTTATCTGAGGTATTTAGTTCAAAGGTTAAAGAAATATATAACATTGAGAATGTAACTGTAATAGATACTGCGATTCCTAGTTCTTCACCATATAATGTAAGTTATGCTAAAAATGCAGCTATATTTGGTATGGTTGGTTTAGTATTATCTTGTGGTGTACTATTTGTTATTTTCTATTTTGATACAACAATAAAATCTAAATCTGAAGTGGAAGATCTGCTAGGACTTGAAGTACTTGCAGTTATTCCAGATATTAAATAAGAGGTGAGATTATGAGAAAAGATTTAATTATACATGAGGCTCCAAAGTCTCCAATATCAGAGGCAATAAGGACACTTAGGACAAGTATTACATATAAGATGAGTAAGAATAATTATAAGTCATTTTTAATTACTAGCTCATCAACAGAAGATGGAAAAAGTCTTATTATCTCAAACTTAGCAATTGCTTTTTCACAGTCTAAACAAAAAGTCTTAATTATAGATAGTGATTTAAGAAAAGGAAGACAACATGATATATTTAAAGTAGATAATGTAGAAGGACTTGCTCAAGCTCTAGATAATAAAAATATAAACAAGGATAATGAAAATCTAGATGCTGAAGTTGGAAAATACATTAAACAGACTCAAATAGATAATGTATATATTATCCCTGCAGGAGCTGTACCTCATAATCCATCTGAGCTTTTTGAAAATTCACAATTTGATTTGATTTTAGATAATGTAAAGAACAAATTTGATGTTATATTATTTGATGCTCCACCAATTAATATAGTTACAGATAGTATGATATTATGTAATAAAGCAGATGGAGTTGTACTTGTTTGTGCAATTGAAAAAACAAAGAGTGAAGCTCTAGTTGAAACTAAAAAGAAAATAGAGAACATGGGTGGAAATATAATAGGTGTTGTAGTAAATAAAATGCCTATGGATAAAATGAAAGAGTATGCAAAAGATTATGGTAGATATACAGATAATCAAATAATCAAATATGATGATAAGAAATATAAAATATCATAAATTTATTTTGCAAAAAAGCGGGTAGATTTTTTAAATCTACCTGCCTTTAATTTTTACCGGAATAAATCAGGAAAAGCGTTGGATATAGCTGCTTTTGCATTGTTTTTAAATAACACATGCATCATAGTATCTAATCCATTTTCAACAAAAATCCTCCTGCTGATATTTTGCCTTATCTCATCATCACTCCATTGTAGTTTTTCTTTGAAAAGCCAAATTGTTGCTTTTTTGGCATTTTCAAGTGTCCAAAAGTTACGTGGTGTACACGCAAGTTCCCATTCTTTGTACTTGCCAGGATATGCATTGTTTAGTGCAGCATACACACTATCTCCAAAAAGAGTGCATAGCATACCTTTTAGCTTGTGATTAAAAAATACTTTACACGAAATATCACTTTTTACTTTCTCATCACTCCATTTTAATACATTTTCAATTAAGTAGCGTGTAATTTCAGCAGATGCAATAAGATTCTTGCCTTCGTCATCTACCCAAAAACCTCGAGGAAAACGGCGTAAAGAGCCTTTTAATACGTCCTCATAGATTTGAATCGGTTCACTTTTCAAATTAATCCCTCCATAAATATAGTTATATTTAATTTAGAAAAAATAAATATACACCAAAATTATAGCATAAGAGTTTAGGCAAATCAATCATATTACATAATATTATTCTTGTTTTCGTGCAGTTCTTCTTATTCTTCTGCCTATTTTACCTTTTGAAATTGTGTTAGTTTGTTCTTTTTTTATAATAAAATCTAAAATCTCATCTATTACAAATTTGTTGTTTAGTGCAACTAAGTATCCTATTATTTCTTCCTCGGAAAAGTCATATTCTTTTAATTTATCTATTAGTTGTAATTGTTCTTTATTTAGTTTTGGTGATTGTTCATCTTTATAATCTAAAGGTGTATTATATATAGTATTTACTTTCTTATATGATTTTCTAATATTGTTAATTTCATTTAACTTATCTTGATTAACATTATCTGTAATTGTGATATTTGCATTTTTAGAAATTAAATATATTTGGAAATTTGTATAAAAAGTTTTACTATCAGCTATAAATGAACAAGCAAAATTATTTTCCTGTTTAGTATATAATTTATATAGTTGTAGGTAATTTTTATATTCACCAAAAACTAAATAATATATATTATTATAATTTATTATATCTCCTTGTGTTGCAGTTTCTATATTTTTTTCTACTATAGGTAATTTAATGTCTTTCCATCTTTTTTTGTTTTTTATTACATCCAAAAGTTTGGGTTTAATTATATATACAACTTCATAAGTTTTATCTTTAGGTATTTTTGTTATATTTCTTAAATTTACCATATAGCCTATATCATTTATTTTAAGATAAGGATATATAGTTTCATATAACTGATATGAATAAAAGTTTTTATCATCCTCATCAAATATTAAGTAGTAGTTATTTTTATAATTTATAATGTCAAAAGGAGAATTATAATATGATAAGACTTCCTTATTAAAAAAGTTATTATCTTCATTATAATACATTATCGCATATACTTTTTTTCTTAAAGTGTTTAGTTCTTCATTTGGTAATTCATCAATTTTTTTTATATAATCATCTTTTGTTATTTCAGTAGGAATGATACTTTTTAAATGTATTGTATCTTCTTGGAGCTCAGTAGAACTTGATTTTATTTTAAAAAAGGTCTTTGGCCCTCTAATTACTGAATAAGCTCCTGACAAGGCATATATTTTTTCTTTTTCTCTATCTACATAAATTATTACATATGGTCCTATAGATTTATAATCCTTTATTATATTATTTTTAATATTTGAATCATTTGTTCTTTTTGCAAGTATAATATCTCCCTCTTTTAGAAATAATTTATTATTAAAAATACCATCAGATACTATATAACTTGCTGCGTTTTTAACTATTTCTTTATCTTTTTCATCATAGTTTTTTATTAAATATTCTCTAAATTTGAGTTGTTCTTTTATTCCCTTTAGTTCAATCATAATTCTAGTAATTTCTTCAAAGCTAAAGTTCATTTCTTTTAACTGATTTAGTATTTCTTTTTGTAATGTACTTAAAGTAGTATTAGATAAATTATTTGTTTCAATAATATTTTCAGTGCTTAAATTAGGAGTAATATTTAAGTCTTTAAGTCTATTTGTATATTCACATATTTCAAATTCTAAAATATTTGATATTATATTGTATTCATATTCAGATGATAGAAGGAAAAAATTATATCCAGTTTTATAGTTTGTATTATTAATACTAATGTCATATGTTTTTATTGTTAGGCCTTTTATATCTTTGTATACTTGAATAACAACTAGATATTCTTTGTATTTTCCATATACAAGATAATAATTATTATTTACTTGTATTAAGTCACCAATATCAGCTAAATGATAACCAATAAATTTTTGTTTTTTAAAGTATGATTTGTATTTATGATATATACCTAAAAGCATATAAGTGTCAGTGGCACTAATTTTTATCTTTTTATCATAACGTATTTTAAATGGAATACTATTTATTGTTATATCTGAATTAAATTCATCTTTTATGGCCCTATATGAATAAAGAGTATTCCCTTCTTTATACCCTACTAGGTAATGATCACCATCTTTGCGTATAAAATCACCACTGTCTAAATAGAAGTTTAATTTACTTTTTGTAAAACTAAATAATTTAGCATTTTCTTCATCTGTCATTAGCAAAAATAAGTTCTTTTTTAGTATGTTAAAGTCACTAACTGTTAAACTTCCCATTTTTCTTATATATCTATAACTTGTAAGCTCAATATCTGATTTTAGTTTTACATATGTATCTTTATATAGTATGTGAGGATAGTCTTTCTTTTTAAATTTTATTATGTTTGGTTGTTTTGTTTCTTCTTTTGAGCTACATTCTAAACAATATGATATATTTAATTCATTTTTGTATATAACTATAAAAGGGCTTTCTTGATGTTCTAAATCAATATTTTCTCGAACTTCTTCTTTTGAATATCTTTTTGCCCAGATAATGTCACCAGGTCTAAGATTTGGTAGAAGAGTTTTCTTTTCTTTATATTTGGTATTTTCTAAAGATATTTTTTTTATGAATCTATCAACATATCCCAAGATTTTTTCACCTCTTTTTTCTTCATACTAATTATATTAAGATATTATATTATTGTCAATAAATGTTGTAACTTAATATATTTTACCAAATTTATGATATAATACTTGTTGTTAATATTTTAAGGAGAAAAAACAATGAATAAAGAAATTATTACACAAATAGCTATTGAATTAAATGTAAAAGAAAAGCAAGTAGAAAATACATTAAAATTACTAGAAGAAGGAAATACAGTACCTTTTATTGCCCGTTATAGAAAAGAGGCGACAGGAGCACTTGATGAAGAACAAATAAGAAGCATAAATGAGGTATATGAATATCAAGTAAATCTTTTAAAAAGAAAAGAAGATGTAATAAGACTCATAAATGAAAAGGGAATGCTTACAGACATTTTAAAAGAAGAGATAATGAAGTGTACAAAACTTATTGAAGTTGAAGATTTGTATAGACCATATAAAGAAAAAAAGAAAACAAAAGCAACAGAAGCTATTGCAAATGGACTTGAACCTTTAGCTAAAATTATAATGGCTTTTCCAGATAAAATAGATATTAAGAAAACTGCAGAAAAATATATTAATGAGAAAGTAAAGAGTGCTGATGAAGCAATTACTAGTGCAAAATATATTATATCTGAGTGGATTTCAGATAATGCAAGTTATAGAAAATATATAAGGAATAATATATATAATTTTGGTACTATTAATTCTAAAATTAAAAAGAATGCTAAAGATGAGGGACAAGTATATAGAATGTATTATGACTACAGTGAAAAGATAAGAAATGCAAAAGAGTATAGAATACTTGCCATCAACAGAGGAGAAAAGGAAAATGTACTTAATGTATCTATAGATGTTAATCTAGAACATATTATTAGCTTTTTAGAAAAGAAGATTATAAAAAATGAAGTAAGTCCAGTTGTAGATATAGTAAAAGATGCAATATATGATTCATATAAAAGATTAATATTTCCTTCAATTGAAAGAGAAATTAGAGGCAAGCTAAAAGAAGAGGCAGAAGAAGGAGCAATAGATGTATTTGGTAAAAATTTGGAAAAGTTATTACTTACACCACCAATAAAAGATAAAGTAATACTTGGTTTTGATCCCGCTTTTAGAACTGGATGTAAGCTTGCAGTTATAGATAGAACTTCAAAAGTACTAAATATTAGTAAGATTTATCCACATGATCCACAAAATAAATGGGAAGAATCAAAAAAAATAATTAAAAATCTTATTGATATCTACAATATAGATGTTATTGCTGTAGGAAATGGTACTGCATCAAGAGAAAGTGAAAAACTTGTATCCGAAGTTTGTAGTGAATATAAAAGAAAAAAAGTTGAATATATAATTGTAAGTGAAGCAGGTGCTTCTGTATATTCTGCTTCTAAGCTTGCTATATCTGAATTTCCGGATTTGCATGTTGAAGAAAGAAGTGCAATAAGTATTGGAAGAAGATTGCAAGATCCTTTAAGTGAACTTGTAAAAATTGATCCCAAAAGTATAGGTGTAGGCCAGTATCAACATGATGTAAATCAAAAAAGACTTAATGAATCACTTGACTTTATTGTTGAAAAATCAGTAAATCTAGTTGGAGTAAATATAAATACAGCAAGTCCTTCAATTTTAAAATATGTATCAGGCATAACTAAAACTAATATAGATAAAATACTTAAATATAGAGATACAAATGGTAAAATAAATTCAAGAGAAGAATTAATTAAAAATAAGGTGTTAACAGCTAAAGCATATGAACAATCAATAGGATTTATGCGTATAATTGATGGAAAAAACTTATTGGATAAAACACCTATACATCCAGAAAGCTATGAAAAAACATTAAAGTTATTTTCAGATATTGATATGCCTCTAGAGACTATAGGTAGTGAAGAATTAAATAAAAAATTAGACGAATTAAATTTGGAAAAATATTCTTTAGAAAATAATATAGATAAATTTACATTAGAAGACATTATAAAATGCCTTAAACAGCCAAATAGAGATTTTAGAGACGATTTTATAAAGCCACTTCTAAAAAGTAATATACTAAATATAGAAGACTTAAGAATTGGGATGAGACTTGAAGGAACAGTTAGAAATGTTGTAGATTTTGGTGCTTTTATTGATATTGGACTACATGATGATGGACTAGCACATATATCTAAGCTTACTAAAGAATACATTAAGCATCCAATGGAAGTAGTAAATGTTGGTGATATTGTTACATGCTATGTAGATAAGATTGATCTTGAAAGAAATAAGGTAAACTTAAGCTTAATTCCACCAGAAGAAATAGCATAAATTAAATTTTAACTAGTTTGTAAATGTTACATACTAGTTATTTTTTTGTACCAAATTGAATATATACTTGTAACTGATAAAAAATGAATGTATAATGTAATACTAAAATAAAAAAGGGAGGATGTTATATGAAGATGTATTGTAATAAGTGTAAAATGGAAGTTGAACCAGTAATGGAGACCTTTAATTCTGAGTTTTACACAAATGATAAAAAATATAAATATAGAGCTTTTAGAGGATATTGTCCAGAGTGCGATAGTTTACTTGAAGAAGATCCTCATATGAATTTACAGAGTAAAGATAAAGCATATAGAAAAGCAGAAGGAATAATAACTGTAAAACAAATTAATGAGATATATAGTATTTATGATGATGTAACAGATGAAAAACTAGCAAATGTACTAGGGTGTGAGTGTGAAGATGTTGCAAACTTTAGAATTGGCCAAGAAATACCAACTAAGGAAGAGTCAGATATATTAACAAAAATTTTAGAAGACCAAACTTATTTTAAAAGTCTAATGCAATAAAAACAGGTGTAAGATTATTTACACCTGTTTGTTGTTATAAATATTTTTTTAATCCTTCTATATTTTCTTGTTGTAGATGAATAAAGTCTTTAATTAAATTTTGAGTTGTAGAGTCTTTTGACATAGGACTATTTAATAATTTTTGACCTTTTATTATTCCCATATCATTTCCCTGAATTAGTATTTCTGCAAGCTTTGAATTTGATGCATTTGTAAGTGTAGACATTTGTATAGACATCCATGACATCGCTTTTTCAAGAGGATCTAAATCTTCAGAGCTTTGATTTTTCTCTATTAGCAAATCTTTACTTCTGTTATAAATATTTTCATATTCATCTTTTTGAGCATATAGTACATTTTTAAAATTACTGTCTATAGCTTTTTGTAATGTTAAATTAATACCATTTATTCCATATTTTGAGGCTTTATTTATTTCTTTTAAAATATCTGTATCCTTCATTTTTTAATCACCTAATATTATTGTTTGTTTATTTATTTAATATATACAGTAATTGAAAAAATTATTGATATATGTTATTATCACAATATATTTATTGGAGGAATAATGGAATATATTATTATATTGTTATTAATACTATTATTTATTTTTATAGTATATTATATAGATTATAAAATGGTATTTGTAAGTAAGTATAAAGTTAAAAATAAAAAAATACCAAGAAGTTTTGATGAATTTAAAATATTGCATTTATCTGATTGGCATTGTACTACTTATGGGAAGGATAATGATAAATTAATTAAATTAATAAATAGACAAAAGGCGGATATCATTGTAGCAACTGGGGATTTTATTATAAGACAAGATAAAGATATAAAACCTGCACTTGAATTTTTTAAAAGAATTAATTCAAGACCAATATATTTTTGTCTTGGAAATCATGAACTTGCTTTAGGTGAGTCAGGAATTGCTAATTTTAGAAAAGAATTAGAAAAATTAGGTATTGTTGTATTAGACAATGAAAGAACAAGTTTAGTAATAAACGATGATGAAATAGAACTTTATGGTTTAAGATTTAATTCAAGTAAAGAGCATTCAAGAAAAACATTAACAAATGAAGTAATTAACGAATATAAAGATGGATATGAAAGGCTAGTTGGAAAGTTAGACAATAATAAGTTTAACATTTTGCTTATGCATGATCCATTATATTTTAAATCTTACGTAAAAATGGGCTTTGATTTAACATTTTCAGGTCATGTTCATGGAGGTGGTATTAGATTATTTGGCTTAGGTTTTGCAACTCCATGGAAAAATTGGTATTTTACAACTTATGGTGCAGGAATGAAAAAAAGAGGAGATAAAGTTATGATAATAAGTAGAGGTATTGGAAATTCTACTGTGCCTATTAGAGTTTTTAATACTCCTGAAATAAGTGTTACAACTTTAAAGAAAATAGATTAACTTTTTTCTTGACAATAAATAAAAAATACTATATACTTTTTGTGTAGAAAATAGTAGGTGAGAATATGCAAATGGGGATAAAACATAGAAAAAATAAACTAGGATTTATCTACAAGTTGAAATATACTTGTTCATTTGCCAAACATAAAGAGATGATAAGAAGGTAGGAAGATACTACCTTCTTATCTTTTTTTATTTCTACTACTAAAAAATAAGGAGAGATGTTATATGTCAAAGGTAAATGTAGTTTTAGGTACTTTTTACGGAGATGAAGGAAAAGGAAAGATAATAGACTATCTTTCAGAAAAAGCTGATGCAAGTATTAGATGTTCTGGTGGAAATAATGCTGGACATACAATTAATGTAAATGGGAAAAAATATGCATTTCATTTAATTCCGTCAAGTATTTTAAATGAAAATACTAAAGCAATTATTGGTAATGGAGTAGTAATTGATCCAAAAGTTTTAATTGAAGAAATTGAAAATTTAAAGTCAAATGGTCATAAAGTAGAGAACTTATATATAAGTGATAAAGCACATATAATAATGCCATATCATATTATGATGGATAGACTTCAAGAAGAATTAAGAGGAAGTAGAAAAATTGGAACAACAGCAAGAGGAATCGGACCTGCATATTCAGACAAATTTGAAAGATCAGGTATTCGAGTAGAAGATTTTATATCATCAAACTTTGAAAGTATAGCAAGAGAAAATATTGAGAATAAAAATAAAATATTTAGACTTTACAAAAAAGAAGAATTAGATGTAGATAGTACAATTGCAAAATATAAAGAGTATGCTAATTATTTAAGAAAGTATGTTGTGGATAGTGTGGATATGATACATGATATGCTTGAAAATAATAAAAAAATTGTGTGTGAAGGTGCACAAGCTACACTTCTAGATATAGATTTTGGAAATTATCCATTTGTGACTTCTTCAAATCCAACTATCGGAGGTGTTTGTACAGGTACAGGAATTGGTCCAAAATATATTGGTGAAGTTTATGGAGTACTAAAAGCTTATTCATCAAAAGTTGGTGAAGGGTTATTTATGACTGAGCAAAATAATGAAATTGGAGATAAAATTAGAGAACTAGGACATGAATATGGTACTACAACAAAAAGACCAAGAAGATGTGGATGGCTAGATTTGGTTGCTCTTAAATATGCAGCAAGAATAAATGGACTTACTGGACTTGCAATAAATCATGTAGATACTATAGGAAAACTAGATAAAATAAAACTCTGTGTTGCATATGAATATAAAGGTAAAAATACAATGAGATTTTCAACAAATAATGAGTATTTAAAAGAATGTACACCAGTATATGAAGAGTTTGAGGGTAATTTTGGAGATATAAGTAATGTAAAAAAAAGAGAAGACTTGCCAATTAATGCTCAAAACTATCTAAATAGAATAGAAGAAATAGTTGGCGTACCAATAAAATTTATTGGTACAGGAGCAGGCAGAGAGAATATGATTATAGTAGATTAGGAGAGAAGAAAATGGAAATAGAAACACTTTTAAATATATCACCAATTGATGGAAGGTATAAAAATATAACTTGTGATATTTCTAATTATTTTAGTGAATATGCATATATAAAATACAGAGTAATAGTTGAAATTGAATGGTTTAAATATTTACTAAAAGAGGAAAAAATAATTAATTACAATGGTACGTTAGATAACCTTAATAAGATTGTAGAAAAATTTACCGTAGATGAATGTAAAAGAGTTAAAGAAATAGAAAAGATTACTAATCATGATGTAAAAGCAATTGAATATTATATTAGAGAGAAAGTTAGTAAAACAGAGTTCAATAAATATATAAGTTTTGTACATTTTGCATGTACTTCGGAGGATATAAATAATTTGGCATATAATCTTATGATTAAAGATTGTATTAATAATATAATTGTTAAAAGCATGGAGGAGCTTATATTAAATGTTTCAAATAAAGCAAGAGAATTAAGAGAAATTCCAATGCTTGCTCATACTCACGGACAACCTGCTACTACTACAACTGTTGGTAAAGAATTAGCAGTATTTGTGTATAGATGGAATTGTATTTTAAATAAGATAAAAAATATTAAGCTAAAAGGAAAATTTAGTGGAGCAGTAGGAAATTATAGTGCGCATTGCATTGCATATGATATAGATTGGATAGAATTTACTAAAAACTTTGTAGAGACTTTAGGCTTTGAATATAATCCTCTTGTTACACAGATAGAATCACATGATACAATTTGTGAACTTTTTAGCTATATTAAATTATTTAACAATATAACTTTAGATTTTAATTTAGATATGTGGATGTATATTTCTATGAATTATTTTAATCAAAAGACAGTAAAAACTGAAACAGGTTCATCTGTAATGCCACATAAAGTAAATCCTATAAATCATGAAAATTCAATGGCAAATATTCATATGGCAAATACTATAGTAGATAACTTTACAAATAATCTTCAAATATCAAGAATGCAAAGAGATTTAAGTGATTCTTCTAATTTAAGAAATATAGGAGTTATGTTTTCACATACACTAATAAGCATAAAGCAGACTATTGTTGCTTTTTCTAAAATGGAAATTAATACTGAAATTTTAAATAGAGATATTAATGATAATCCAGAGGTATTAGCTGAGGCTATACAGACATTATTAAGAAAAAATGGTTTTACTGATGCATATGAAAAGTTAAAAGAGCTTACAAGAGGTAAAAGAGTAACACTAGAGGAAATAAGAGAATTTATATTATCTTTAAAAATAAGTAAAGAGGATAAAAATAGACTATTAAAACTTGATCCTAAAGAATATATTGGTCTATCATCTAAACTAATTGATTATATGTTTTAAAATAGGAATAATTTCCTATTTTTATTTATTTAACTATTTATTTTATGTAAAATGTATGTTATAATAATACACGAATTTAATTGATTAAACTAATTTTAATAAGGAGGTCGTTTTTTATGGCAAATTATTGCATAACAAAAACTAAAATTAATAATGCTTGTAAGGAGTATAATGAGATTATAGCAAAAGAAAAATCTTTAAAGTATATTATTCGGAAAAAATGATACAATAAGTATTAGATTATGGATAGGTTCAAAAAATATAGTATCAATATTTAAAAAGTACATTAATAAGAATCGTACTGACCTTTTTAAACAAGGTTGGGATATAGGAGAAAAGAGAATAATAATAAAAAATAAAGATATAAATATTAGGATTTTTCCTAATAATGTTTCTCATATTGAAATGTATTTAGAGTTAAATAGTATTTCTGACTTTAAAGATGCTGTTTGTAAATATTCTGAGTACGTAAAAGATATTATGAAGGAAGTTCAAAAAAAGATTTCCGATGCTAAATTTAATATTGACGTTATATATTTTAGTGATAAATATATGGATTTTGAACTTGATAATTTAAGAGAAATTGTAAACCAAGAATATACTAGAAAGAAAACTTCAAAAGATGAGTATAGAAAGTTTGAAATTTTAAATAAGAGAAATGTAACTACAACATTTTCTCTAAGAACAGAAAAAGATGTAATATTTGCAACTTTTACAGTTAGTGTTGAAAATATTGTAGTTGACTTTGAAAATATATTTGAAGAAATAAATAATAGTTTATTTTTTTATTATACTCAATATATTAAACTACATTATTTAATTTTAAAAGGAAAAGAACCAAAATTTATTGAAAATAACAGTAAATTTTATGCTTTAATAGAAAATAAATACTGTAAAAAGTAAAATGTCTAGAATAAATTCTAGACATTTTTTTATGATTTTTCTATAACTATTGTTTGAGAAAATGTATTGTTTTCTATATTTGCATAGATTTGTGAATTCTGTTTTTTTGAAATAATATTTTTTACTTCCCATAAACCAAGTCCAGATTTTACTTTTTTACTAGATTCTCCTTTATCAAAAATTTTGTTTAAATCTATTTTAGAATTAGCTTTTATATGATTTTTAATTTCTATCATATCAGCTTGTTTTTTCTTATTGTAACTAAAAGAAATCGACATCTCTTTAGTATCAGTTTGTTCTGTTGCTTCTATTGCATTATCTAATAAAATTCCTAATATTCTTGATAAATCAGTAAAGTTAAAGTTTATTTCCTTTATATTTGTTTCTACATCAACATCAAATTTAATATTTTTTGTCATAGCAGTATTATACTTTGAACCTACAATTGCATAAACAGCTGGTTGATTTATTACGCTTGGATTAACAGATTCTGTTGTGGCAATAGAATTCGATTCTTTATATAATTCCTTAAAATGTTCTTCTAATCCTTTATATTCTTTTGTTACTATATATCCATTTATAGTTTGAAGAATATTATTATAATCATGTTTTACTACTCTTAAACTATCTACTAAGTTAGACAGTGTCGTATTATAAGTTTTTTCTTGCTTTAGTTCATCTTGTGAATCAATATAATATTGCGTATATTTAGTTAATACAATAATTAGATCTATTAATATAATTGCCATGTATATTTTTAGATTAACAGTGTTAAAATATAAACCATATGTTACAGGAACAATTATTGTTAAAGATAAGCAAGAAAATAATATTAAATCTTTGTAATTTAATTTATCTATAAATAGCTTAAGATTAGTAATATAATTAATAGCATATTTTAAAATAATAAAAGTAAATAATAAATTGAAAATTACTGTAATTAGATCAGATTTGACAAAAAATTCAATTAAACTAAGAAAGCCTGATGTTGGAATTGAATTAAATACTTTTCCTATTAATAAAACCAACATTTTGCTTAAAGATGTAATAGAACATGAAAATATAACGTTTATTAATGTAAAGTTCCATGTTTGTTTTAGAATAAGTTTATTAATTAAGATTAAATTAAAAATATTTAGTAAATAAATTGCAATACCAAATTTATCGACATAAAAACCAATCACAAATGATACTAATAAAATTAGTGAAAGTATTTTTTTGTTTTGTTCTTTTTCAATTGGTTTTTCATTGTAAGCCTCTGCTAATTTAGTTACAAAGACAAATAAAACAGATGAGTTTATAAATATCTTTGTAAGTGTAATTGCAACACTCATTTATAATCACTTCCTTTTTTTAGCAACGGTGAAATATTACTATAGTTTTTCTTAAAAGTCAACAACTTTGCAAAATAAAACAGTATTTTCAACAAATTTACTTTAATTTTTTTGTTTGAAAGACTAAAATGTCTTCTTTTTACAACTTTTGTCTATTATATTGAAAGTACAAGTATTAAGCGTATAATTTGACTCATATGGAGGTATACTATGGAAAATATTGAAAGTATATATGATTTAATTTTAAAGACAAAATTAGAATATTATATGACAGATGTATTAAAAGATATAAATATTATAGACTTTGCAATTCTTAGTTCAGATGTAACATATAAGACAAATGTATATGGAAAAATGGTAGATAAGTATATCTATGATTTAGATAGGATAGGATTTGGCAAAGCAATGGAGATTTCTTCAAATAGTAGTTTAAAAAATAATTTATCTGAAGAATCTTTAGTTAGAAATAATTTAATAGTGCTTAGAAGGTGGATAATAAGATGTAGTGGATATATGTGTGTAAAAAAACTAGCTGAGGAAAATATTGTTGAAGGAATTGATTCATATATGAAAAGATATACTTTAAGTGATGAAATAGCAGACATTAACACTTTAAACAGTAGATTGGAGGATATAGATGAGGATATATTGTCTTGCCTTAGGAATAGTATATAGGAGGTATTATGGAACAAACAGAAGAAATTTACAAAAGAATAAAAGAAATTGATTCAAAAGATATAAGAGACATATTAAAAGATATTATTTTAATTGATGGAGCAATAGTAGAAGAGAATATTTTAGATTATAAGCAAAAAAAATATAATGATTTAGAAAGTAAATATTATACAAAATTACATAGGCTAAAATATTATTCTTTTCAGGAAAGAGTTGACGACAAAATAGATAAGTACGTTGAAAGTATTGCAAAAGAAATTAATACAAATTTAGGTGTTTTAAAACTTTTCTTAATTAGAATTGCAGCATTAGAGCTTGTAAAAAATGATGAAATTAATAACATATTAGATTCCATATATAGAGAAGAAAATCATAAAAGAGTTAAAGATTTATACGAACAATTAGATAGAATTTTATTAAGAAATATATAAATTGTTGTTATTTTATTCTTTTCTTGATATTATTATCATGATGGGAGGTATAAAATGGCAAAAGCTTTAGTAACAGGTGCTTCTTCTGGAATAGGAAGAGATATAGCAAAAGAACTTTCAAAAAGAGGATATGATATTATTCTTGTTGCTAGAAATGAAGAAAAACTTAATGAAGTGGCAAAAGAAATAAAAACGAAAGTTCAAATAATTCCTATGGATATTAGCATAGTGGATAATTGCAAAAAAATATATGATTTAGTAGATGATATAGATATATTAGTAAATAATGCTGGTTTTGGTGTATTTGGAAGATTTACTAATACAGATTTGGATAGAGAAGTACAGTTAATTAACACTAACGTTACAGCTGTACATGTATTAACAAAACTTTTTTTAAAGAAAATGGTTAAAAAAGATAGTGGCTATATATTAAATGTTTCATCTATAGCTGGACATTTACCAGGTCCACTTATGGCAGCATATTATTCATCTAAACATTATGTATATATTTTATCTGCTTCAATAAATGAAGAGTTAAAGAAAAGTAAAAGTAATGTTAGGGTTGGTACTTTAAATCCAGGACCAGTAAGAACAAATTTTAATAAAGTAGCTAATGTAAAATTTGATCTCAAATCTTTATCTAGTGATTACGTAGCTAGATATACTGTTGATAAAATGTTACAAGGAAAGACAGATATTACACCTGGATTTAGTATAAAAATATTAAGATTTTTGGGTAAAATTGCTCCAACAAATATAGCAAGTAAGGTAGTTTATAGTACGCAAAAGAGAAGAGAATAGAAAATAATTGACATAATACGGTATAAATGATATAATTAAAAGCGTAAAAATATAATTTTTACGTTTTTTTTATTAAAGAAAGAGGAGGGTGCATATGTTAAATAACAATGTACAAAATGAAAGATGTGAATTTGAAAAATTTATTGAAGGACCAAATGAAAAATTAATGCTTGGTGTAGATAAGCGGATATGTTTAGAGTATAGTTTTTTCATACAAAACTGCCATCAAGATAAAGTAATTGGTTGTTTATCTACAATAAGTAAAAAATGTAAAGGTGTAACACTTGATTACCAAATGATTGAAACAAAGAAAAAATCTGATTTAGACAAAACTAAGATAATGATTAGTTTTATTTTTGAAAAAGTTCCTTTAAAGCAAAGACAATGTTTCTTTTATATTGGTGGAATTGTATTTCAAATAAAATTAGCATTAGATAAGTTTGCAGACAGTAAATTACCAAAAGCGCTTAAAATTAAATGTGGATTTTTTGTTAAGAATTTACAAAAGTATAATAATATATCTGTAAAATATGAAGAAGATGATGAGTTTGTTGAATACTTTGATAGACTACTTCCTAGCAAATATACTAAATATACTATAGATGTAAATTATGATATTGAAACATATAAGAATGTTATTATATTTGATGCTTATTGTGGAAATGTTGATACTGTGGGATTATCTGAGATATATTATGAAATTGTTAATAACATTATAGTCTTCAATAATGATATAGTAAAAGGAATAAAGAATTAATTTCTTTTCTTTTTTTTGACTTTTGTTGACATAAAAACAAATAAATGTTATAATATTATTGTGATTTATATATATCACTTTAGGGGGTTCATTTTTTTAGAGAGGAGAAAAAGAAAAAAATGAAACAGACTAATGTCAAAAAGAAAAGAGAAAGATTAGAATTATGTCTTTCAATAAGAAAAGGAGTGGGTTATGGTGTCGGCAAAGAAATAGCGACAAAATTTAGAGAAAATCAAATACGGTACAAGTTTTCTAAAGAGAAATTCTCAGTAAAATATATTTTTAAAGATTTCTATGTTAAAGTTTTTTATCCAAAGTATGAGAATGGAAAATTAGAAGTTCACTGCTTTAGAGAGTCTAGCAAAATAAAAGAAATACTTTATATAATATTAGTACTTGTGCAAAATGATGTTGATTACTCTATGAAAAATTTTATTTTTTTAAATTCATATTTAACTTTTGATGTGGAAGATACACTAAGTGTAAGCGAACTTAGAAAAAAAGTATTTTCTAGTTATCAGTTTGAAGAAAAGGGAGAAATATTCTGTGTTGATACTAAGCTTTCATATCGCCTTAAAGTAGAAAACGATTTAAAAGATAAAATTGAATGTAGTGACAATTTAACTTTATCGATGAATTTAAAAAAAGGAATGCTTAATTTCGTACCATACTTTATATCTAAAGTTTTTTCTGAAAGTACTATTTCA
The DNA here is from genome assembly GCA_944387385.1 of uncultured Clostridia bacterium. GTDB lineage: Bacteria > Bacillota > Clostridia > TANB77 > CAG-465 > CAG-465. Next base: position 61,571 of record CALXES010000003.1, on the reverse strand, counting down.
AGAAACAATTTTTTAGATAAAATTTAGAAGATTTAAAATCTTCTTTTTTTTATTGCTTTTTTATGTTATAATGATTGAGCATTTATACTTAAACTTTAATTTAATTATAGTTAAAGGAGGTAGTTATTATGAATGATATCATTTTAATATCATATTATTTAGTTGGGTTATTTCAAGAGCGATTAAAAAATATAAATACAGCTCATTTGACTTGCTTATTATATTTACTTGAAGGATACTATATGAGTGTATATGATGAAGATAAGCTATTTAAAGAAGACTTTAGAATAGATATGAGTCGGCATATATTTAAAAGTATTAGATGATAAGTTTGGAAAGTATGAAAAGATTATTTTAAACGATAAGCAAATAAAATTAGGAAAAGAACTAGATGAAGATATTAAAGGAGATATTTACACAATATACAAAATATTTGGAAATAAATCATTTTTTAATCTTAGAGAGGTAATATTTTCAGAAAATTCACCTGTTGAGGAGATATTTAGTAATACGTATGAGCTATATATGTACATTTTATATAATATTGGTGTATCAAAGTTTAAAACTAGAAATTGGTTTAAGGAAAACTTTTTAGAATTAAATTAGGGCTAAAACTTAGCTCTAATTTTTTATTGTTTAAAATTTTATTATATGGTAATATAATAGTGTAATTTTTATGAGAGGAAAGTGGTTTATATAATGAAAGGCAATAAAGTAGAAAATTTAATTTGGATTATATTTTTTGGTATAGGCTTAATTTTTGTTATAATTGGAATGATTATATGTGTAAATGTATTTAATTACAAAAATAAAGTAGAAACAACAGGTATAATAACAGAAATAGGTAGTTATAAAGATTTAGATGGTCAAAGAGAAAATAGTGTTTATGTAGAGTATACTGTAGACGGAAGAGTATATGAGTCAGCTTTAAATGGATATTCATCTAATTTTTATGAAGGAAAAGAGATAGAGATATATTATGATATAAATAATCCTTCTAAAATTGGTGTGAAATCTATAGATTATGTGTTTTTAATCTTTCCAGGAATAGGACTAATATTTGTAGTTATTGGTGGGGTTGGAATATTTATTAGAGTTAGAAAAAGTTCTTTAGAGAAAAAGCTTAAGACGTATGGACAAAAAGTATATGCAAAAATTATAGATGTTGGATATAATACTAGATATTCTGTTAATGGAAGACATCCTTTTAATATCATTTGTCAATGGGATAATGAAATAGATGGAAAAAAATATATTTTTAAAAGTGGAAATATATGGTTTGATCCAACAGTAGATATTAAAGAAAGAGGTATTGAGTCTTTACCAGTTTATATTGATATGGAGAATAAAAAGAAGTACGTAATTGATATTAGTATATTAACAGATGAAGTTGTCGATTTAACTTAGAAATATTATAAAACGATGCTTAAAAAATAGAAAGGGAAAAATGAAGTATTTAATTAGAGAAATAGAAGAAAAAGATAACAGAAAAATTGAGAAAATTATTAGAGACTGTTTAATTGAATTTGGTGCAAATCATGATGGTACTGCATGGGCAGATCCAGATTTAGGCAGATTTTCATATATATATAATTCTAAAGAAAATAAATATTGGGTTGCACAAGCAGAGAGTGGAGAATTAGTTGGTGGAGTTGGAATAGGTAGACTAGATATAGATGGTGTATGTGAACTTCAAAAAATGTATTGTATACCCGAGGTTCGAGGTACAGGTATAGCACAACAGCTAATTAATACAGCTTTAGAATATGCAAGTAAATATTATAGTAGATGCTATTTGGAGACCCTTGATAATATGATACAAGCTCAAAAATTTTATGAAAAGAATGGGTTTGTTAAAGTGAAAGAACCATTTGTAGCCACAGAGCACTTTGCATGTGACATCAGATATATAAAAGAGTTAAATTAAAGGAGAAAAAATTTTATGATTAAGATTTTATTTGAAGAAGAAAATAAAAGAGCTGTAGCATATGATGATAATAAAGAAATTGGAGAATGTGATTTTATAGAAGAAAATGATGTGTGGAACATAATACATACAGGTGTAAGTAGTACATATCAGGGACGTGGTATAGCAAGAAAACTGGTTGAATGTGTAATTAAAAAAGCAAATGAAAATAATAAAAATCTTGTTGCTGAATGTTCATATGCTAAAAAAATCTTAGATAAGTAGAGGTTAAGAGAATGATACAAATTATAATAAGCCTTGCAATCTTTTTTATTACTTTAATCTTACAACTAATAATTTTATATAAAAGAGAGAAATTTACATTTTTGCGAGTACTAGTATCTTTTATAATTTCAACATTGCTAAGTATATTAATCTTTTTTATATTAGTTGTTATATTTTTAGGTAGTAATTTATCTATATAAGAAAGGAATTTTAAACTATGAAAATTAAAGACTTAAATAAATATTATGATAAGCTTCAACTTGAATATGGGGAGCCAACATTATCATCTATATATAATGGTGGATGTGAAAATAATCCTGATGTATGTTTTGTTTTTATGAATCCTACAGGAAAAAATATAGCGTCAACAATGGAGTGGAAAGGAAGAAGATCTCCATGGATTGGTACAAAAAATATTTGGAAATTATTTTATAAAGTAGGACTTATAGATGAAAATCTATTTAATTTGATACAATCTAAAAAGCCAAGTGAATGGACGGAAAAGTTTGCTGACGAAGTGTATAGTGAAATAGAAAATAAAAAAATATTTATAACTAACTTAGGAAAATGTACACAAATAGATGCAAGACCTCTTTCAGATAGAGTTTTAAAAGAATATTTAGATTTATTATATAAAGAGATTGAAATTATTAATCCCAAAAAAATAATTGTATTTGGAAATCAAGTAAGTAGTATTTTTCTTAATCAAAAAATATGTGTAAAAAGTGTAAGAAAACAAAAATTTAAAATTAATATTGGTAATAAAACATACTCTGTTTATAGTGTATTTTATCCAATTGGAAATGGAATGAGAAATATTGACTTGGCAGCAGAAGATATAAAGTTTATATTAGATAAATAAAAAAAGAAGCATATGCTTCTTTTTTTATGATTTAAATAATAAGTAGAATGATTCTATTATATTACCTACTTCAGTTACTAGTAAAATAATACCAGCAAGTGTTGTAATTGCAATCATGCTACCAAAAGGATTAAAAATCATTAATATTCCTAGTATCAAATGTAATAATGAGCTTATTAGCATTAATGACCATACTGGCAAAGCAAGTGATTTTAAATTAAAAGCAAATTGGAATTTTATAATAAATTGTATTATTAGCCATGCTCCTATTATAATTCCTAAGAATTCATTTAGTATTGCTGGTTTAAATATTAAGAATATTCCTATTACTGTATATAAAGTTCCTTCAATTAGTTCAGTACTAATAGCTCTAAATTCTTTGTTTGAAGTAAAATATGAAACTATATGAATTATTCCAACTAGTGCAAGAAATGCTCCTATTACTATTACAATAAAGTTTAATGAAGCTTCTGGCTTAAATATTAAAAATAATGAAAATATTATTAATAGTATAGCAGTAGCAATAGATGTTTTTTCATATTTTTTTATATTATCTAACATGGTATTCGCCTCCTATAAATTTAAGTTTATACTATCACATTAATATAAAATAATCAACATTGAAATCGTAATAAAACTATGATAAAATGAGCATGAAAATAAAACATAAATCTATTAATTAATATTAAGGGAGGTGTAACACATGGATATCAAAGTTGTGTGTAATAGCAGAAATAAAATTGATTCAAGAGTTATAAAGAAAAAATTAATAGAAAATGGTTTTAATGTGGTCGATTCTAATCCTGACATTGTTTTTGTAGTTGGTGGAGATGGTACTTTCTTAAGAGAAATAAGAAAATTAAAATATGATGGATTTCCATTATATGTGGGAATAAATTGTGGAAACTTAGGATATCTTCAAGATATATTATTGGGTGAAGTAGATAATTTGATACAGTTTTTATCTAAAAATACTGAATTTGACTCAAATAAAATTTCTCTTGCGACTATTTCATATTATTATAATGATGGAACAATAATAAAGGACAACGCAATTAATGAATTACAAATTTCAGGTAAGCATTATCATAAAATTAAATTTGAGCTTACAGATTGTAAGGAATTTAAAGAAACAGTATTATCTTCAGGAATAGTATTTGCTACACCATACGGTTCTACTGCATATAATAAGAGTCTAGGTGGACCTGTAATATGTGATGGTGTTGATGTGTTATGTGCAACTTTGTTTGCTCCAATACAAAATAGTAAGACAAAAGACTATATTCAAAACTCTTTGATAGGAAATAGCTTTAGCTTTAAATTGCTTTCTGATTTTGATGATGTTGAAATAATAATTGATGGTCAAAATGTATATCAAGATTTAAAAAAGCTTGTGTATATTAAAATTCAAATAGGAAGTGATTCTATATTTAAACTAAAGTATAATGAAAAAAGCTATAGTAAAAATATGCTTGAAAAAATGATAAAAGATGATTTATAAGATGTAAATCATCTTTTTTTTGTTATTTTTATCATAAATTATAAATATTAAAAAATAATATTTATAAATGAATTATTAAGTTAGTCTTAAAATAGCTCTAACATTGACTTTAAAAGTTAAATGTGATAATATTATTTTGATTAAATTTTGGAGGAAAATACTATGAAAGGTATTATGTTTGTGTGCACAGGAAATATTTGTAGAAGTGCAATGGCACATCATTATTGTCAAAAAAGACTTTATGATTTAAAAAAAGAAAAGGATATTTTTGTTTCTTCATGTGGTACATCTGCAGTAACAGGAGAAAGATCTACAAATAATGCGATTTCTGTAATGAAAAATTATGATGTGGATTTGACAACTCATAAAGCTACAAACATGTTTGATATAGATGTAGAAAACTATGATTTAATATTGTGTATGACGGAACAACATAAATATAATTTTTTAGCATATTTTCCAAAAATGAAAGGAAAAGTTTTCACACTAAAAGAATATGTATTAGGTAATGAAATAGAAAATGTTGATATAGATGATCCATGGGGATATGATATAAGAATTTATAGTGCATGTGCCAAAGAAATAGTTGAATGTGTGGATAAACTTCTAGAAATGATATAAAGGAAGTGAATATATGATAATAATTGGTTCAGACCATACAGGTATAGAGCTTAAAAAGAAAATAATTTCATATTTAAATGAAAAAGGAATAGCTGTAAAGGATGTTACTAATTTTAAAGATCAATCAGGAGATGATTATCCAGATATAGCATATATAGTTTGTTGTAATGTAAAAAAAGAAAATTGCTTAGGAATTGCAATATGTGGAACAGGTATTGGAATATCAATAGCATGTAATAAGATAAATGGAATTAGAGCTGCTGTTTGTACAGACAAATATATGGCAAAAATGACAAGGCAAGATAATGATGCAAATGTATTATGCTTAGGAGCCAGATTAAATTTTGCAAATGTTTTTGAAATTGTTGATGAATTTTTAAATACGGAATTTGCTGGAGGTCGACATCAAAGAAGATTAGATAAAATTACAAAAATAGAAAATTCTCAAAAGGACGGTGTAGAATATGGCGATAGTATATAGTATAGCTGTTATAGCATTTGTTCTGTGTTTAGTACTTACACCTTTTGTAATATCCATGTGTAAAAAACATGGACTGGTTGATGTTCCAAAAGATAGTAGAAGAGTACATTCAAAGCCTATGCCAAGATGTGGAGGAATAGCAATATTTACTTCTTCTATGGTTGCACTTCTTGTGTATTATTTGCTTACTAAAGATATACCTTCTATAGCGTTTAATACACAATTTTTAGGATATGTAATAGGTGCATGTTTGATTTTTATAATGGGAATTATAGATGATATATTTACATTAAGGGCAAAATATAAATTTATTTTTGAACTTGCTTCTATTTTAGTTGTATATTTTTTTGGTATTAGAATAGAAAATATAGGAAGCCTAGATTTAGGATATTTTTCACTACCAGTTACTTTTTTATGGATAATTACAGTTCAAAATGCAATGAATTTAATTGACGGATTAGATGGTCTTGCAGCCGGAATTACTTCTATATCTGCACTTTCGCTTTTAATGCTTTTTATATCAACTTCTGCAAGTTTAGAAGCAATAGTAATTACAGCTGCAATAGTTGGAGCTGGAGTTGGATTTTTACCATATAATTTTAATCCGGCAAAGACTTTTATGGGAGATTGTAGTTCAAATTTCTTAGGATTTACAATGGCAACAGTTACTATTCTTGGTTTTTCAAGAGGATATACTGCTGTTGAGTATTTATCACCTGTATTAATACTTGGTGTACCAATATTTGATACAATATTTGCAATGGTAAGAAGAGCTGTAAAAAGAAAGCCTCTTTTTGCACCAGATGGTGGACATGTTCATCATAGATTAATAAAAGCTGGCTTTACACAACGACAAGCTGTACTAATACTTTATACTGTTACTAGTACACTATGTATAATAGCTGTATCATTAATAACACAAGATTTGTGGAAACTTGGACTTCTAATTGGTATGTCTACAATATTTATTTCACTTTGGATTGCTAGTATGGTTAAGTCTAGAGATTTAAAGGTAGATGAGACAATAAACAACAAATTTAAAGCAAATAATACTTAAATAATTTCATATAATATATAAAGAAGGGAGATAATATATAATGAAAGAAGAGTTATTACAAGATTTAAAAGAGGCTATGAAAAATAAGGATACATTAAAAAAAGATACTATTACTATGCTTAGAGCAGCTATACTTCAAGTAGAAAAGGATTCTCAAAAAGTGTTAAATGATGATGAAATTTGTGCTATTGTAGCAAAAGAAGTTAAAAAAAGAAAAGAATCAGTTAAAGAATATGAAGATGCTGGAAGAGAAGATATAGCAGAAAATCTAAAAAAAGAAATAGAAATATTATCTAAATATTTACCTGAGCAACTTACAGAAGAAGAAATAAGAAAAATGGTTGAAGATGCAATAAAAGAATCTGGAGCAGTTTCACCAAGGGATATGGGTAAAGTAATGTCAATTTTAAGACCAAAAACTGCTGGAAAAGCAGATGGTAAGTTAGTAAGTGATATAGTTAAAGAAAAACTTGCTAATATGTAAGATAGAGCCAAGTTAAATCTTGGCTCATTTATATGAGAAAGAGAGGTTAAGATGAGAATATATAAGATTAATAATAGCAAATTTAAAAGTATTTATATTTCATACAATTTTACTATGGAAGTAAAGGATAGAAGTATTTTTTCTAATAATGCTGTACTTGGGGCATTAATGGCTAAGACTTCACAAAAATATAAGACACAAAAAGATATTGAAAAATATCTAAATTCACTATATGGTGCATCTTATGATGTAAATGTAGAAAAATATGGTGATTTATATAATTTGGAATTTAAAATAGAATATATAAACAAAGCGTTTTTACCAAATAATGAAGAATTAGTAGATGATATTTTAAGCTTTTTAAAGGAAATGATATATAATCCAGCTGATTGGTCTCAAGATAGTATAGAAAGAGAAAAAAGTTTTATACTTGAACGTATTAATGAAAGAAAAGATGAAAAATTAAAGTATGGAGTACAAAGGGCAGAAGAGCTTCTATGTAAGGATGAACCTTTTGGTGCGTTTTTATATGGAGAAAAAGATACTGTTGAAAATGTTAATAAAGAAATACTAAAAAAAGCATATAGTGAATTAATTAAATCATGTGTAACAGTATTAATCTCTGGTAATTTAGATGGATATGAAGATATAGATGAAAAGTTTAAAAAAGTGTTTGAAACATGTGAATTTTCTACAAATAAAATTACAGATTTAGTATATAATACTAAAAAACAAAAAGTAAATAAAATAGAAGAAGTTAGTGAATATCAAGATACAACACAGAGTGTATTATCTTTAGGACTAAGAATAAATAATGCTTCAATAGAAGATTTTTATGCATTAAATTTATATAATGCAATACTAGGAACTACTCCATCTTCAAAATTGTTTCAAAATGTTAGGGAAAAAGAATCATTAGCATATACTGTTAGGTCTAGATATTATAGATTTAAAGATATAATTGTAATTTTTGCAGGAATAAATAAAGAAAATTATAATAAAGCAGTGGAAGTAATAAATGAACAAATCGATGCAATTAAAAATGGAGATATTAGTGAAGATGAATTTAAGAGTGCAAAAGATAGTTTGATGGCAGATTTACTTGAATGGAAAGATTCAAAAGTTGCGATGGCAAAAATGAAATTTGCAAACATTATTGCTTTTAAAGATGAAAATATAACAGTAGAAGATATGAGAGAAAAAATGAGTAAAGTTACAGTAGAAGATATAATAAGAGTAGCTAAATTGGTTAGTGTTGAAAAAATCTTTGTTTTGGGAGGTGTAGATAATGCGTAAAATGAGTGTTGAGGTTTCTAAAGAATTAGGAGAAAGCACATTTTGTACTACTTTAGAAAATGGTCTTAAAGTATATATTTGCCAAAAAAAAGGCTTTGGTAAAAAAATAGGAATGTTTGGTACAAAATATGGTTCTGTTGTAAATGACTTTGTAGATATTACAACAGGAAAACGTATTAAAGTTCCTGATGGTATAGCTCATTTTTTAGAACATAAACTATTTGAAAAAGAGGGAGCAAATGCGTTAGATTTATTCTCAAAAATGGGTGTTTCTTCTAATGCTTATACTTCTTTTGATCAGACTGTATATTTCTTTGAAACATCAGAAAAATTTGAAGAGTCTATAGGAATGTTAGTAAAATTAATTAAAGAACCATATTTTACTGATGAAAACGTTCAAAAAGAACAGGGGATAATAGGTCAAGAAATTAGCATGTATGATGATGATCCTAGTTTTATGGTGTATTTTAACGCATTAAGAGCTATGTATCAAAAAAATCCAGTTAGAATAGATATTGCTGGTACTATAGAATCAATATCACATATAACAAAAGAGTTGCTTTATACATGTTATAATACTTTTTATAGTCCACAAAATATGTTTTTCTTAGTTGTTGGTGATGTTGATGTAGATAAGACAATTGATATTATTGAAGAGAATATAAAAAAATATGAAACTAAAGTAGATACTAATGCTAAAATTGAAAAGTTTTCTGAAGATGAACCTAAAGAAGTTGCACAAAAAGAAATAGTACAAAAGATGGAAATATATCTACCTCAGTTGTGCATAGGATATAAACTAGACCTTGCAAAAAAAGAAGAAATTATTAAAAACGAGATAATTGTAAGTATTATATCTGATATGTATTTTTCTAAACAATCTGACTTTTTTGAGAGAGAATATAATAACGGTAAAATAAATAGTTTTATAGATATGCAATATGAAGGAAGCGATACTTTTTCACATGTAATATTATCTACAACTTCAACTGATATAGATTCTATAGAAAAAGATATTTTAGATTATATTAATCAAATAAAAAAAGAACCAATTGATGAAGAATTGTTTGAAGTAATAAAACGTAAAAAGATTGGTGAAGCAATTCTTTCATCTGATAGTTTAAATGTTAGCTATAGAAGAGTAATAGACTCAATATTAGATGATACAAGTGTGTATGCAGATATGGAAATATTAAAAAATATAAAAGCTAGTGATATAAAAGAATTTTTAAATAAATTAAGTGAAGAAAATAGAGTATCATCAAAAATAATATCAAAATAAGTAAATATTATGTATAACATTCATAATTTAGTATTATAGACATAGACTATTTTTGTAGTTCATTATTGTTTTATCTGTCGAAACTTGCGATTGATTATAGGGTTAAAAATATTGACTTATTAAAAAACAAATGATATAAATACTAAAAAAAAAGGAGTTTTGCATGATATTAGAAGAAATTGAAAGATTAAAACGAAAACTAGATAAAGAAATTGAGATAGGATGTCAATATTCACAAATATTAAAAACTAGCAAGGAGATTGATATACTACTTGCAGAATATTATTTAAAAGATCTTAAGGATATCACCTAAGTTCACATTTAGTAGGATTAATCCAAGTATTATTATTAGAGCGTAATTTTTATCTGATTCTAAGAATAATAGTATAATTAATCCAATAAGAATTAAATCATCTATTTCAAATGAAAAACCAAATAAATTGAATTTATTACTTCTGTCTTGAGATGTATTAGGAGTTTCATTTAGTTCAAAATTTTTAAAAGGTATTGTATCGGTATTTTCCGGTTCAGTATCTTTTTTTTGACTATCGATATTATTATTAAAATTTGGTCTATAGTTATTATAATAATTTCTATGATAATTTTGATTATTATAATATGGATAATAATTATTAAAAAACATACTAATCACTACCTTTATTTTTAAATGATTCTAAAACTGATATTACACTTAATATAGTTAAATAGTCTCCCATTTTATCCTGTCTTGATTTTCTCAAAAATGGTTTTAATGATATAAGTAAATCTTTTTGGGGACTACTACTATTTAAAGCTCCCATTATCTGTTGTATTTTTGCAAATATACTTGGATCGATTGAATTAAAGAAATTGTTATTACTTTCTTCTTGTTTTTGTGTATTATCTTGTGATGAAGTATTGCTATTATTTAATGTGTTTAATAGTGATGAGATATTTGAAGAAGCTTCATCACTATTTTCTACATTATTATTCATTTTTTCTTGGATGCTATGTATTAAATTGTTTAGTGCATCCTTATTCTCTTCATTCATAGCTATTTCTTCTTGTTATTAATTCCAAACATTTTTGCAATATTATTTAAATCATCACTAGACATATTTTGAACCATTTTTGTTACTTGTTCAATTTTATCTTTATCCAAAGATCCAAGGATACCCATTAGTTTTTGATTTAATTCATTATTTTCATTCATAATATCATCTCCTATATAGTTTAATTATATGCACTTAATCTTACTTTGTGATTATTAGTGTCGAAAGTTGCGATGAAAAAAATGGAAAAATATGTTGACGTATCAAAATACAAGTGGTATAAGAGTATATAAGAAATGGAGGGATGCAATATTAAATATGCAAATATAAACAGTTTATTTAATTTAATTGATGTAACTGATAGCTACATTTTATTAAAAGATAAGGATAATATAAAGAAGGTTTATATTTATGAAATAGAGCCGGTTACATTTTTAAATTTTTCAATGGATGTTCAATCTAATATTTTAAATCTATATAATGAATTTCTTCGTGAATTAAATTATGATTTTCAAATTTATATTTCTAATAAAAAAATTAATGTAGAAAGCTATGTGGATAACTTAGCTAAAGTTATAAGTAAAAATTCAAGTCAAAACTATATTTCTCTTATGAATGAATATTTAAAGAATATAAGTAAAAATCTTGAGGAAGAAATGATATATACAACTAAATATTATATTATTATTTCAATTAATAGAGATACAAGTTTTGATATTAGTCAGCTAGATAGTGTTATAAAAAAACTAGATTATGTTGGTTGTAATACAAGAAGATTAAAGACAAAAAAGATAATAACAAATGTATTATATGAGAGTCTTAACAAAGAGGTATTAATATAGAAAATAGTGATTTTTTACCAACTATAATAGATAACACTAATTTTAGATATATTAAATTAAATGATAATTATATTATTTCTTTAAGCATTAAGTCTTTACCTAGTACAATTTTTTTTCTAGATATAGTAAATGAATTTCCAAGAAATTTAGATTATGATTTTTCAATGTATGTTAGCAAACAAGATCCAATTAAAATATTAAATAATTTAACATATAATATTGGCGCTGTAAGTAGTGAACTAAATACTATAAATAAAAGTCAAAGAAACATAGATATATTGAGTATGACAAAAGATGAATCCGCAAGCATGAGAAAAAAGATACAAGTAGAAAATCAAGAAATATATATTATATCTTTAATATTTTCTTTTTATTCAAATGATTTTAATCAATTATTAAAAATTATTTTTTCAATTAAAGCAAAATTTTTTTCAAAGGGAATAAGTGCAGAAATAACTAATTTTAGACACTTAGAGTTTTATCTATCAAATTTACCATTAACACTAAAAAATAAAGAATTATTAAACAAAATTTATGTAACTACAGATGCTCTTTCAAATATTTTTCCGTTTTATACTACTAATTTTATAGATGAAAATGGAATTATGCTTGGGTATACGTCAGAAAATAAAATTTGTAGGTTAGATATTTTTAGTAGTAAATATGAAAATGCAAATATTTGTATTTTTGGAAGCAGTGGCTCTGGAAAATCATATTTTACAAAGCTTTTTATTATTAGAAATTATTTTTTAAATAGAAAACAGATTATATTTGATATAGAAGGAGAGTATCTAGATTTATGTAATAGCTTTTATGGAACAACTCTCTTTTATAATACTTATGTAAATATTCTTGAAATAACTAAAAAGGATATAATGCAAGAAAATTTCTTGGATAAAAAAATAGAAAAAGTACTAAAATTTATAAATGGAATACATGAAATAGATATACCATATGTTAGGACAAAGTTGTATAAATTATATCAAGATTTTAATATTTCAAATGATATTATGTCTGTAACTAGGCTTGAAGATGAAAGTAACATATACTTAGAACATGAAATGATACAAGACGATAAATTTCCTACATTAAGAGATTTAATAAAATATTTAGATAATTCAGTACAAAAAGATATATTAAGTAGTTTAACAGAAAATGAATTAAAGTTTTTTTCTAAGAAAACTAATATAAAAAAAGAAAATAAATTATATGTTTTAAATATGTCTAATATAGTAAATAATTCTTTTTTAGTATCAAAAATAATTGAATATATAATGAATAATATAGAGGATATTAATACAATTATATATATTGATGAGTTATGGAAATTTGTAAAAGAAGAAGAAATTCTAGAAATGATTTTTAATATGTATAAGACAATTAGAAAAAGAAATTGTTCAATTGTAACAATAACTCAGGAAATTACAGATTTTTATAGATATAAAAATGGAATATATGCAAATACAATTTTAAATAATTCAAAATTTAAGTTTTTCTTTAAATCTAATTATACTGAGGCAAGGACTATTAGTGACAATTTAACAGTAGATCCTAATAGTATCTTATCACTTAAAAAGGCAGAAGCCATTTTGCTTATAGATAATAATAGTGTCAAACTGAAAATAAGTCCTAATGAGTTTGAAAGAGGTATTATAAATGAAGATGATAGTAGCTGTAAACAATAAAGTGATTGAAGAGAAGGTTGTTAAAAAATATGCTGAAGATTATGATATTTATTTAGCTAAGTCAACAGATATTGTATATAGTTTGGTATGTCAAAATGAAAAAATAGTGCTTTTAATTAGGGAAGATATAAATGGAGAGATTAAATTTAAAGATTTAATTATAAAATTAAAATGTTTGAGTAAGAATATACAAATTATTGTACTAGTAAAAAAACTAGATCAAAATTTAAAAGAGTTTTTATTTTCAAAAGAAGTTTTTAACATAATAGAAGGATTAAAATTTAGTTTAGATAGTTTAGTTGATTTGATTGAAAATCCAAGGATTGTTGTATATAAATATCTTAAGAATCAAGAAAAAAATAATAAAGTTATTTGTATTACAGGAAGTAGAGGTGTAGGAAAGACAATACTATCGCTTGTTATTTCAAATATAATAGCTAAAGATAGAACAAAAAGAGTTGCTTTAATTGATTTGGATTTTATAAGTCCAACTTTAGATACATATTTAGATGTAAATAAAAATTATTCATTATTAGATTATATTAAAGACTTAAATGATAATAAATTAAAGGATATTAAAAACTATGAGACTAGTGATTCTAGACATTATAATTTAAAGTACATTTTAAATTCAAAATCTATTTCAGTCCCAAGTACAGTGATAATTACTAAAATTATAGATAGTTTACAAAATTATTATGATTATGTTGTTGTTGATACGTCTACATTTATAATAAATAAGATATATAGTATAGCAAAAGAAAATAGTTATAATTTATTTCATATAATAGAACCTACTAAAAAGGCTATGAAAGAGTATGCCCTTGATACAATATATATTGATGAGAATCTTCTATCATATGCAAGTATAGTTTGTAATAAAGTATTCTTAAGAAAAAGATTAAAAAGTATATTAAATAATATGAGTTTTAGTATTAATGGATATGTTTATTTCAGTTTCATTTTAAGCTATAAGAACAAATATAAAGAAAGGTATTTAAAGTATAATTTAAAGTATATTTTAAGAAAGCTAAATATAGGTAGAATATTTAACTTAAAAAACAAATTAATAGAAAGAATTTTAAAATATAAGGAGGATAATTATGAATAACGAAAATATAGAAATAGAGAAAAATAAAGTAGAGGTATCTAATATAATATCAAAAGTAATAGAAAAAGGATCAAATTACATTATAAAATCTATGCCAGTCAATGAGCATATAAAAGAGGTTTTAAATGATGTTAAAGAAGCTCTTAAAGAAAGAGACTTTTTAAATATAATTAAGGTAGCAGTAAGTAGTAGTATTAATGAAGGATTAAGCATAATTGGAGTAAAAAAAGAGAATCTAAGTCAAATAGACCAAATGGTAGATACAGCATTAAAGGGAGGTCTTACTACATCCATTAATATAGGGGTAGGAATAGTTGAAAATGCTAAAAAATATGGCAATATATTTTATAATTATATTGAAGATTTTTTTGAAAGTTTAAAAGGCTTTATTTCAAGTAAAGATTTTAAATCTAAGTTATATAATGGAATTTCTAAGTGTTTAGATAAAGTGGATAATTTTAAAGAGATGTGTAATGATTGGTATGATGCATATGATAAATTTGATTTAAAAGATATAAAAGAAATTGCTGGAAAACTTAATAAATTAAAAAAGAAAGTCTCTTTTGATAATAATTGTATTAGTGAGAATTCAATAATACAAAACGTAACAGAACTTGTATCAAGAAAGAAGGGAAAATTAACTCAAACTCAATTTGATATATGCAAAAATTTAGAAAAAATTTAGTATTTATGTTTAAAAATAACCAAAAGTGTTATATAATATAGTCCAAAAGGACAGGTGATTTAATGAATTTTTATGATAATATTAATAGTTTAGTTTCATCTTTTAAGCAAACAGATGAATATATAGAATATAAAAGGCTAAAAGATGGTTTAAAATCAAATACAGAGATATATAACATGTTAAAAGATTTTAAAGATAAACAAAATGAAGTTCAAATCGCATTTTTAAATGGACAAGATGTGACAAAAGAGAAAAAAGAAGAAATGGAAAATCTTTATTCAATAGTTATACAAAATGAGGATTGCAGAAAAATTTTAGAATGTGAAATGAAAATTAATATAATTTTAGCAGATTTACAAAAATCAATGGGAGAAGCAATAGAAGAGTTAGTTAAATTTTAGGAGTATAATATGTGGGTTAAAGACGTTAGAAACTATGATGTTGATATTCTAGAAGATGGAAAAGTAATATATTCAGGTAATGTGAATGATGCACCTGAGGACTTAAAACAAAGAGAAACTAAAAATATGAAGATTGTTCATAAAAGAATTATTATAGATATATAGTTATTATGAAAATAATTTATGTAAAATAATACTTAAATGCTATTGTAAAAATTGGAAAATTATGCTATAATTAAATCCAGTAGAAATAAAATAATTTTTCTATTGGATTTTTTTTGTTTAGTACGGAGTGAAAATATGAATTATAGAGATGCTTTAAATAAGTTTATTGATGAAATGAATTATTTAAAAAATGAAGACGTCGAAGGTATTGTATTTTACGGAAGCTTTCATACAGGAACCTATAATGAATTTTCAGATATTGATCTTATGGTACTATTTGATGACGATTCTGATGCAAATCAGATTAAAGGATTTAAAACTGTAAATGGAATTCAAGTAGAATATTTTGAAAGAACCGTATCTAAAATATATGAGAGAGCAAACTCAGATTATATGAAATGTGAAGATTCACTTTTATCTATGATTGGATATGGAGAAGTAATCTTTGATAGAAATGGTAAGGTAAAAGAATTAATAGATTACATTAAAGAAAAGTATTCTAGAGCTTTACCAGGTTATACAAGACATGAAGCAATTTATCAGATAGCTTCTATAAGAAAGGCAGTACTTGCAACAGAAGAGCTAAGAGTGCAAAATGACCCATATTTCGAGAATTTCTATTTTTTAACAATAGAAAGAATTAGAGATTTTTATCATAAGCTTAAAGGATTTTCAAACTTATCGCAAACTAAAATATATAAGTTATATACAAATGAAAAGATACAAAAAGCTCAGCATAAAAAGATACCAGAAAGAGAATTTATTGATTTATTTTTTAAAGCAATAGAGGAAGGTACATCAAAAGAAGAAAAAGTAAAAAGGATTAATGAACTTTGGAAATATGCAATGAAAGGATATAGTAATATTGATTTTGATGACTTGAGGATAGATTTAGGTAAAAAGAGATATTAGATATAGTAGTGAAAGTGAGGAAATAAAAATGTTACAGTTACCAAAAAATGAGTATAGAATTTCAATAACTTCAGGATGCAATATGAAATGTGTGTATTGCCATAATGAAGGAAATAAAGTAATTAATCAGTTAAGTAAAGATGATATAGAAAATCTAATTAAAAACTCATATGACTTAGGACTAGAGCAAGTAAGACTTACAGGAGGAGAACCTCTTATACATAAAGAAATTTTTGATATTTGTCAAATGCTTGCAGAAAAATATCATTTAAAGGTAGGAATTAATACAAATATTATTGAAATAGATAAACTTATGTATATGATTGAAAAAGGATGGATTTATAGAGTTGTTGTTGGTTTAGATTATTTTGATGCACCAATTTCTAAACAATCACCTGTTGGAATAAGTTCAAAGCAAGCTTTAGAAAATACTTTAAGAGTAAAAAATTCAGGAGTAAATGTTACTATTTCAACTGTATTTAATGGAGATTATGATAATTTATATAAGCTAGTTAAATGGGCATATGATAATAAAATAAGAATTAAAATACTTGAAGAAGTAAAAAATGAAGTTGCTGAAACTACAGGAAAAGAATATTTAGAAATGAAAGAGAGAATTATATCTGATTTTAATTTAAAACCAAAATATGATGATTTATTTAAGGAATGGCACGGAATGGATGGAGACTTTACAGCAGTTACATTTTTTCATTCTCATTGCAGAATAAGAGAATGTGATGTATGTAAAAAAATGCATCTTAGAGTTACTAGTTGTGGTAGTTTAAAGCAATGTATTCAATCAGAAGAAGACGATATAGATTTTAGAAAAGGAAATATTAGAGATAATATAATCAAGGCTTTATCACAACCTGTAAACTTTAATGTAAAGCCAACAAGATATGTGGATACTACTCTAATCTAAAAGGAGATTTAGCTTTGAAACAAGATATTAAATTTTCATTTGGTGACACTAAATTTAAATATAGAGTTTCTGGAATTTTAATTGTTGATAATAAAATTCTCACTGTTCAAATTAATAATAACGGTTTTTATTGTTTGCCTGGTGGACATGTAGAGATAATGGAGAATACAGAAGAAGCAATATTAAGAGAATTTTATGAAGAGACTGGAATAGATATTGTTATAGATAAATTATTATATGTAACAGAGAATTTCTTTGAAGGAAAACTAGGACATTTTCATGAACTTGGATTTTATTACTTACTTAAACCTAAAACTAAAGTTATTCAAAAAGATTATTTGGTAATAGAAGATGATAAATATGAGAAAGTAAAATTAGAGTTTAAATGGTTAGAGATTAATAAGTTAGATAATTTTAAACCAGAGTTTTTAAAATTAGAACTTTTAAAAAATACTAAAAAAGAACTTAAACATTTTATAATTTATGACAAAAAATAGTATAATTTTATAGAAAAACTTAAAAATTTTTAAAATTTTTAAGTTTTTTTCAATTTTATGTGACAAAATTGGAAAAATTTCCGTCTATATTATAGATGCAAATTCAACGAACTAAATTATGTAGCTTAGATGTTGTACAACTATATAGGGGGAATTCTGTTATGAAAAGAAAAACTATGCTTATATTTTTGTTTATCGCATTAGGTCTGAGCGCTGTTGTCGTTTATGGAGTATCTAGTTTTGGCAAAACAAAAATAGATCCAACAAGAGAATATGAAGTTACTTCATATATTACTCAGGATATGCTTGACAATATGCAAGACTGTAGCGTAGACTTGTGCCTTGAAGAGGCCTATACACCTGAGAGCCTAGGAGAAGATGCAGATGATATAGTAATAGCTTCTGTAATTTCACTTGATGATGGTGATCCGGAAACTGGACTATTTGGTGTAACAACAGGTAAATTGCTAATAAATCAAACTTTACAAGGTGATTTACAACAAGGACAAGTAGTAGAGTATATTAAAAATGGTGGAGTAATGAATATGGCTGAATGGGAAGATACTCAACCAGTTAATGCAAACTTAAAACGTGCATATTTACGACAACAAGCTGGAGTAGATATTGATTTAGACAATACATATATTAATATTGTAATCTCAGATGACATCGAAATAGAAGAAGGTTATACATACTTAATTTATTTAAAGAAAAATAATGATAAATATGAGATAATTGGACTTGATATGGGACTAAGAAAGCTTAATGTTAATTATGCAAATAGATTAAGTGTGCAAAACTATAGTATTGATACATTACAAGTTATGAATAATAAAACAGGTGAATTTGAATCATTGCAAAATTATATTAATACATATATTAATAATAGCGAAGAAGTAGAATAAGTTTTTGTTGTGTGGGATTTAGTAGGTGTACTAAGTCCCTTTTTTATGATATAATAAGGTAGAAGAGGAAGATTATGGAAGAGAATATTATAAATTTAGCAAAAAATGGAGACATTGATGCTTTTGAGAACATTGTTCGAGAATACAAAACAGAAATGTATTCTATAGCGGTAGTAAGATTAAAAAATGAAGCAGATGTTGAAGATGCAATACAGGAGACATTATTTGATATATATAGGAGTTTATGGTATTTAAAGAGAGTAACTTGTTTTAAACCTTGGATAATAAGAATATTAATTAATAATTGTAACGATATAATAAGACAAAAGAAAGAATCTGTTTTGAGTTTTGAAGATTCTATTGTAAATAATCTACCAGATAAAGAAAATGAATATCTTAAGTTAGAAGGAGAACAAAACTTTTTTGAAATGATAGATTTTTTAAATGAAGAAGAAAAAACCATTATAACCATGAGATATTCACAAGACTTTAGTATAACTGAAATGAGTCAAATATTAAATATTAGAGAAGGTACATTAAGAATGAGAATCAGTAGAATTAAAGAAAAAATAAGAAATAGATATGAGGATAAATAATATGTCAAAGGATATAGATAAAATTCTTGAAGAAAAATATAAAAAAATAGAAGTACCACATGGTATGTTTAGCGTTGATTATTCTAAATTTAAAAAAAGAATTAAATTTTTTAAATATATAATTACTGGAATAATTATTTTAGCTATTTTAACTGTTTTAATTTTTGTTATACAATTAAAACTACAAGATAATATAGAGCTATTTAGTGAGATTTTTAAATCTTTAGTATAATTTATAAAAAACTAGATTATTTTTTAATCTAGTTTTTTTAAATTTAAAGTACACTTAGAATTTTTTTAGGTATACCACCATAATATGTAATAGGTGGAAAAATTGAAAAAAAGAGTTGTATATTTTATTGCCTTTTGTATATTTTTAGTATATTCATTTATAGTCGCTGGTATTTTAAAAATAAAAAATGAAAAAGAGAGTGTTACGACTAATTCAACAGCCGTTACATCTCATGTTGTTGTTATAGATGCTGGGCATGGTAAACCAGATGAGGGAGCAGTGGGATTATATGGCACTACTGAGGAGGCAATAAATTTAAAAATCGCATTAAAATTACAATCTTTAATAGAACAAAGTGGAGGAATTGTATATTTAACACGAAGTGATGAAAATGGTATTTATTCTGCAGATAGTAGTGATACAATAAAACAAATGAAAGTAAGTGATATAAAAAATAGAGTAGCTATTGGAAATCAAGAAGATGTAGATATTTTTGTTTCAATCCATCTAAATAAGTATCCAGAGAGCATATATAGTGGATGGCAAACTTTTTATCAAGCAGATAGTGAAGAGAGTATAAAGCTTGCAAATTGTATACAGGAGGGATTAAATAAATCTATTTCTACTCCAAATAATAGAGTGGCTTTACCGCTAAAAGGAATATATATAATGGATAATGTTGAAAATACAACAGTTACGGTTGAATGTGGCTTCTTGTCTAATGAGGAAGAAGCAAAAAAGCTTCAAGAAGATGAGTATCAAGACAAATTAGCTTGGGGGATTTTTATAGGAATACAAGAGTTTTTTAAATAAAAAAAAAGAAGAATTTTTATTCTTCTTCAATTAAATTGTCAGAAACTTCAAATAGTAATATCTTTTCTTTAGTAGTATCAATGTTTTCTTTTTTTAATAATTCATTCCAGCTTTTAAATACATTAGTTGCAATATCATATTTTAAGCATTCTTTATAATTCAAATATAAATCATTACCATATTTAAAAGCATAATCTAATTTTTTCTTTGGAATGTTGATATTATTATTTAGATAATATTTTTTAAATATATTTAGTGTATAAGCTAAATGATTTTTGACTTTTTTTATTTCAGAAAAGTTATACGCATTAGATAGAATTAAAGATGGTTGATGTATCATATATTCTGAATGTTTAGTAATATACCGTTTTTTACCACAATTAAATATTAATGTGGCAGCACTAAAGCACTTTCCCATTGTTACTGTTATTAATGGATTTGGTAATCCACTTAATAAATTATATATTATTATTGCATCATTCATTATACCACCACTAGAGTTTATGACTAAAATTACAGGTTCTTCTTCATCTATAATAGATGAGACTGCATTTTCAACAAGACTTGACGTCTTTTCAGTTATATTTCCCCAGATTTTAATTTTTATCATTCGTATCCCTCCTAAAAATATTAATTTTGGAAACAATATCATTGATGTTTAATGAATTATATCATTATTTTTTGTATTTGACAATAAAAAAGAGCTTGAATTAATCAAACTCCTCTTTTAAATACTTTTCTAATAGTTTTGCTAAATCCAGACTATATGCATAGTCTAATAGCTGTCTAAAGTCCGGATAGTTATTATACTTTTTAACATCATAACCATAAAATATTTCATTTGGACTTTTAGCGCCGTTTTTTATCATTTTTTGAATAGTAGCATTTTTAAAAACTGGTGATGTATTTGACTCATCTAGTTTTATATAACCTTGATCTGTATATAGTTTCATCTGTAAATCAAAGTCAAGTTTATCACATAGATATGCAAATTTTGCTTCTTTTGTTTCTTGGCTATTAAATTCATTTGTAAGAGAAATATATTCATCTTTTAATATTAGACAAGATACAATTTCTTCAACAGCTTTTTTACCTAGCTTTTCTTTTTCTATTGGACTAGTTTTATCAAAAGGTGTAATATCTCCAATTATTATTTCTTCAAGCTCATGTATAACTAGCATCATTATTACTTTTGCTATGTTAATATTCATTTGATATTCTGAATGAATAGCTATTGCAAGCATACAAGTATCGTAAACGTGTTCTGCTATACTCTCTCTTCTTGGAGATGAAACATTCCAATAAATAGAGCCTTGACGAATTTTGTTTTTTAGTGATGTTGCAAGTAAATAAAATCTAAGTATATTATCATTTCTATTCATAAAATCACCTCTTTTAAAATTATTTAAAAAATTCATTTTTTTTTTGCAAAAAAATTATAACATAAAATGCTTGAGAATACAATGTTTTATGACAATAGCTGTAGTTATGTTTATTGACTTTTTATTACTTTGTGATATCATATATATGTCGAAAAATAGATAAAAATGGGGTGGAATACAATATGAAAAAGATACTACATGTTGGGCTTGATGTTGGTTCAACTACTGTAAAAATCGTAGTAATGAATGATAAATTAGAAGAAGTATATACAAATTATACAAGGCACCATTCAGATACTAAGAATACAATATATGAAGTATTAAAGAAGTTAGTTAAGGATTTTCCTAATGCATCATATACTATTGCTCTTACCGGTTCAGGAGCGCTAGAAATTTCTAAAATACTCGGTATGCAGTTTATACAAGAAGTTATTTCTTGTAAAAGAGCTGTTGAAAAGTATATACCACAAACTGATGTTGTTATAGAGCTAGGAGGAGAAGATGCAAAGATTATTTATTTTGATAAGTTTATAGAGCAAAGAATGAATGGAACTTGTGCTGGAGGTACAGGAGCATTCCTTGATCAAATGGCATCATTACTTAATACAGATACAGCTGGATTAAATGAACTATCAAAAGGACATGAAGTGATATATCCTATTGCTTCAAGATGTGGTGTGTTTGCTAAAACTGATGTACAACCATTAATAAATGAGGGAGCGAGAAAAGAAGATATTGCTACTTCAATATTTCAAGCTGTTGTAAATCAAACAATAAGTGGTCTTGCATGCGGTAGACCAATTAAAGGAAAAGTTGCTTTTCTTGGTGGACCTTTAAATTATTTACCTGAGCTTAGAAATAGATTTATTGAGACTTTAAAATTAAAAGACGATGAAATAATAGTACCAGAAGATGCTCATTTATTAGTTGCAAAAGGAGCAGCTCTTGCATCTTTAGATACAGAAGAAATTAATTATAGAGACTTAGTAAAGAAATTAGATAGCTTTAAGGATGCTAAATATGTTGAAACAAAGCCTTTGCCACCTTTATTTGAAAGCGAAGAAGATTATAACGAATTTAAACAAAGACATGATAAAGATAAAGTAAAAAGAGGAGATTTAAAGACATATAAAGGAGATATCTTTGTTGGAATTGATGCTGGCTCTACTACAACTAAGCTTGTAGCGATTGATATGAATGGAGCTTTACTTTACTCACTATATGGAAGCAATAATGGTAATCCATTGTCTAGCGTTATTTCTATGATAAAAGAGTTATACAAAAATATTCCTGAAGGAGCAATATTAAGATTTGCAGGAGTTACAGGATATGGAGAAAAACTTATTCAGGCAGCACTTAATATTGACTTAAGTGAAATAGAGACTATAGCTCATTACACTGCTGCAAAAGAATTTATGCCAAAAGTAAATAGCATTATTGATATTGGTGGCCAAGATATGAAGTATATTAGGCTAAAAAATGAAGCTATAGATAATATAATGCTAAATGAAGCATGTTCATCTGGTTGTGGTTCTTTTATAGAAACATTTGCTAAGAGTTTAGGTGTTAGTATTGAAGAGTTTGTTGACGAGGCAATACATTCAAAAGCACCAGTAGATTTAGGATCAAGATGTACAGTGTTTATGAATTCTAGAATTAAACAGGCACAAAAAGAAGGAGCATCTGTTGGAGATATTTCAAGTGGTCTTTCATATTCGGTGGTAAAAAATGCTATTCAAAAAGTAATGAAGATACGTGATGTGAGAAAACTTGGAAAAAATATTGTAGTTCAAGGTGGAACATTCTATAATGATGCAGTTTTAAGAAGCTTTGAAAAAGTAACTGGTAGAAACGTTATAAGACCAGATATCGCTGGACTTATGGGAGCTTATGGTGTTGCACTTCTTGCAAAAGAACAATTTATTGCAAATGAAGATGATTATTATAAATCAACTATGCTTACACCAGAACAAATAGACAATCTAGATATAAAAATAACACATGCTAGATGTGGAAAATGTGAAAATAATTGTAGACTTACAATTAGTAAATTTGGAAATGGTAAAAGGTTTGTATCAGGAAATAGATGCGAAAAAGGTGAAGGTAATACTGATACAACAAAAGATTTACCAAATATGTATAAATATAAAAACGAGAGATTATTTTCATATAAGCCTCTTGATGAAGATAAAGCTCCAAGAGGAACAATAGGTATACCTAGAGTTTTAAATATGTATGAAGATTATCCTTTCTGGTTTACATTTTTTACTAATTTGGGATTTAGAGTAATAATATCTGAAAAAAGTAATAGGAAAACTTATGAAAAAGGTATGGAATCTATGCCTTCTGAGTCTGTTTGTTATCCAGCAAAACTTGCTCATGGACATATTATGAGTTTAATAGATAAAGGGATTAAAACTATATTTTACCCTTGCATATCATATTCAAGAAAAGAATTTGATGAGGCAGATAACAAGTACAATTGTCCTATTGTTGCTTCATATTCAGAAGTTATACGTAATAATGTAGAAGAGCTAAAAGATGCAAAATATATAAATCCTTTTTTACCTTTTGAAGCAAAACCACTTACAGAAGCGGTTATGGATCTGCCAGAGTTTAAAGAATATAATTTTAAAAGAAGTGAAGTATTAAAAGCTGCTAAAGAGGCTGAAAAAGAATATCAAAAATTTAGAGATGATGTTCATAAAAAAGGACAAGAAATTATAGACTATATAAAAGAG
The DNA here is from genome assembly GCA_944387385.1 of uncultured Clostridia bacterium. Taxonomy (GTDB): domain Bacteria; phylum Bacillota; class Clostridia; order TANB77; family CAG-465; genus CAG-465. The sequence continues at coordinate 36,876 of CALXES010000003.1, read as the reverse complement.
AATAATTTAAGAGGTATTGTTCTTGCAGGGCGTCCATATCATGTTGATCCTGAGATAAATCACGGTATTGATACATTAATTACAAGCCTAGGACTTTGTGTTTTGTCTGAAGATAGTGTGTCAGATAAAGCAGAGGTTAGACGTCCTATTAGAGTTGTTGATCAGTGGGTTTATCATTCAAGGCTATATGCTGCAGCTGAATTTGTCGGAAGACATGATTTCTTAGAAATGATACAACTTAATTCGTTTGGTTGTGGTGTAGATGCTGTTACAACAGATGAAGTAGAAGAGATACTAACAAGCTATAATAATATGTATACTTTAATTAAAATAGACGAAATAAATAATCTTGGAGCTGTTAGAATTCGTATAAGATCACTACTTGCAAGTATGAATAAAAGGATGCAAAATAATCAAGGAAAAGAAAATAAACCAAATTATGATGAAAAACTTGGAGAATATGAAATAGATAAAGTAAAATTTACTAAAGAAATGAAAGAAAATGGTTATACAATTCTTGTTCCACAAATGGCACCAATTCATTTTGAGCTTCTTTTACCTGCTCTTGAAGCAGAAGGTTATAACGTTAAGTTATTAAGAGAGTGTACAGAGCATACAATTGAAACAGGCTTAAAATATGTAAATAATGATGCTTGCTATCCTTCAATAATAACAACAGGTCAAATGATTGAAGCTTTAGAAAGCGGAGAGTATGACTTAAATAAAACAGCACTAATAATGTCACAAACAGGAGGAGGCTGTAGAGCAACAAATTATATAGGATTTATACGAAAAGCATTAAAGGATGCTGGCTATCCAAACATTCCTATTATTTCATTTAATGTTAAGGGGATGGAAAAGACAAGTGGCTTTAAAATAACAATACCACTTGCAGTAAGGCTTTTAAAGGCAATAGTATATGGAGATTTACTTCAAAAGATGCTACTTAAAAATAGAGCATATGAGGTTAAAAAAGGTGAAACAGAAAAAGTATATAATAAATGGCTAGATAAAGCTAAAGATATAATAAAAAATGGTACTAATAAAGACTTTAAGGCTGGAATATATCAGATGGTTGATGATTTTGAAAATATACAAATAAATAGAAATATTAAGAAGCCTAGAGTAGGTGTTGTTGGTGAGATTTTAATTAAATATCATCCTTTTGGAAATAACTACGTTATAGATGTGTTAGAGCAAGAGGGAGCAGAAGTTGTAATGCCAGATTTTATGGGATTTGTTAAATATATGGGAACACATGCCGTTACAACTAGTAAACTTTTAAAGAAGGATAAATTTATTGCACAAATTAGCAAAGTTGCAATAAAGTTTATGGATGAATTTGAAAAAGATGCAAAAATTGCACTTCAAAAATCTAAAAAAGGATATTTGCCTCCATGTGATATTTGGCATTTAGAAGATAAAGTTCAAGATATTTTATCTATTGGAAATCAGACAGGAGAAGGTTGGTTCTTAACTGCCGAAATGATAGAATTTATTGAAAATGATATTCCAAACATTGTATGTGTTCAACCATTTGCTTGTCTTCCAAATCATGTCGTTGGTAAAGGTGTAATAAAGACTATAAGAAAAAAATTCCCTGAAGCCAATATTTCACCTATAGATTATGATCCAGGAGCAAGTCAGACAAACCAAATAAATAGAATAAAATTATTAATAACAGTTGCCAAAGACAACTTAAAAAGAAGAGAAGTAGTAAAAAAATATACTGTTAGTAATAAGAAAATGAAGATGAAAAAATAAATTAAAGGACTGTTTGTATTTCAAACAGTCTTTTTTATACAAAATTATAGAATAAAACAATAATAATTGGTATAATAAAATATATGTTGGAGGTGTTATATGAACAAAGCTTTAGCATTAAGTACGAGTGTTAATTTAGAAGAACAAGCTAGAATTTTAAAATATATAAAAAAATATCCTTCAAAAGAAGGAAAAAAAGCTAAAAATGCGTATATATTATCTGTTATAATTACTTTATTAATTATCTTTTTAGTTATGATACCACTTTGTATTTACAACTTAAAAAATATAGATAATATAGCTAATTCTAAAGATTTTCCTAATGGTGCAACAAAAGAAGTATCAGGACATATTTCTTTATACGAAGATACTTTTTGGTATACTGATAGTAGTAATAAGTATGAATTTGATTTAGATGAATATACATCTGATACAACATTTGAAAAAGGAGAAATTATATTTATATATTTAGACGATAATAATAATGTTGTTAGTATAGCGCATAGACAAGATGAAGGAAAAAAAGTGGTTACAGGTGCTTTGCAAATGTTTATTATTCCTATTATTTTATTGCTATTACACGCTTTTATAGGAAGAAAAACATATTCAAAATACTGGTATTTATATGTACAATGGTATAGAAGAGAAATTGAGCCTAATATATATAAAGATAATTACGATGAGATTATAAAAGATAAGAAGTTTTATGATGTTACTAGAAAAGTAAAAGATTTAACACAAGAAGAAAAAAAGATATATTATAGTACTATTATTAAGTATATATTTTTAAATACTTGTTTTTTATTATTGATTGGATTAATTATATACATTGCAATTAAATTTGATATTAATCCAAATAATGGTATTTTTATAGCAATAATAACAATATTTATATTAATCTTTTATGTTTTAATTACAAAATGTGAAGATAAAATTGAACAAGTAAAAAATGATAAGGAGAATTAAGAATGAAAAAAGAAAACTTATATAAAATTTTATATATAATTTCTATTATTTTATTGATTGTATATATAATTATTTTATTATTAGATTATAAAAATTATAATCCATATGAAACTTCATTTCCTTTTTATACTACAATCATTGTTAGAACAGTAGAATTTATTGTACCAAGTTTATTGATTTTTATAGTAGGAGTTATTATAAAGAAGAAAAAATAGATATTAAAAAATCAAATACTATATTGTTATAATTGATTTTTTATAAAGTTTATGTAAGGGGGGAAAATATATGGATGCAAAAGAAGAATTAGAAGAGTTAAGAATAAAATACAATACATTTTCAAAAAAAGAATGTGATGAAGAAACTTCCAAAAAATATGATAAAATGTTAGATGGAAAACATCCTGAAGGTATTTTACCTGAAGATGTGGAGTATGAATTTGATTATGATAATCAAAAGTATAAATATTATTATGGTTCACAAAGTAAATTAAATAAAGATGAAATTCAAGAATTTATTGGATATAAGACAATTGAGCTACTTACAACAATTAAGAATTGTGTTTTGTTCTTTACAATATGTACAGTAATTGGTGCTATTTGTTTTATAATTTCTTTATTATCTTTATAAAAATAAAAAATCAAGCATACAATTGTGCTTGATTTTTTTATGGTGCTCCTGAGACGAATCGAACGTCCGACCAACGACTTAGGAGGTCGCTGCTCTATCCACTGAGCTACAGAAGCATAATATAATTATATCATGTTTGAGATTAAATTCAAGAGTATTTTCTTTATTTTATTTCCTAGCTATAGTATAATGTATATGGTGAATAATGTGGATAAGTATATGAGGGAAGCTTTAAAAGAAGCAAAAAAAGCATTTGAAAAAAATGAAGTGCCAGTTGGAGCAGTAATAGTTAAGGATAGTAAAATTATTGCAAGAGGACACAATTTAAGAGAAACTAAGCAAGATGCATTATCTCATGCGGAAATAATTTGTATACATAGGGCATGTAAGAAGTTAGCTAATTGGAGACTTGAGGGATGTACTATGTATGTTACATTATATCCGTGTGAAATGTGTATAGGCGCTATAAAGCAATCAAGGATTAATATGGTATATTATGGAGCTAAAGATGATAAAATAGAATCATATGATGATAATATAACAACTTATTATGAAAATAAAGAATGTTCAGAGATTTTAAAAGACTTCTTTAAAAAGCTTAGAAGAAAATAGTTGAATTTTACATATTATTAGTGTATAATATTAATTGTTATTGCACCAGTAGCTTAGCTGGATAGAGCACTCGGCTACGAACCGAGAGGTCGGGGATTCGAATTCCTCCTGGTGCACCATAAAAGCATTGAATTTTTATTCAATGTCTTTTTTTATATAATTTTTATTGATATAATATAATAAATTTATATATAAGGATGGGAGAGATATTTATGAAAAATTTAAAGTTTGGACTTTCATTAATAATATTAGGTAATATATTATACTTAGCATATATATTTTTTACAGGTGAAGAGGTAGGATCATTTAGTGAATTTACAAGTGGAGTGTTATTAGGCTTATCTGTAGGTATTAATTTGATTGGAATAATATTAACAATAATTTATATAAGTAAAGAAGATAAAAAAATTAGAGAAAGTGAGAAATAATGAAATTAATTAAGATTCCTGAAGATAAATATTATGATTATAAAATTAAAGCTATGTTTGACTGCTATAAGTGGGATCCTCAATTTTGTGATAATAATACTTTATCTAAATATGTTTTAGTTTTAACAGAAAAAGAAAATGAAGAAATAATTTCTCTAACAGAAAAGTTAGATAAAGAAACAAGACTTGCAGAAGAGTATTTAAATAAAAATATAAAAATTGCAAAAAAGTTAGCTCTTCCTAGAAAAATTTTAGAGCAAATACCGAATATGCAAAATTATGATAAAACACAAAATATTAGACTCATGAGATATGATTTCCATTTAAGTATAGATAATAACTGGGTAGTTACTGAAGTTAATAGTGATTGTCCAGGTGGATTTGCTGAGAGTTCTTTGTTGCCAAATTTAGCAAGAAATGTTATTAATTTACCTCAATTAGATTTTACTTCTTTTGGAGATAAGATGGTTGAAGAGATAAATAAAAAATTAAATAAAAAGGGAACAATTATGATGGTGCATTGTACTTGCTTTAGTGATGACAGACAAGTTATGCAATACATGGGTGATAGGTTAAAAAGGGAAGGATATAAAATAATATATGGTGCAGCAGATCACATTAATTTTAAGGATAAAAAAGCTTACTGTATATTAGATAATAATCAAATAAGTATAGATTTAATATTTAGGTTTACGCCTTTAGAATGGCTTATACAGATGAAACCACGTAGATGGGATGGATATTTTAACACTGTAACAAAATCTTGTAACCATCCTATTAGTATTTATGCTCAAAGCAAAAGATTTCCATTTGTGTGGAATGATTTAGAAAAAGCAGGCATTAGTATGAGTACATGGAAAAAATTATTGCCAGAAACTTTTGAAGTAAAAAAGTTTTTACTAAAAGAGGGATACATATATAAGCCAGTATATGGAAGAGTTGGAGAGAGAATTTCAATTAAAGAAGCATGTAAAGGAGATGAATATGAAAAGATTTTAAGGGATGTTAAAAAACATCCTCAACAATATTTGTTGCAAAAAGACTTTAAAAGTAAAGCAATAATAACTAACGACGGAAATAAATATCATATTTGTTTAGGTTCTTATACAATAGAAGGAAAGCATGCCGGATATTATGCAAGAATGAGTCTGTATCCAAGAATTGATTCATATGCAGAAGATATTCCAGTTTTGATTGAAAAGTAGGAGAAATAAAATGAATGGAAGAGATATATTTAAGATATATGCACCTTACGGAGCAAAATGGATTGATTGGGTAAGACCAGTACCATTTGTTGCAATTGATATATATAATAGAAAACCAATTTCTAATTGGAAAGATAGAAAAGTAATGTTTATAAATGAGTATGATAAAAATACAGCAATTTTTATAGACTTACCTGGAATTGAAAGTATAGAATTAGGAGTAGCTTTGGCACGTATTGGCTATAGACCTATTCCTGTTTTTAATGGAACTGATGAACAACAAGGAGCAAGAGCAACAACAGATACTTATTTAATAGAAAGTTGTTTAATAAATGGTGGTGAAAAATTAAAAACAATATTTTTAAATGATAACGCAAATCCAGCATTTTTATTAGATAGTTATAGAATAAATAGGTATAGATCAAACGAATCTATTTTTGATAATAGTTGGGATATATATAAGCAAGATGTACCATCAGCTGAGTACTTTATTAAAAATGATATAACAAAAATAATAGTTGTTACAGATAAAATTCAAAAAGATTTAAAGAAGATTCTAATTAGCTATCAAAATGAAGGAATCTTAATATATGAGACAGATAGTTATACATTTCCTCAAAAGATTACATTATTTAAGTCATTAATAGAGAGATTTGAAAAAGAGGAGTTATAGTTATGATTAAATTTGATAATAATATTGTTCAATTTGGCTTTGGAGCAGTCGGAAAAAGTTTTTTTGAAAAAGTATCAAAGGAAATAAGCTTTGATAGTAAAAAATATTTTGTTATTTCTAGAGATAAGTTAGAGTATAGTTTTTTTCTTGAAATGGGTGGAAATATAGGAAATTTTATTGTTGCTGAAATAAATAGAGAAAATTTTAAAAAAATATTTTCTAAATATTTAAGTGAAGGGGGTTTGCTAATAGATTTTGCAGATAGTGTTGGAACTAAAGATTTTATTGAATGGTGTGCTAAAGAAAATATAATGTACTTAAACACTGGTGAAACTGATTGGAGTGATAATTGGTATAATATTTTTGAAGAAAATTTGAAAAAGTCAAAACTAAGAGAACAATTAAAAAATATAGAAAATGTAAATAAATATCCAATTGTGATTCATCACGGAAACAATCCCGGACTTGTATCTCATTTTGTAAAAGCTGGACTTGAATATATTGTAAGAAAGCAATTTAAGCACAATAAAATGTATAATGAGCTTATTGAAAATTGTAAATTTAATGAACTTGCAAAGTTGCTTGATTTAAAAGAAATTCATGTAAATGATAATGATTATCAAAAAGTTAAAGATAAATATTATGAAAATAAGCTATATAGTACATGGTCTGTTGATTCATTTTTTTTTGAAATGTTAAGTGAAGCAACAGCAAATATTGGAACAAATGAAAAAATAGATTATTTAGATAGTTGCAAGAAAGTAGATATGGAAAATGGATTCTTAGAATTTAAAGATCTTGCAATAAATAAAATTGGAAATACTTATTATCCTAAAGGAAAATTTGAGGGCTTTTTGGTACCACACGAAGAAACGGTATCTATTGCAAAAGCTCTTGAGGTAAAAGAGGATAATAGGGTGATATATAGACCTACAGTTGTATTTTTATATTCTCCATGTGATTTTGCAGTAAGGTATTTAAAAAATGCAGAAGTAAATGATTATTTAAAACCAGATATTAATAAGCCACAAGATGATAATATATCAATAGTACGAGGATTTAAATATCCTGAAAATTATGAAATAATATATAAGGAAAATATAAGAAAAGGTACAGAATATGTAGGGGTTTTGTTATTGGGAAGTAAATTTGATCCGGTGTGGATTGGAAATAGAATTAAGAAAAATTATTTATATAAGGACAAAAAAGCATCCTTTTGGCAAACACCTACAATTACACCTGTTGCTATGTCAGCCTTATCTGCTGCTTGTTGGATGATAAAAAATAAAGAAAAAGGAGGAATATATTTTCCAGATGATATTAAAGAATATAATGAAATAATTAATTTTGCTGAAAAATATATCTCCAAAACAATTTATAAGACAATAAAAAAAGAAAAAATTGAAAAAAGTCTTAGTATAAAAATAGATAATTTACAATTAAAAGATATTTTAAAGTAAAAAAAGAGCATATGCTCTTTTTTTTAGTGACCTCCGCCACCACCGCCGCCTCCACGGCCGCCACCTCCATATCCATGTCCAAAAGATCCTCCACCTCTTGAATATGTATGAAGTGATCTACCAAATGATCTTGATGTATGATGAAAATTACTTGAATGTATATAAAAGCTACGATTTAATATAGGACTTTCATCAACGTTTAATTCTATAGCATTTATTTTTATAGCTTTAATAACTTTTTCGGAAATTCCAAAAGCAGTTGCATATATTAAGTATTTTTCCCATAATGGTAATTCGTGAACGTTTCTTTCTTTAATTAATGTATCACTTTTTAAGAAGTTATATAGTCCATACCATTTTGCTTGTTCATTAGCGCCGTATTGTGTAAGTAGGATTAAATCACTAGATTTTACTGTTAAATAAAAATATCTCCATAAAAATGCTATACCTAAAATAGTAAAAGCTCCAAAACATAATCCTAGATTTGAATAATAGAATATTAAGTTTATAACGGTTAATAATAATATGCCAACAGTTAAGCTAAGTGAAGCTTTACTTTCAAGTCCTTTCTTAGGTTTATCATAATCTTTAGTTTGAAAATATCCTTTTGCTACTCCATTTTCTAAGATTGGTTTCTTTTCCATATCTTTTACAAATGAGTTGGTATGAGTATAGTCTAAGTTTATATTTTTTTGAAATTGTTCTAATGTAATTTGGTTTCCATTAGCTTTTGCATATCTTTCTAATAACTCTAAATAAAGTCTTTCTGAAGTTGTAAGTTCTTCTACTTTTTCACCAGTATTTTCATTAATTGAAGTATAAGTTGGTTCTGGTGAATAATCTATAGAGTCACTATATTCTGGTACTGATGATTCTGTTTTTATAGGTTCTAAAGTTATTAATGTATTATATTTATTCCAATCTGTAGATTCAGTTAATTTACTTAATTTAACATATTTTTTTCTAACAAGACTAAGTAAAATTGCTGCATATTCCTCTTTTTTCTCTTTATTTTCGTCTAGAGGATCTTTCATAAACACTAATTCTGATGCAAAAATTGGATCTAAATCACTTGGAATTTCTCTAAAGTAATCAAAATCAATATCTGGTTTATAAAAAGTGTATTTGTTTTTTTCTTTTTTATATGTTTTTATTGACTTAATAATAACTAATATAGATGCAATTATTGAGAAAGATAAAATAATAATTTTTTTCTTATTATTTGCTTTGTTCTCATTTTCATAATACTCATTTTCTTCAATACATTCATCTAAAACATTTTGATTTGAATAGCTATTATTAGGTGCATTTTGAGTAAATATATGTTTATCATCTCCGTATGTAAGTAAACAAAATTCTAGATATCTATTATTATAATCAAATTTTAAATCAGATTTATCTAAATTAATTGAAAATGTATGATATCCAGGGTTTAATGTATCAGATTCAGTATATGGTAATCTGCTTTTAGAAGTACCAAAAGTATAAGTATAATATGATGATGGCATTAGTTCATTTGGTACAACAATTTGTGCTTTATATGAATTTAATTTTGTTACAGCATCTCCTGAATACATTGCTAAATATAGTTCAGAACAATCTTTGTATTTTAAAGCAGCATTATTCATTGTATATACAATTTTAAAAGTTAATTTATCTCTATATGTCCATGGAATATATATCAATAAAGATTCGTCATTATCTGGATACTTTCCATCTCCATCACTATGGTGCCAATATTTTGTTGAGCTTTGAGTATAGTCTGAATCATCCCAATACATTTTAGATGTTTCAGCATATGAAATTTCTTGACCGTTATCTAAAATTTGAGATACCGATTTTACATCATAAGTTAGTTTTAGACCATCAACATATTCTTCTGGAAGCTCTCTCCATACTTCTTTATACATGTTAGATGTTGACGAAGCATGAATATCAAAAGTTAGATATTCTGTAATTTCGACACTCGCATTTTCATTATCTTGTACTAATGCTGTATAACTTATGTCAGTTAAATTACAATAGTCATTAATACCATTAATTTCTGTTTCACCAGAAAAAAATTCTATTATAGCCATTATACCTACAGGTATTAAGACAATGAAAAAAGGAAAAAAAACAAGTAATAAAGATAGCAATAGTTTTTTAATTTTTCTTAAAAAAAATTTAATATATTTCATTTTTAATCTCCCTATCAAAAATAATAAAATTATATTTAAATTATATATAAACTTTAAATCTTTGTAAATAAGTTTTAGTAAAAATAGATATTAAAAATATTTTTATGATATTATATTTTTCGTTTATTGAAAAATATATACTTTTTTGGTATAATATTATACATAATTAATGAAATTGGAGGAATAAAATGACTAAAATTGAAATATTAGCTAGTAAGGTTAAAGTAAGAGCCTATGGCTGTGAAACTATTGCAACGAGATAAATAGCCGGTGTTGTAATAGTTAATTCGGCAATTATATCTCGTTATTTATATTAATTTTAAGATGAATAATAAGGAGATATAAAATATGATAGAAATAGAATTAAATAATATTAAGAAAAATTATGGTTTAAAGAATATTCTAGATGGTTTTAATTTAGAAGTAAAAACAGGAGAAAGAGTAGCATTAGTAGGACCTAATGGAAGTGGAAAATCCACTGTTCTTAAGATAATATCAAAACAAGAAAATATAGATGATGGAACTATTAGTATAAGAAATCAGGCTAAAATTGGAATATTAAATCAGATATATGAAAATGAGAAAGATGATATATCTGTTAGAGAATATTTATACAAGAGTTTTGAAGATATTTTTAGATTAGAAGAAAAAATGTCTGTATTAGAAAATAGTATGTCAATAGAGCAAGATGCAAAGAAACTTGAAAAAATTTTAAATGAATATGGTAGACTTCAAGAAAAATATACACTTAATGGTGGTTATGAAGTACAAGAAAAATTTAATAAGATATGTACTAAATTTTATATATCAGATAAAGTTTTAAATCAAAGCTATAATCTTTTAAGTGGCGGAGAAAAGACAAAGGTAAACTTAGCAAGACTTTTACTTAAAGAACCAGATATATTATTGTTAGATGAACCTACAAATCATTTGGATATAGATTCATTAGAATTTTTAGAAGAGCTTATATTAAAGTATAAGGGTAGTATTTTAATAGTGTCACATGACAGATATTTTTTAGATAAAGTCGCAACAAAGACAGTACTTTTAGAAAATGGAAAAGCTAATGTATATTATGGAAATTATTCATATTTTTTAGAAGAAGATGAAAGAAGAACTTTAGCACAATTTGAAAACTATAAAAATCAGCAAAAGCAAATAGAAAAAATGAAAGAGTCTATAGCAAAACTTAGAAAATTTGGAGAATTAGCTAAAAATGAATTGTTTTTTAAAAGAGCTAAGAGTATAGAAAAAAGACTTGAAAAAATGGACGTCATTGAAAAAGTAGAAATAGATAAGAAATCTATTTCTTTAAAATTTAATATGGATATAAGATCAGGAAAAGAAGTTGTAAAAATAGAAAAATTAAATAAGAGCTTTAATAATAAGATTATTTTTAAAGATGCAGATATGTTACTTGTATATGGAGAAAAAGCAGCTTTACTTGGGAGCAATGGGGCAGGAAAATCGACTTTAATTAATATGATTTTAGGTAAAGATACTGAATATATTGGACTAATAAGAATTGGTACATCAATAAAAATTGGTTATATTCCACAAAACATTACATTTGATGATGATACACAAACAGTTTTAAGATATTATATTCACGATAGTGGTCTTACAGAGACTGATGCAAGAAAGCAACTTGCAAGGTATGGATTTAGAAGTGAGGATGTATTTAAAAGAATTGGAAAGTTGTCTGGCGGAGAGAAAGTAAGACTTATACTTATGAAACTTATGTTAAAAAATATAAATTTTTTAATACTTGATGAGCCTACAAATCATATTGACATAGATACAAGAGAAATATTAGAAGAAGCTTTAAAAGATTATAAAGGGACGGTTCTTTTTGTGTCTCATGACAGATACTTTATTAATAAACTTGCAACTAGAGTTTTTAATATTCAAGATTATAAGATTAATTCATATTTGGGAAACTATGATGATATGAAAAAATAGATTGTTGATTTTTTTTATAATTTAATGTAATATAGATATAAATATAGTATTATGAGGAAGAATATTATTAAAATAAAAGAGGTGTAATAGATGTATAGAAAAGCAGAAATATCTGATATAGATAAAATTAAAAGTATTCCATCAATCAATTTAACAGAAGATGAAATAAAAAAATATATAAATAATGACTTAAGATATTTATATGTATATGAAAATGATGAAAAAGATATAGTTAGTGCATCTTTTTTTGGAACTGATGAAATAGATGATGATGATTATGACTCTGAGATTTATGGTATTTATACAAGAAATATAAAAAATAAAGATGTAATAAATTCAGAAGTGCTTTTTGAAACAAAAAGAGAACTTTTTGATAAAGGCTATAGAAATTTGATTGTTTGGTGTGACGAAAAAAATGAAAAGATGAGAAAATTTTTAAAAAGCTCGGGTGGAGTTGAAAGTAAAAAAAGAGAAAATAATAATAAAATTGAAGTAGCATATACTTATGAACTACTTGATTATAGTGATTAAAATATAGATAGCATTTTTTGCTATCTATATTATTTTTAATAAGTGTCTTAATTGTGTAAGATTTCTAACTTCTATATAATTTGTTAATTCGTTATCATTTCTATCTATGATTATTGGTATAAATCCATATTTTTCGGATATTTTAAGTAGTTCAAACCTATCATCTATAAAGTAGTTTATATCGTTTAAAGATATGTTTTCAAGAGCTATTTCAAATAACATCTTATCAGATTTTTTAAATCCTAAATCAGAAGATATATATACGTTTTTAAATAAATCATATATACCATAGTTTTTTAGTATTCTGTATGTAGACGGCCACGCATCGGATATAATATACATGTCATACTCTTTAGATAAATTTTTAAGTTCTCTTTTTACTTCTTTATAAAATACAAATTTATCATCGTTGTAAACACAATCATATGCTAAATTTTGTATTATTTCTGTAGTAATGTTTGAATAATTAAAATCTTTTAGAACATTATAGTAAAATTTAGAAAACATTTCAAATTCTTGCTCTTCAGTATTAATATTTCTTTCATCTAGTAAAAATTTGTTTTTATCTATACTTTCTTTGAATAAATTTGTATCTATATCTCCAAGAATTTTTTTATAATTAGGTGGAATAAACCATTCTTTTGTTTTCGGATATAAAAGTGTACTTCCAACATCAAAAAATAAATTTTTTTTCATATTTTCACCTTATAAAATTATACAGTAAAAATAATAATTTTTTCAATTGCTTTTAAATAGAATATAAAAAATATAAAAACATATAATCTAATGAGGTGAAATATGTCAATTATTTGGTCTTTATTACTTGTAATCTGTATTATATTTTCGTGTATTTCAAGTGATCCAAGTGTAGTAATAGATTCAATTACAAGTAGTTCAAAAAATGCAATAGAAAATGTTTTAGTTATTGCTAGCATGTTAATTTTTTGGAGTGGGATTTTTAATATATTATCTAATACTAGTACTTTGTCTAAATTATCTAAAAAAATATATAATATCTTTTCATTTTTATTTAAAAAGGATGAAGTTTCAGAAAAAAGTAAAGAGTATATAAGTCTAAATATAGCTTCAAATATATTAGGTGTGGGGAATGCAGCAACAATAAATAGTTTAAATGGAATAGAAGAGATGCAAAAGACAAATAAGCATAAAGAAAAGCTTAATAAATCTATGGCTGTTTTTATTGCTTTGAATACAGCTTCAATGCAAATAATTCCTACTTCAATGATTTCGCTTAGAGCATTATATAATTCACAAAATCCTGAAAAAATAATAATTCCGGTTATAGTTATATCTTTTGTATCATTAGTAGTATCGTTAATATCTGTAAACTTATTATGGAGAAAAAATGAGTAGTTATATAATACCAGTTTTTATATTAATTATTGTTGTTATAGCATTATTTGAGAAGAAAAATATATATAGTTTATTTATTGAAGGAGTAAAAACTGGGCTTAAAACAGTATACAATATTTTCCCATATATATTTGCTATAACAATAATAGCAGGTTTAATTAACGATACTGGAATATTAAATAATATTAAATTATTTAATATTCAAGGAGATATATTACCTTTAATGCTAATGAAACCTTTATCTGGTGGAGCTTCTACAGCTTTAGTTGTAGATATATTTAATAAGTATGGTCCAGATAGCTTTAATGGGATTTTTGCATCTTTAATTATGGCTTCAACTGAAACTACACTATATGTTATTTCGATAATGTCTAGTAAGATAAAAATAAAAGATATGAAGCTTCCTATTATTTGCGGGCTAATAGGAGATATAACTGCAATAATTTTAGCTATTATTATTACAAAAATAATAATATAATTAAGGTATTTAAAAGTATTCTATAGATTTAGATTTATTGCATTTTTTTACATTTTTTGATATAATAAACTCTGTTTAAGGGGGCAGAAAAATGGCACAAGTTACGCCAATGATGCAAAATTATTTAGATACAAAAGAAAAATATAAAGATTGTATTTTATTTTATAGATTAGGCGATTTTTATGAGATGTTTTTTGATGATGCAATTACTGTAAGTAAAGAGCTTGAACTTACTTTAACTGGAAAAGATTGTGGATTAGAAGAAAGAGCTCCAATGTGTGGTATACCACATCATGCAAGAGACACATATATTACCAAACTTATTGAAAAAGGATATAAAGTGGCAATATGTGAACAATTAGAAGATCCAAGATATGCAAAAGGAATAGTAAAAAGAGACGTAGTAAAAATTGTTACACCTGGTACAATTACAGATTTAACAATGCTTGATGAAAAGAAAAATAACTATATAGCAAGTATATATATGGACAGAAAAGAAGCCGCAATTTCTTTTTGTGATGTATCTACGGGTGAATTTTTGGTATCAAGTGTAAGTGGAATTGATGTAATTACTAAAGTATTAAATGAAATTTCTAGAATTGCTCCTTCTGAAATTATATTGTCAGAGTCTACAAAAGAAAATTCTATTTTTTTTAAAGAATTTAATAAGATATTTGATATTTATGTAAGTACATATAATAACAATGAAAAGAGTAAATTCTTATCAGATATTTTAGAAAAACAAAATATTGACTTAAGTAAATATGAAAACGAAGCTGCTACTCTTCTTATAAATTATATTGAAGAGACACAAAAAAGTTCTATTGAGCAAATTAATACAATTACTAAATATGATATAGAAAGATATATGCAGCTTGACACTTCAACAAGAAAAAATTTGGAAATACTAGAGTCTAATAGAGAACATACTAAAAAGGGAAGTCTTCTTTGGGTTCTAGATGAAACTGTAACAGCTATGGGCGGGCGTGCTTTAAGACATTGGCTCGAGTCACCTCTTTTAAATAAGAATGAGATTGAGAAAAGACAAAATGCAGTTGAAGTACTTGTAAATAATAATATTTTTAGAGATGACTTACAAGATATGTTAAAGACAGTTTATGATATAGAAAGATTAATATCTAAAGTTGTTGGTGGAAGCGTTAATGCAAGAGAACTTACATCGTTAAAAAATTCTTTAAAAAGATTACCTGATTTAAAAAAATTAATTCAAAATATAGTTGAAAAAACAAACGATGGGTACTTTAATGAGTTCTTAAATTCAATTGATACACTTGAAGATGTATTTACTCTAATAGATAAAGCTATAATTGAAGATGCAGGTGTTACGATTAAAGAAGGCGGAATAATAAAAGATGGATTTAGTACACAAGTAGATGATTATAGAAATGCTTCTACTAAAGGACAAGAGTGGTTAATGGAACTTGAAGCAAGGGAAAAAGAGCTTACAGGAATAAAAGGAAAATGGTTAAGAATCGGATATAATAGAGTTTTTGGATATTATATAGAAGTAACAAATTCTTATAAATCACAAGTACCAGAAGATAGATATATACGTAAGCAGACTTTAGCTGGAGCTGAAAGGTATGTAACAGAAGAATTAAAGGAAATAGAAGAAAAAATTCTTGGAGCAAAAGAAAAATTAGTGGATTTGGAATATGATTTGTTTTGTAAAATTAGAGAAGAAGTTGCTTTACAAGTAATAAGAATACAAAAGACAGCTTCTATAATATCTATTTTAGATGTATTATGTTCTTTTGCAACAGTTGCAGTTAATAATAACTATGTCAAGCCAAAAATTACTGAAGATGGAATAATAGACATAAAAAATGGTAGACATGCTGTAGTTGAGAAAGCTTTAAAAAACGAACAGTTTATACCAAATGATGCTTTTTTAAATAATACTACAGATAGATTTTTAATAATAACTGGTCCTAATATGGCAGGTAAATCTACATATATGAGACAAATAGCCATAATTACATATATGTCACAACTTGGTTCTTTTGTTCCAGCTGATAGTGCAACTATTTCTATTGTTGATAGGATATTTACAAGAATAGGTGCATCAGATGATTTAGCAACAGGACAATCTACGTTTATGGTAGAAATGAAAGAGCTATCTAATATATTAGAAAATGCAACAAAAGATAGTTTAGTTATTCTTGATGAAATAGGACGAGGAACTTCAACTTATGATGGACTAGCTATAGCATGGTCAACTGTAGAATATATGACTGATAAAGTTGGAGCAAAGACTCTATTTGCAACTCATTATCATGAACTTATTGAGCTAGAGAGTAAAATAGAAGGAGTAAAAAATTATTCTATTGAGGTTAAAGAAAAAGGTGACGAAGTAATATTCTTAAGAAAGATTATTGCTGGAGGAGCAGATGAATCTTATGGTATATATGTTGCAAAACTTGCTGGTATAAAAAAGCCGGTAATATCTAGAGCTAAAGAAATATTAAAATATCTTGAAAATGTAGATTTAGCTAAAAAAACAATTGATGAAAAAAGAAAGAAAATAACAACTGAAGAAGTGCAGGTGGATATGTTTAATTATAAAATGGCTGAAGTGACAGGAATGCTTGAAAAAATAGATTTAGACGAACTTACTCCAAAAGATGCTTTAGAAGTATTATATAAGCTTAAAGAAAAGTTAGAATAAGCACATTTTTATGTGCTTTTTTCTATCTTGTAAAATCTACAAAAAGATAGTATAATTAAAAAAGAAAATAAGGAGATTAATATGGGAGATATTGTATTATTAGATGAACAAACAATAAATAAAATAGCAGCTGGGGAAGTTGTTGATAGACCAGCTTCAATAGTAAAAGAATTAGTTGAAAATTCAATAGATGCAAAAGCTACTTCTATTACTGTTGAAATAAGAAAAGGCGGAATAAGTTATATTAAGATAATAGATAATGGAAAAGGTTTTAAATCTGATGATATAGAACTTGCTTTTGAAAGACATGCTACTAGTAAAATAAGAAAAGAGGAAGATTTGCAAAGTATTACCTCTATGGGGTTTAGAGGTGAAGCACTTGCTTCTGTTGCTGCAATATCTAAAATTACTCTTACAACCAAAAATGAAAATGAAGAAATTGGAATTAAAGTAAGAGTAGAAAATGGTGAAATTAAGTCTAAACAAGAAGTACCTTTTACAACAGGAACAACAATTGAAATATTTGACGTGTTTTATAATGTACCAGCAAGGTTTAAGTTTTTAAAGAAGGATTACACAGAAGCTGGATATGTTGAAGATGTTGTGACAAGGATTGCTCTTGCTTATCCACACATAAGTTTTAGATTTATTAACAATGGAAAAACGATTTTACAGACATCAGGTACAGGAAATTTACATGATACAATATATAATATTTTTGGTAAGGAGTATTATAGTGCAGTATTACCTATAGATTATGAATCTGGTGATATGAAAGTTTTTGGAATGATTGGAAAGCCATCAATATCACGTTCAACAAGAACACATCAATTTATTTTTATTAATAATAGATATATAAAAGATAAGACAATATCTTCAGCTATTGATAGAGCCTGTGAAGAGAAATTTGCAATTAGTAAACATGCTTTTATTGTATGTAATATATATATGAATCCATCTCAACTTGATGTTAATGTTCATCCTGCAAAACTTGAAGTGAAATTTGCAGATGAAAGTAAGATTTTTGATGTTGTGTATCATGCCGTAAGGAGTGCAATAGAAAATGATAATAAAAACACTAGTCCATTTACTATCGCAAGAGAAGAAATAAAAGTTCAAGAAAATATTATTAATGAAAATGAAGATAAAGTAAAGCAAATTTCAAAGGATTTAATGAATAATGGAGTTGTTTTAGATAATAAAGAAGAAAAAAAGTTTAGTTTTGAAACTGCAACTCAAAAATTATATAATAAGCCTAAAATTGAGCCTGTAAATATAAATAGTTTAATAGATTCTTTAAATGAAAAAGTTGGAAATATTAATACAAAAGTACAAGAAAAAAAAGAGGAAGAAACTTCTACTTTTGAGCAAGCAAAATTTGATGTTGAGACCTATGAAAATACTCAAATGGAAAAGATAGATAATGTGTATAAGTATATTGGAAATTTATTTGATACATATATTATAATTCAAATGAAAGATAAAATGTATTTTGTAGATCAGCATGCTGCACATGAGCGTTATTTATTTGAGCAAATTAAAGAGGCATATTATGCGAAAGATAGACAGACACAAATGCTTCTTATTCCACTTTTAATAGGATTATCTACAAAAGAGATGAATATAGTAAGAGAAAATCTCAATATGTTTGAAGATTCTGGCTTTATTCTTGAAGAATTTGGTGAAAATACATATAAAATTTCTGGAGTTCCAAATGTAGGATATAATATTGATCATAAGTCAATGTTTAAAGATATAATAACAGAGCTTTCAACAACAGAAAAGACAGAAAGACAAGAAAAAGAACACAGATTTTTAGCGACTCTTGCTTGTAAAGCTGCTGTAAAAGGCGGAATGAAGCTAGATGTTGAAGAGCAAAAGAGACTTGTAGATAATATGATTGGATTAGATAATCCATTTACTTGTCCTCATGGAAGACCAACAGCAATTCCTATGACAAGATATGAAATAGAGAGAAAATTTATGAGAAAATAAAGGAGAAATATAGTGGATAAAATTATTTGTATAGTAGGACCAACAGCATCAGGTAAAACTGGTCTTGCAATTGAACTTGCTAAAAAAATAGATGCAGAAATTATATCTGCAGATTCTATGCAAATATATAGAGGACTTAATGTTGGTACCGCAAAGGTTACAAAAGAAGAAGCACAAGGAATTCCGCATCATCTAATCGACATATGTAATATAGATGAAAATTTTAGCGTTGCTGAATTTAAACAGATGTGTTATGATAAAATAGAAGAAATACGTAGCAGAGGAAAAAATGTAATAATTGCTGGTGGAACAGGTCTTTATGTTAATGCAGTAGTATATAATATGAATTTTAATGAAGAAAATGTAGATTTAGAATATAGAAAAAAACTAGAAAATATTGCCAAAGAAAAAGGTAATGATTATCTACATTCCATTCTTGAAAATTTAGATCCAATTACAGCAAAACAAATTCATAAAAATAATGTTAAGCGTGTAATTAGAGCTATTGAAATGGCTCAAAATGTTAAGTTAAAATCTACTCATATGGTTGAAGAAGAAGAGCGAATAAAAAAAGAAAAAAGCAAGTATGATTTCTTGATATTTTGTATTAATCAAGAAAGGGAGTACTTGTATAACAGAATAAATCTTAGGGTTGATTTAATGCTTAAAGATGGAATATTAGATGAAGCAAGAAAAATATATGATATGAAACTTCCAAATAATAATACTTGTATGCAAGCCATTGGCTATAAGGAGTTTTTTCCATATTTTGAGGGAAAGATAACTTTAGAGGAAGCTATAGATACATTAAAAAAAGAAACTAGACATTATGCCAAAAGACAAATGACATGGTTTAATAATAAACTTCAATGTATAAAGTTAGATGGAAGTAAGCCAAGAAATGAATTAGTAGATGAAATTTTAAAAAATGTATAATATAGGAGAATACTATGGAAAAAATAATTGATTTTTTTAAATCAAATATAAAAGTTATTATAGTTTTAATAATCTTACTAATTTTTTTGATTATTTATTTATCTAAATCGGAACTTAAACAAAAGACAATTTATACAGTAGTTAGTGGAGATATTGAGCATTCAGTTGAAACTAATTTATATGTTATAAAAAATGAAACAGTTATTGATTATGATAAAGATCAACCAATAACAGCAATTGTAGAGCAAGGAAGAAGAGCAAGAGAAAATGAAGTAATTGCAACATATCAAAATGATAGTTATGATGAATATCAAAATCAGATTGCAGAAATAGATAAGCAGATACAAACATTAGTTAAAGATTTACCAGATACTTACTCTGCTGATTTAATTAATATTGAAAATAAAATTCTTGATTATTCTAATGAGGTTCAAGGAACAACTTCATATTTAAAAATTCAAGAGTATAAAACAAAACTCGATGAGTTAGCATATAAAAAGATTACTGTTCTTGCTAATGCTTCACCAGATAGTTCGGCTATAAGAGAATTATTGTCTCAAAGGGAAAATTTGGAAAATTTAAGTAAAACATCAGATAATACAATTTTAACACCTATATCAGGTGTAGTAACTTATAAGATAGATTTGTTAGAAAATACATATAATTTTGATGATATTGAGAACTATTCGTACTCTGATTTTGACAAATTAATACTATCATATGATAATAACAATAATAGTGAGTTTGGAATAAAAATAGTAGATAATTTTGGAACATATCTTTTAGTTAAATCAGAGAGTAGTCAAGATGATGAATATATAAAGGCTGGCAGAAATTATAAAATAAGAATTTCCGATTTAGAAAATTTGTCAATTACGGCTACACTTGTTAAAAATATAAAAGAGGGAGACTACAATTACTCACTATTTCAAATAGATAATGACATAGATAGTCTTGTTGATTATAGAAAATTATCATGTGAAGTTATTTGGTATACTGAAACAGGAATAGCTGTACCTTTAAATGCAATTTATCAAGATGAAATACAAGGATATAACTATGTTCTTTTGGTTTATGGTACAGATTATGTAAGAGTGCCAATTAAGATTGTTTCACAAAGTGATAGTATTGCTTTGGTTGAAAATGTTGATGAATCGGAATATGAAAAGTATAATTTGGATACAAGCTTTAAGATAGAACTGTATGATGAATTGGTTATAGAAGAAAAATAAGAAGCAATTAATTATTGCTTCTTTTTGTATATATTTTTTGGCTGATAGGGTCTGTATATATTTTCACATTTTTATGTTTTTCAACATTAAGAACTCTTTTTTGATCACCAAGTATTAATAAAGTTTGATATAATTCATATTTTGAAAACATATCAGTTTCTATTATTTCGTTAATACATTTTTCATAATAAAATTCTCTAGAATTTTGCACTAGTAAAGGCTTATCAATTATTTTATTATATAATGATAGATTATCCGAAAGTATAGATGAACAAATAATAGCTTCTGGAATTTCATAATCTCCTATCTTATAATTTTCAATATCAGTTATAAATTTATCTATTAAATCAGTGTTTTCACAAATTTTATTAAAAACTACTGCTGTTAATCCTTTGGATTTTACTCTAAGACATTCAAAGTTTTCGTCTAGATATAATGGCGAATCTTTAGGAGAAAGAAAAGCTTGAATTCCTCTTTTATTTGAATCGTTAAGCTGTATAACTCTATTTTCAAATTCAGATAATTTTATTCCATATTTTAAGCAATCACTAGCAATATCTTTATCTACATATATGTATAGATCTTGCACAATTATCACTCCTAAGTGACTATATTATAGCATACAAATACTTAAAAGTTAATAGCATAACAAAAAAAGCTATCATTTGATAGCTTTTATAATTTATTTTTTATCTGTAGAACCAAATCCACCTATTCTTTTTCCTGTTGCTGTATCATTATCTACAGTTAGATAATTTAAGAATACAACTTGTCCAATAACGTCTCCCTTTTTTACTTCAATGTCGTGATCAGAACAGTTAAAGTAAGAAAAATAAAAATGTCCATCGTTGTCTGGATTACCATAGTAATCAGAATCAATTAGTCCAACACTATTTGCCATTAAAAATCCTTTTTTAGGACCGCTACTACGATTAAGTAATAAGAAACATTCATTTTCTTTACAATAAGCTTTAAGACCAGTAGGAATAAGTGTTGGTTTAATTCCAGGATAGTATTTTGGAATAATGACATCTTCGGCTGCTTCTACGTCATAACCTGCAGAATGAGCTGTTTTTCTTACAGGAAGATTAATTCCTTTATCTTCATATCCTTTTGCAATTTCAAATCCTCTTTCTTTCATAATATAATATCCTCCTAACATCAAAAGCATTATATCATATTATAATTTTATTTGAAATAAAAAATAAAAAATTAGTCTCGACAGAGACTAATTTATATTTTCAAGTCTTGCAATACGTTCTGAAATTGGTGGATGTGTAGAAAATAAATTTGTTTTTTCTCTTTGTTTTTTATCTGGCTCATTAATATACATATGAGCTGTCGCTTTACTTACATTTTTCATTGTAGTAGTATCTCCTTGTAGTTTCTTAAGTGCAGATATAAGGCCATTGGGATTTCTAGTAAATTCTACTGCAGTAGCATCTGCTAGGTATTCTCTTTTTCTAGATACTGCAAGTTGTATAAGCTTGGTAAATAGCGGAGATAAAATCAAAAATATTAATCCAACAATAAACAATATGATATCTAATGAACTTCTATTTTCATTATCATTTGAACGTCTTCCAAAAAATCCAAATCTTAAAGTAAAATCTGAAACAATTACTACAAAGCCAACAAATACAGAAATAATTGTAGATAATAATATATCATAATTTTTTATATGTGAGAGTTCATGAGCAAGAACTCCTTCTAGTTCATATTTATCCATTATCTCAAGAAGACCAGTAGTAACACATATTACTGCGTGTTCTGGATTTCTTCCTGTTGCAAATGCGTTAGGTGAAGGATCATTTATTACATATAACTTTGGTCTTGGAAGACCAGATGCAATACAAAGTCCATCAAGCAGACTTGACAACAACTTATCTTGTTCTTCTGTAGCCGGTCTTGCACCATTTATAGCTAGAACCATTTTGTCACAGTTATAATATGAAGCTATGGATGTTGCTATAGAAACTCCCAGTGCTATTACTATAGAAAAGACACCCAAATTTAAGTAATAACATATGAAATATATAATTAATGATATAATTAAAAAGAAACCTAAAATAATAAAATATGTATGTATTTTGTTGTCTCTTACAGCTTTTAAAATCATATTATCACCTAAAATTGTACTTTAACAGGTTCTTTTTCTGCTTCACTAATTTCAAAGAATGGTTCTTCTTTAAATCCAAACATTCCAGAAAATAAATTTGCTGGAAATTTCATGATTGCAGTATTGTACATTTGAACAGTATCGTTGTAAAATTGTCTTGAATAAGCAATTTTATCTTCAGTTCCAGATAGTTCTGTTTGTAGTGCTAAAAAGTTTTGATTTGCTTTTAAATCTGGGTAAGATTCTGCAAGTGCAAATAAATTCTTTAGTGTTTCAGTTAATTGATTGTTTGCATCTGCTTTGGCTTCTACAGAAGAAGCAGTAACGTATGTGTTTCTAGCATTGATTACTTTTTCTAATGTTTCTTGTTCATGAGCAGCATATCCTTTTACAGTTTCAACTAAATTAGGGATTAAATCAAATCTTCTTTTTAATTGAGTATCAATTTGTGCCCACGCATTTTTTACTCTCATTTTTAGAGTTACTAAATTGTTGTATAAACCAGCAATTAAAAGTAAAATCGCAATAATAACGACTATTACTATTATAATCCACATAAAATATTACCTCCTTTATAATAGTGTTTATAATATTCTATCATTAAATATTAATATTTGCAATAAATAAATATTACTAAAAATGGTAAAAAGTAGTAAAATTGAGCTTTAACTTAATTAGTTATTTATCTAATTAAGTACTAATAAATTTGACAAAGAATATATTATATAGTATAATAAGTTTGTTAAATAATCTTAGGAGGAATTTTTGTGGAAGAAGATAAAGCATTTATAGTTAGAAAGATTCTTACAGTTGTAAGTCTAGTTCTTATATTTGCTACAGCTGGATTACTTGCAATAACAACTCAACTTAAGACAATAACATTTAATTATTATGGTGATATAAAATCTGTTAAGACATTAGCTAGTTCGGTAGATGCTTTCTTATTGCAAAATAGTATATATTTAAATGATAATGCTATTGTTGAACCATCAGAAAAATCAAGAGTGATAAATGGTATGACATTAACAGTATATAGTAATGAGGAAGAAGCTTTTGATATTGAAAGTGTTAGGGAGTCTTATGCTCCAATAGTTGCTAGTGTTAAACAAGAGATTGAAACAATACCATTTGAAGAAGAAACAGTAAATAATGAAGAAAGAGATTCAGGAGATACCGAAGTACTACAAGAAGGTGTTGAAGGATCAAAATCAATAAGTTATATAGTAAAATCAACAAAAGATAAAGTAATTCAAAAAGATGAAATTGGATCTGAAATACTTGCAGAAGCACAAAACAGAGTTGTAGAAGTTGGAACTAAGGTTACAGTATCAAGAAGTGATATTGTATCTTCAATTAGTACAGATGTTGTTGACGGTGGATTTACTCAGTACAATATATCATTACCGCTAGAATATCAACAGTACGCATACAATCTATGCAAAAGATATGGAATAGATTATCCAATGTTTATAGCACTTATGTATACTGAAAGTGGATTTAATCCTAATGCTAGTAATGGTGGAATGTATTTAGGTTTATGTCAGATTGGAATATCTAACTTTTCTAATTTGAGTTCAAAATTGGGTATAACAAATTTATATGATCCATATGATAATATGACAGCTGGAGCATATATGCTAAGTACATATATGAGTATAGCAACTACTCGTACATCAGACTATCAAACTCAAATTGTGTATGCGTTAAATTCATATAATATGGGAGAAAATGGATATTATAATTCATGCTTTAGTCAAGGAATAATTGATAGAGCGTATAGTAATAAGATACTTTCACATAGAGAGAATTTAATAAATACAGGAAGTATATAATATAGTTAATTAAAGAATAGCTTTCTGCTATTCTTTTGTTCTTTTAAAGGAGAAATAATGAATACTTTAATTAAAACTAAAAGTATAATGAAGAAATTTAATATTATAGCTAATAAAAGATATGGTCAGAACTTTTTAATAGATGATAATATTTTAGAAAATATTATTAGCGCTTCAGATATTACAGACGAAGACTTAGTAATAGAAATTGGTCCAGGTTTAGGTAATCTTACTGAGTATATATTATCTAAAGCAAAATATGCTATATTAGTTGAAATCGATCCTAAAATGATAAGTGTTTTAGAAGATAGATTTAAAAGTTTTAATAATTATCTTTTAATTAATGAAGACATATTAAAAGTAAATATAGATGAGTTAGTAGAGAAAATTGAGATTGTTAATAATTTTAAATTTAGAAATGTAAAGGTTGTAGCTAATTTACCATATTATATAACTACACCAATTATATTTAAGCTATTAGAAGAAGAAAATAGTATATCAGATATTACAGTTATGGTGCAAAAAGAAGTGGCACAAAGAATGACAGCAAAACCTAAGAGTAAAGAGTTTGGAATACTTACTTTAATGGTTGAGTATTTTTCAAATGCAAATATTGAAATTATTGTACCAAATTCTAGTTTTATTCCAGAACCTGGTGTAGAATCTGCAGTTATTAATTTAAAAAAGATTAGAAAGTATGAAGTTTCAAATGAAAAATTATTTTTTGAGTTGATACATAAATCGTTTGCTCAAAGAAGAAAGAAGATGATTAATTCACTATACGCTACGAATTTTAATAATATGTCTAAACAAGAAATCGAAGAACTATTTACAAGATGTGATTTGAACTTAAATACTAGAGCTGAAGAATTAACAATAGAAGAATTTATTAAAATAGTTAATAATATAAATTAATAAGAGAGGTTGATCATGAATATAGAAAAATATAAATATATAGCACATAGGGGACTTTTTAATAGAATTGATACACCAGAAAACTCTATGAAAGCTTTTGAAAATGCTATCTTAAAAGGTTACGCAATAGAATTAGATGTGAATATGTCTTTAGATGGACATTTGGTTGTGTTTCATGACACTAGCTTAAAAAGAATGACTGGAATAAAAAATGATGTAAACTTATTGAATTTAAATGAATTAAAAAAGCTTAAGCTACTAGGAACAGATAATGTTATTCCAACTTTTGAAGATGTGCTCATGCTAGTTGATGGTAAAGTTCCTTTAATGATTGAAATTAAGAAAAATGAAAGATATAAGGAGCTAATGCCTAAGCTTATAAATTTATTAGAAAAGTACGAGGGTGAATATGTTATAGAATCTTTTGATCCAAGAATTTTATATTGGCTAAGGAAAAATGTACCAAGTATAATAAGAGGACAATTAGCTTCTAAAAATATTAGGGAGGTAAATGGAAGACTATTAAAATTTTTACTTGGAAAAATGGTATTTAATGTTATTACTAAACCACACTTTATTTCTTATCTTTATACTGAGGTAAATAGTAAATTTTACAAAAAGCAAAAAAGAAAGAAAAGAGCTTTAGCTGTTTGGACAGTAAAAACTAAAGAAGAATATGACAAAATAAAAGATATTTCAGATATGGTAATATTTGAAAATGAAGATACTATAAAGTAAAAAGAGAACAATTATTGTGTTCTCTTTTTTACTTGATATTTATGTAAATTAGTGATATAATATTTGTGTATTTTTAATAGTACTATATTATCACAGATTAGTGATATTTTGTACTTTCTTACATTTTAGGAGGGAGAAGAGAAATATGGAAAAAGAATTATTAGTATCTGCTAGACTTAATGGTGAATTTTATGAATTTTCTTTAAGTAAAATTGTCAATTTAATTAGCAATTATCTTGATATTGAAAGTCGGGTGAAAATTATTGATGTAAAGCACGAAGATGGTTTTTATTACTTTTTTAAGAAAAATGGAGCACCACTTAAAGTGAAAAAAGCATTTTATGATAATTTTGTTGAAGATATTAAAGGAAAGATTTATAAAGTAAATGAACATCTTAATAATGGAGGAGCTAGGTTTGAGAGAAATTTTTTTGCTAATGCTGGAGTAAGATGTTACTTAGAATATGGTTTTGAATGTCGGAAATATCCTGGGGCAAATAAAAACATGAAAAAAATTATTAATAAACTTCCGCCATTGGAGTCTGACAATTCTAATTATTGTTTTCCTAGTGGAATGTATATTTGTTTTAGTTTAGAAAGAATTGATAGAGATTCTTGGATACTTGTTTTACAGGATATAAATATTCCTAAATATGAGTATGAAGAAATTATTCAAGTATGTTTATAAGATGGATTAAAAAATCCATCTTTTTTTGTTTATAGAAAACCCCAGCTAGGCTGGTGAAAATTTATTAATTATATATTCCTGGTACATGATGTGTTAGTTTTTTATAGCATTTTCTGCAAACTGCTTTGTATGAATCGTTTCCACCAATTAAAATATCTGGTCCTGATGTAACAGGTACGCCATTAATCATTCTTAAGTTTACAGTTGCTTTTTTTCCACATTCACATATGGTTTTAATTTCTTCTATTTTATCTGCAAGTTCCATTAAAGCTCTTGAGCCCTCAAAAAATTTAATCTTAAAATTAGTTCTTAATCCGTAGCAAATGATTGGTATATCTAAATAATCTACGATATCACTAAGTTGTAACACTTGTCTTCTTGTTAAAAATTGAGCTTCGTCTATTAAAATACAATCAGGTTTTCTATCTAGTTTTTTTGTATCTCTGTAAATATTTGTTTCTTTGTCAAAAAGTAAAGCATCTGATTGTATTCCAATCCTTGTAGTTACTTTTCCTACTTCGTATCTATCGTCAATTTTTGCAGTATATATTAATACTTCTTGACCTCTTTCTTTATAGTTATATGCAACCTTTAATAAATCAATAGTTTTTCCACTTCCCATTGCTCCGTATCTAAAATAGAGTTTTGACATAATTTTCCTCCTAAAATCAGACAAATTATAACATATATTTTACAATTTGTTAATATTAAATTCATGTCAAAAAAATTTATTGACACACAAATTTTTTTAATATATAATTGGGTCAGTTGTTAATTATGATGAGCTAAATGAATATTTGCTTGATTTCCTAAAAATTAAATTTAAGGAGGGATTTTTATGAAAAATTATAGCAAAATAATTGATAAGATGAAAAAAAATCAGCTCACGTTAAAGCAACTAAGATTATCTATGGAGGATATAATTTATCTAAGAGATGTTGGATATAATATAAAGGAACAATATGATCCAAGAGTAAGTGATTATGTTTATTATATAGTTACATCAGGAGACAGTGCTTATATTAAAATTTCAGATTCACCAAGTAAAGGACAAGAAATTAAGCTTAAGCTTTTGGAGATATCAGATTTGCATACTGGGTGTAGAAATTTTGATAAACAAGGATTAGATAAAACACTCCAAGAGGCAAAAAAAAGAGGCGTGGAATTTGTACACATCTCAGGAGACTTACTTGATGGCTTTGGTGTATATAGAGGTCAAGAGAATAATTTGAAATCAAATAAAGCTATTGAGCAAGTAAACGAGTTGATGGCGATACTTGAAAAATATGACTTTTGGTATATAGCTAGTACAGGAAATCATGATCAATCTTTCTGTATGAAAGGTGGATTAGATCCAATCAAGTATCTTGAGGCCAAAATGGCAAAAATTGGTAAAAGATTTACCTATCTAAATGCATATGAAGGGAATATAATTCATGCTGGAATTGTATTTAGATTAATTCATCTACAAGGTGGAGCAGCAAGAGCAGCGTCATATAAGGTACAAGTATATCTTTCAAGAGTATTTGAAAGTAACTTAAATGATGTACACATAGGAGGAAAGATATATAATTTAAGAAGCATACAAGCTGGACATTTTCATACTTTTTATGCATTGTCTATGAGTGGAATTACTATAATAATGCCAGGTAATTTTCAGCATGATGGTGATTTGGAAAAAAGAATGGGAATATCAGGAAAAACAGGTGGAGTATTTAGAGAGCTTATAATAGTTGGCGACAAAATTGCCAAGGAAAAAATTGAATTTTATAATCCTTGGAAAGAGGAGGGATAATTATGAATGAAGATTTTTTAACCTCACAAAAAGCAACTAATGCACTTTCAAAAATGCGAACCAAAGCTTGTACACTTGAAGAATTAGAACTAAGTAAAGAAGAAATTGAAGAATTAATATCAGCAACTGGAAATATTAATTATAATAAGGCAAATAATACGTATTATATAACAAAGTTTAATGAAAACAACTATGAGATAATTTCTTTTTCAAGTAAGGAAGAAGTAACAGAAAAGTGGCTAGAATTAAGTGATATTTATCTTGGAAGTAAATTTTGTGATATGGATACACTAAATTATGTTCTTGAACTTGCTAAAAAAGAAGGGATTACTAATGTTCATATAGCTGGAGATTTATGTGCAGGACATCCTTCATATAAAAAGCAAGACTTATATCTTACAGCAAAAACAGCTCAAGAACAAGCAGAAATTGCCATAGAATTATTTTCAAAATATCCAGAATTTAAGTATTACTGTATTAATGGTGAAAGAGACTTATCATTTGAAAAAGGTGATTCGATTAATCCTATTATTTTAGTGCAAAGACGACTTAGTGAAAAAGGAATAGAATTCCATCATATAAATGAAATGGTCGCAAACTTAGTAATACAAGGTGTAGTAAAAAGACTTCAGCACGGAACAGGAAAGCTTGCATATACTAAGTCATATAAAATAGAAAAAGAAATGTGGCAACAGTTTGAAAATATGAGTGATAACGTTATTATAAAAAATAGAAATTATAATATATGTTTTGTTCAATTTGGTCATTATCACGTAACCTGTTTACAGGCTTTAGGAGGAATAATGATTACTTCAACAGCAGGTATGGTGTTTGATGATAAAGGTGTATTAAATGAAAACACATCTTATCCTTGTGCTAAAATTACTGAAGCTACTATAAAAAATGGTAAGGTTATTAGATTTATAACTGAAAATATTACTAATCCTAAAAACGTTATAATGTAAAAAAAACACTTCAAAAATGAAGTGTTTTTATTTATTAATTAGTAATTGTACTAATATTATTAGTTTTATAATTTATATTAAATGGACTAGGATTTAAGTAATAATTTTTAGATATTGAATGACTACTACCATTTTCTTTTAAAAACAATGTTAAACAATTTGATATATCATCATACATTATGCTAAAAGTAAATGTTTTATTCGGATTTTCAAGATTTATTTCTAGTTCTTTTAATTTCTCTATATCACTATTACTATATATTTCTTTAGTTATAAAGTTAGTTAAAGCACTGTTGTCAAATGTAATAGTAGCGTTTTCTTTTTTGTTTTTAGATATAAAATCTGAATAAATTTCATTTAAGAGTTGTATTTGCTTTAAACTATCAGATAGTACTTTTTCTGACTGATATTTGTACCAAGTATATCCTAGTAATCCTAAAACTAAAACGATAATTATAATTGACAAAGTTAGTATTATTGTTTTATCTTTTTTCATATATATCCCTCCTATAAAAATGATACATGATTTAGAAAAAAAAGCAATAAAAAAACAAGTAACCTTAAAAGATTACTTGCTTTACCATTTTTAATGGAGCCGAAACTCAGATTCGAACTGAGGACCTACGGTTTACAAGACCGTTGCTCTACCAACTGAGCTATTCCGGCAATATACTTTTAATGGTGACCCGTAGGAGAGTCGAACTCCTCACTCCGCCGTGAAAGGGCGATGTCTTAACCGATTGACCAACGGGCCCCATTTATGGTGAGCCATCGCAGATTCGAACTGCGGACAACTTGATTAAAAGTCAAGTGCTCTGCCAACTGAGCTAATGGCCCAACAAAGTATATTACAATCAGTTTCACAACTGACTGCGCATATATAATACTACAATTTTGGGACCTTGTCAATAGATTTTTTCAAAATTATAAAAAAAATATCAAATTTTAAATTATTTAATACAATATTTCTACAATTTATTATTTGCAAAAGCACTACTTTTATAACATTAGTCAAAAAGTATTGTGAGAGTTTAAATAGAGTGTTAGTATATTACCCGTGATTCAAATATTTTAATCTAAATTATTTTATTCTAAATATTTTTTTCTATTTTGTTTTTTCATAATATTATATTCTTAAATGTATTATTTTGTGACTATGATACTTTTGTGGGGAGAAAAGCGTTCATTTTTGAAAGATACATTTTCACAGCTTGGTTTTGCAAAAAAAGATATATTTGAATCACACTATGTTTTGAAAGGGTGGTCTTATGAAGTATAGATTTATTATGTGTATATTGTTAATAACTTGCAATTGTATACTTTTATCTAGTGTATATGCTGCTTCATCTACACCAAGTCTTGTTACAAAAATAAATTCAGCATTTAACAAAATTCAAGGATATCTTGAAAAAATATCAACACCTATAGCGGGAGTATGTATTACAAGTGGTATATTAATAAGAAAATTAAGTTTTGGCGACGAAAGAAAGTTAATTATGGGAAAACAGATAATCATAAATAGTGTTGTTGGATATGCTGCAATAAGGCTGTTAGATGTTATTATTAAATTTATTGAGACTGTAGCTAAATAATGGAGAACATATTTAATAATCTTAATGATATTTTAACAGTGTTTTATTCTTCTATTAAATCAGAAGGGTACAAATTTATTGATAATATCTCTATAATTTCTATAGATATTTTTAGTAAGGAGCCATTAAAGTCACTATCTACAGGTAAAAATATAAACAATATTATTTTAATTTTAAATGCTATTATCTCTGGTATTATTTTATATTATGTATTTAAAAATATAATTTCTTTGTACAGTAATACATCAATAAATAATATATATTATTTTATAGTTAAGATAATAATAATATCTATTATAAGTTCAAATGCATTTGATATATGTAAAGAAATTGTTGATATTAATTACTTTTTATCTGATATAACAAAGAGCTTTTTAGAAGAGGTTTCAAATGAAAAAATAGATTACAGATTTTTAGAAGATAATATTTCTACATTAGATGATTTTTTTAAGTTTGCAGATAAAAGAGGAATAAATGGACTTAAGGATATAATGGTCTGTATCTTTATATTAGCTCTTGTTGTTTTCTTTTCTGTAAGATATTTTATTATAAATATATGTATTATTTTATCACCTATTTTGTTTTTATGTTTAATTAGCAACAGATCAAAAATATATTTTTATATATGGCTAAAAATATTTGTTTTTAATCTTTTAATTCAAACTTTTAATTATATCATTATTTATATTCCAGTAGTATCAAAAAAAGAAGAAGATATATATATTCCAATACTTATAGGAAGTATTGTTGTTATGTTTAAAATTTGTCAAATTATGGGAGATTTAAAAAGTTATGGAAAAAATTAACAAACAAGAAGTATTTAATTATTATAATAAGAAAAATAGATGGCTTGGAATAATTGATTATAAAACACTTGTATTTAGTATTATGTATGTTTATTTAATAGTTAAATTTGTTTTTTGTTTTAATATATCGTATACTCTAAGATTATATATTATTGTTAATTTAATACTACCTTTAATTATTTTTATATTATTAAATATAAATGAAGAAAGTATAATAGATAAATTATATATTATTATAAAGTTTATGATGTTTAGGAGAATATATTGTAGTGAAAATTGTTTTAATATGAAAAAATCAATATATAAAAAATTGTAGAAAAATAGTATATTGAAAAAAAACTCTAAAAGTGATATAATGAACCCCAGTTAAGTAGGAGATTTATTTATGAAATTTGTTCAAAAAAACAAACTGGAACTAGGAGATACTTTAGTGCCAGATTTATTTATTCAAAATAATATGAAAACTTTAAGCGGGAATGATATAAAAGTATATATGTATATTTTGTATTTGCTAAAAAAAGGTGCTGATGTTGATTCTGATATGATAGTTAAGGACTTAGGACTATCAAATGATGAAGTAAAAACAAGTGTCGAGGTATTACAGGCAGAAGGACTTCTTCAAAAAACAACAAGAGGTGTTGTAGTAATAGACTTAAAAGAAATGGAAATAAATAAATCATATACTCCTAAATTTGATAATAGACAGAAAAAATATGAAAATGTTATAGATGAAAAAAGAAAAGCTGCGGTCGATGCCATTTGCGAGAGCTTTTTTAATGGACTTATGACCTTTAATTGGAGTACAGATATTGGAAATTTATTTAATATGTACTCTTTTTCAGAAGAAGTAATGATAGCACTTTTTCAGTACTGTAAAGAGAGAAAAGCTTTAAATAGAAAATATGTTTTTGCAGTTGCAGAGACTTGGCATAATGGCGGTGTAAGAACATTTGAAGAACTAGAAAGCTTTTTAGATAATTATGATAAGTTTAATAAAATAAAACAGAAGATTTCAAGAGCTTTAAATCTTGGTAGAAGCTTATCTAAATATGAAGAAGTATATGTAAAAAAATGGATAGAAGAATATGGTTATGATTTTGATATTATTGAAGAGGGACTAAAAAGGAGTACATCTACAACAAATCCATCAATAAAGTATATTGATGCAATTATTACAAGTTGGTATAAAAAGGGATTTAAAACAGTACAAGAAATTGAAGAAAATGAAAGTCCTAAATCTTTACCAGAGAAAAAGTCAGAGATAAAAAGAACAGTATCTGATTCAAGAAAAAAGAGTTATCAAAGTTATTCACAAAGAGAGTATGATAATACAGATGACTTTTATGATGATATATAAAGGAGGGGAGTCATATGCAAAGTAGTGTTTATAGAAAAGTAGAAAGAGATTATAGTGTAAAGAGGCAGAAAGCTCAAAGTGATGCAAGACACTTTAAAAAGAATGTATATGACGAGAATCCTAAACTTGCACAAATCGAAGATAAAATTAATAAGATTTCATTAAAATCTATTAAGTCTAGAATTTTTTCGGATGATTTTACAAGACAGATAGAGCAAGAAAATCTAACTTTACAACTCAATAAGTTAAATAAAGAATATGAAGAACAGCTAGCAAGAATTGGTCTTTCAAAAAGAGATTTTGAACCAAAGTATGAGTGTACTAAATGTAATGATACAGGATATATTGGAAATAAGATGTGTAGTTGTTTTAATCAAGAGTTAATTAATGAGTCTTTTAAGCAATCTAATATGTTTAAAATTAAAGATGAAAATTTTGAGACTTTTGATTTTGGATATTATTCATCAACAAATGACAAGGAGAAGTATGGAATAGAGAAATCTCCACTTGAAAATATAGATGGAATAAGAAGACTTGCATATAATTTTTCGCATAATTTAGATGATCCACAGCAAAAAAATCTTTTGTTTACAGGTAGTACAGGACTAGGGAAGACTTTTTTAGCAAATTGTGTTGCTGCAGAAGTACTTAAGAGTGGTAAATCTGTTATTTATCAAACAGCACCAATTTTACTTGATAAAATGGTTGATTATAAATTTAAATTTAATAAAACAGAAGCAGAAAGAGAAGAGTATGATAAAATATTTGATGTGGATTTATTAATAATAGATGATTTGGGAACTGAGGCAATGAATGGAGCTAAATTTAGTGAATTATTTAATATTTTAAATACAAGACTTCTAAAAAATAAAAAAATTTTAATATCTACAAACTTAACACCACAAGAAATAAAAAGAGAGTATGAAGAGAGAATTTTTTCAAGATTTGTAGGCGATTTTATGATTTGTAGATTTGTAGGTGAAGATATAAGAATATTAAAAAAGAAATTGGTAAGATAAAATTCTTACCAATTTTTTGTATTTTTTGACAAAGGTGATATAATATATAACGCATATTTGCAAAAGATAATCAAATAATAATTTATAGGATGTGATTGGATATGATGAATAATTTCAAATTTTATGTTCTTGGTAATTATTCCCCAAATATACGAACTTTTGGAAAATGTAAGAGTACTTGTTATATGCTTGAAGGGTTTAATCAACATATTTTTTTAGATTTTGGAGCTGGCGTTTTTTCAAAATTTATAAGAATGGTAAAAGAAGGAAAGATTGATTTAAGTAATATACTAATTATAATATCACATAATCATGTAGATCATAACTTATCTTTACTTTCATTAGCATTATATCTGTACATATATAATTTAACACATAAGAAAAAAGTAGTGGTTGATGTTGTTTTGCCGCATAAAAGTATAGTATATAATATCATTACTGAATTTAAGGGCGTATTTAATATTCATGTGTTAGATGAGAAGTTTATGATGAAAATAGATGATGCAAAATTTACTTTTTGTAAAACAATTCATAGAGGAGAATCATATGCTACGAAAATACAGATAAAGGATAAATGGTTTGTGTATACTTCAGATATAGCAAAGTATTCAGAAGAATTAAAAGATTTCGTATGGGGAAGTGAAGCGGTCCTTATAGATGCTGGATATCCTAAAAAGAGATTTAACTCTTTTAGAAACTATCATGGAAGAACAAAAGATATCTTAAGAGATACGTCAAAGCTAAATGTAAAAAAGATATATGCATCGCATATAAGATTTTTTTCAAATTATAAGGATTATGAAGATTATTTTCCAAAATATGTAAAAACACAGCTTGTAAAGATCGATAATACATACAAGATGTTTAAATAAAAAAGAATACATGATTTATGTATTCTTTTTTAATAGTTAAATTCTTCTCTTTTTCTTTCTATTTTTAGAATCTGTTCGTATAATTTTTCTTCTCTTTCAGATATATCGTCTGGTAAATCAATATGAACTTTCAAATTTAAGTCTCCTCTTGAGCCATCTTCTGCAATATATCCTTTATTTGGTACTGTTACTACTTCACCATCTCTTAAGTGCTTTGGTAAAGATACAAATAGCTTTTCATCCATAACTTGTAATTTGTATTTTCCACCAAGTGCGGCAACAGCAGGTGTTACATTTATTTCTTTTATCAAATCTAAACCTGACACTTTAAATTCATCGTCTTCAAGTAGTTTAACATGAATTATTAAATCTCCATTTTTACCACCATTTTTTCCAGGGTTACCTAAAGCTGCAAGTCTTATTTTATCTCCATTTTTTATTCCCACTGGAACTTTTACAGAGAAGGTTTTCATTCCTGTTTTATATGCTTTAATAGCAATTTTCTTTTCTGCACCAAAAAAGCCTTCTTCAAGTGTTACATCTAAGTGAGTAACTATATCTGTTCCTTTTATTGGCTTTTGTTTTCTATCTTGTGAATCTATGTCATCAGAGGTGCTTTGTGAGTTATTATCTTTCTTAAAACCTAAGATTTGACTTAGAAGATCATTAAAAACATTTGCTCCT
The DNA here is from genome assembly GCA_944387385.1 of uncultured Clostridia bacterium. Taxonomy (GTDB): domain Bacteria; phylum Bacillota; class Clostridia; order TANB77; family CAG-465; genus CAG-465. The sequence continues at coordinate 382 of CALXES010000003.1, read as the reverse complement.
GATTTAAATTCGTATTTTACATCTTGTAAGCTAGATTCAATATTTGCAAATCCATACCCATATTTTGCCACTTGTCTATCATATTTTCTTCTTTTTTCTGGATCCATTAATACGGCATATGCTTCATTTATATCTTTAAATTTTTCCTCTGCTCCTGGTGTCTTGTTTTTATCAGGATGGTATTCTTTTGCTAGTCTCCTAAAATTTAATTTTATATCTTGATCAGAACTTTTTCTGTTTACTTCTAATATTGCATAATAGTTTTTGTATTTCATATAGTACCCCTTTAAAAACTAATAGTTTATTGATTTTTATTATATCATATTTAATGTAAATTTCAAGAACATTAACTTGCTTTTTTATTTTTTTTTTAGTATAATAT
>CALXES010000002.1 GCA_944387385.1 uncultured Clostridia bacterium | reverse complement strand
TGGTAGAGCATTCGGCTGTTAACCGAAGGGTCGTAGGTTCGAGCCCTACTTGAGGAGCCAAAGTAGCTAGGTTTTTTTACCTAGCTTTTTTGTTTTCTATTGCTTTATTTAATTAGCTTTTGTATAATTGTATTGTGAGGATGATACAATGAGTAAATATATAAAACGTCTTAAAGAAAAATATAAAGAAACAAAGAAGAGTTCTTTGCTTGTATATTTTATATTAAGAGCATTAATTCTTTTATGTATGGTACTTCAAATAATTCATGGAGATTGGAATAATGCAGCTTTATGTTTATTATCTTTAATATTATTTACAGTTCCAACTTTTATTGAATATAAGTTAAAGATAACATTACCATCAGTTTTAGAGAGTATTATTTATCTATTTATTTTCTCTGCTGAGATATTAGGTGAGATTAACAATTTCTATGGTATAATTCCACATTGGGATACAATTCTTCATACTATTAATGGCTTTTTAGCGGCAGGAATTGGTTTTTCTTTAGTTGATATATTAAATGAGAATAGTAAGAAAATAAACCTATCACCTATATTTGTTGCTATAGTTGCATTTTGTTTTTCTATGACTATTGGAGTGCTTTGGGAATTTTTTGAATATACAGCTGATACATATCTAAGAACAGATATGCAAAAAGATAGAATAGTAACAAGTATTTCTACTGTAGAATTAGATCCAAATAAAAGCAACACACCGGTAAGAATAAACGATATTGAATCTACACAAATAAATACTAGTGACGGCCAAATTATTATTAATGGCGGATACTTGGATATTGGTATTATAGACACAATGAAAGATTTGATCGTAAATTTTGTGGGAGCAGTTACATTTAGCTTTATTGGATACTTATATATTAGAAATAGAGATAAGTATAAATTTGCAAGTAATTTTATACCTGTGAAGAATGATTAATACTATGTATTCATATGTAATTAGATAAATATAAAAATAAGGAGAGTTTGATATGGAAAGTAATAGAGTAAATGAAGATAATAGAACAGAATTTTTAAAATCACTTGAAATGAATGTTAAAGATAAAAAAGCTTCTTTAGAGCATTACAATGAATTATTGCAAAATAATAAAAATGAATAATCTGCATTTGCAGGTTATTTTTTTTATTTACTGTGATATAATGATAAAAATTGTATAATAAGAGGTGATTCTATGAATGTATTATTTCTAGATGTTGATGGTGTTTTAAATTCACACGAATATTTAACTTCATTATATGAAAAAAAGAAAAAAAGACTAGAACGAGAAGAATTTTTTGATCCTAAGTGCATGGTTGTCTTAAAAAAGATTGTCTCAAAATTTAATTTAAAGATTGTTATTACATCTTCATGGAAAATTGCAGATATGCAGACAATAGAAAGAGTATTTAAAAAATATGACTTAGGTATCTTAGATAAAACAAAAAACTATGGAGATAAAAGAGGAAAAGAAATACGAGAATGGCTTAGCAATCATAGTAAAGTGAAAAATTTTGTAATACTTGATGATGATTTTTTTTCAGACTATGTAGGTCTTGAAAAAAACTTGGTACAAACTTCTTTTAGTTCTAATGGAGGCTTAAATGATAGTCATATTTTACTCGTTGAAAAAATAATAACAAGAGATAAACTAAATATTTAGTTTATCTTGTTTTTTAGTATAATTTCAAACATAATAAATTGACATAAATATATAAATGTGGTATAATTATGATAGGTTAATATTGTTATATTGCCTGTCAAATTTGATAGGCTGTTGATACGCCATTAAATTTGACTATTTTAATAATTATTAGAAAGGAGCCGATGAATATGGCAAAGGAATTATTTTTAAAATCTGAAAATCTTGTTTTAGGAGGAAAAAAAGCATTTAATAGCTTTATGTACAATGGTACAACTTTAGAAAAGAAAAATGCTAAAATCAACCTAAAAAAAGAAGAAAACAGAAAAAAAATTGAAGAGAAAGAAGCACAAAAGGCTGAAAAGAAATCTCAAAGAGAGGAAAAATCTTCAATTCTTTCTAGAATCTTCACTAGAAGTAAAGAGATAGTAGTTGAGGATGGACAAGTTATCCTTTATGGAGCTGATGATGAGGAATACACATGTCAAATGATTGACTTAAGTCAATTATTGGATGAAAAGTATAAACCTTATAATCAAGCACCGAAGGGTGTAGATCTTCTTAAAAGAGATTTAAAAGCTTCTAAGATTTTTATTGCCGACGATGGAGACATAATGAGGGTAAACAAAATTCTAGAAGTAAAGCCTGAGGAATTTGATGAGAATTTTGCATATCTTTTGTTTGATACAAATAGGGTGTTTTACTCAATTAAATTCAAAGTTAAAAGAAGCTTCTAGAATAATTGAACAGGTACAAATTTTTGTACCTGTTCTTTTTTAACGTTAAAAATTTGTTTTCATATAATATAGCAGGTGATTTATATGGATTATATTATATTTGTAATATCCGTTATTGGTATATGGTGTATATGCTTTGTTATGGAGAATTACTGGTTTTTAAATTATGAAAAGAAAGAAAAGAATAAAGTTCAGATTATTTTAACTAAGGAAAATGTGGATTATGATGATAAAAAAGAATTTATAGATAAAGTAATGTGTGGAAATTATGAAAATATTATGGATATTGTGGATAATATGAGAATAAATTGACTTTAAAAATTTTTTTGTGTAAAATATAATTTGAGGTGAAAGAAATGTACGCTTTTTTTAATGGAAAAGTTGACAGTATATATAAAGATAAGATAATAATAGATGTAAATAATATAGGTTATGAGATAAATATGCCAGAATCAGACATATTATCATTAAATTTAGGAGATAATATAAAAATATATACATACTTAAATGTTAGAGAAGATGATATGAGGCTCTTTGGATTTAAGACAAGTGAAAGTCTAGAGTTTTTTAAAAAACTTATTACTGTAAGTGGAGTAGGACCAAGAGTAGCACTTGGCATAATATCTAATGTAGATGTAGAAAGTTTAGGTGTAGCAATAGCTACAGAAAATGTTGCAGCTTTAAAGAGTGTACCAGGTATTGGTCCTAAAATGGCACAAAAAATTATTTTTGAACTTAAAGATAAAGTTTTAAAAGATAAGACTGAAAAAGTTAGTATAACTTTAAAACAGAATAATTCTAAAAATATTGAGGAGGCAATTACTGCACTTGAAGTGTTAGGATATAATCAAAGACAAATTAAAGAAGTTATTTCAAGATTAGACTTAAGTGATGATAGTGTAGAAAATATTATACGTAAGGTACTTAAAGAAATGCAAAACTTATAGAACAAGGTAGACAATTATTTTGTTTTATGATAATATTTTAATGGAAGAGTGTATAGATATATGAAAGGAAAATACGAATGATAGAATTTGTAAATATAGTAAAAAAATATGATCATGGCATCGTTGCTTTAGATAATGTTACTTTGAAAATAAACAAAGGTGAATTTGCATTTTTAGTTGGGCCATCAGGTTCAGGAAAATCTACATTTTTACGACTTTTAATAAAAGAGGAAGATCCAACATCTGGAAAAATTCTTGTTGAGGGAAAAGATATAACAAGAATGAAGAAAAAGGATATCCCTTATTTAAGAAGAAAAATTGGATTTGTATTTCAGGATTTTAGACTATTATATGACAGAACAGTTGAAGAAAATATTGTTTTTGCTTTAAGAGTAATAGAAGCATCTGAAAGGGAAATAAAAACACAACTTAAAACTGTTTTACAAATGGTTGGACTATCTGGAAAAGAAAAATTTTATCCAAATCAATTATCTGGTGGAGAGCAGCAAAGAGTTGCGCTTGCAAGAGCTCTTGCAACAAAACCACCTATACTAATTGCAGACGAGCCTACAGGTAATCTAGACCCTAAAACAGCAGAAGAAATCTTTAAAACTTTACTAGAAATTAATGCAAGAGGTACAACAATTTTAGTTGTTACACATGCTAAGGATATAGTGGATACTCTAAATAAAAGAGTTATTGCACTTGATCATGGTAAAATAATTAAAGATGAAGCGAGAGGAGTGTACTAGATGACAACAAATACTTATTTAATTAAAGAAGGTTATAATAATTTAAATAAACATGGCTCTAAGACAATCTCTACTATGCTTATTATCTGTGCAACTATGTTAATACTTGGTATTTTTATAATTATACTACAAAATGTAAATAAAAATGTTGAGACTTTAAGACTTGAACAAGGTTTACAAGCGTTTATTGAAGATAAAGCTACAGATGAAGATGTAGCCTATATGGAAGATGAAATAAGATTAATACCTGGTGTATCTGAAATTCAATATATGAGTAAATCTGAAGCATATGAAGATGCAAAAGAGCAATTTAAAGATCAAGACTATTTCTTAGAAGGACTTGAAGATTTAGAAATTTTTCCAGCATCATTTATAGTTAAATTTACAAATATTGAAGAAGCTGAGACTATAAAAGAAGCTGTAGAAAAAATTGACGGAATATATAATGTAAAATATAATGCTGATACAATTGAAGCTGTTATTTCAATTTCAAAGGTTGCAAACTACTTCTTACTTGGTGTTGGAATAGTATTATTAGTTGTAAGTGTATTTATAATATCAAATACAATTAAACTTGCTGTATATTCAAATAAAAGAGAGATATTTATTATGCGTTACATAGGAGCTACAAATAGTTTTATAGTTAAACCATTTATAGTTGAAGGTGCAATAATGGGAATTATGTCTGCTCTAATTTCATTTATAATAATATCTATAGTTTACGTATATATATATGCTAGTTTAAATTCAAGTTATGCTTTAGGAGTATTTAAGTTTATACCTTATTCTACAATTTGGTATCAAATTTTAATTGCATATGTAGCACTTGGTTTATTTATAGGTATTTTTGGTAGTGCAATATCACTTAAAAAATATTTAAAAGCATAGGAGGAGTTTAAGTGAAAAAGATAAAAAGAAGGATAATAATTATTATTTGTATAGTATTTTTATCTAATTCATTAATAGTATATGGAGCTGATAATTTAGCAAATTATGAAGAACAATTAGAAGCAGTAAAGCAAGAACAATTAGAAAATGCTTCAAAACTAACAGGTGTTGAAAGAGAACTTGCGTTATATGCATATGATGTAGCAGAAATTGATAGCGAAGTTTTAGCTTATGCTAAAAACTTAGATAGTATTCAAAATGATATTGATGAAGTTGAAACAACACTTGAAGAGTTAGATGATGATTTAGCAAATGCAAATGAAGAGTATAGCATAGTTAATAGTACATATGCAAATAGATTAAGATCAATATATGAAAATGGAATGCCTAGTATTTTTGAAATAATAATTACATCAAATGGTTTTACAGATTTGATGATAAAACTAAATTTATATAGTATGATATTAGATCACGATAAAACACTTATGAATAGCTATCAAGATAAACAAAACTATATAAATTATATAAAAGGCGATATTGAATTAGAAAGAAAACAACTTGATGCTTTAAAAACTGGTTTAGAAGATGTTAAAGCAGAGTTAGAAGATAAAAGACAAGAGAAAGTAGACAAAATGAGTGAGCTTGAAACTCAAATTTCAGAACTTGAAGAAGCGTCTAAACTACTTACAGAAAAGAGAAAACAGGCTATTTCAGATATAGATAATGAAGTTGCAAAAGTTATTAATGAAGTAGCAGAACAAATACAAAACGGTACTGCAAGTACTTTTACAGGAACTGAATTCTTTTATCCTACACCAGGATTTACAACAATTACAACAAGTTTTGGTGAGGTATATAATTTGGTAGACCCAGCAGGAAGTGCTCATACTGGTACAGATATAGCTGGTGCAAATATAAATTGTACACCAATTTATGCTATTCAATCTGGAGTTGTTACAACTTCAGGATATAGTAATTATGGATATGGTAATTATATAATTATAAATCATGGAGAATGTACAGATAATAATTCTTCATACATATCATTGTATGGACATTGTAGTTCATTAGTTGTAAAAGAGGGAGAAACAGTAGAAAAAGGACAATTAATTGCCTATGTTGGAACTACAGGTAACTCAACTGGTCCACATTTACATTTAGAGGTTAGGGAAAATGGTCAAAGAGTAGATCCATTACAATTTTTCCCTAGTATATCATTTACAATATTATAAGAGGGGGAGATATTAATGAAAAGGGGTAGCTTAAAACGACTTTTAATGACCTTTGGTATTATATCGATAAGTTTTAATGTTAATTATGTTTGTTTTGCAGATGCTGTTTCAGATGCAAGAAATGAATTAAATAGTATAAAGAATCAAATAAGTCAAAATGCTAGTGCAATAAGCGCTGTAGAAGATGAAGTTGAGGGGTATTTAGATGAAATTGCTGTACTTGATTCTGAAATTGCTACATATACAGATAAAATTACTGAGCTACAAACACAAATTGATACAATTAATTCACAAGTAACACAGTATCAAGAAGATTTACAAAATTCAGCGCAATTATATAATAGTGCACAAGATGTATATACAACAAGACTAAGAACAATATATGAAAATGGAATTCCAAGTGTATTTGAAATATTAGTTTCATCAGATGGAATTGGAGATTTCTTTTCAAAGCTAAATGTATATACTAGTATATTAGAATATGACCAATCATTAATTGGCAATATGAAAACACAAAAAGAATATGTAGATTACCTAAAAAATGGTATTGAAGAGGGAAAATTATCTGTAGAACAACTTAGCTATGACTATGAAAAGTCATCTAGTGAATTAGAATCTATAAAAAGTGAAAAACAAGAGAAAGTTGATAGTTTAAATTCTTCAAAAACAATGCTTTTAGCTGCATCAAAAGTTTTACTTGACGAGCAAGAAGAAGCAGAAGCAAAATTACAAGAAGAAATTGCTAAAGCTTCACAAAGCAATCAAAATAATGGTTATTTTTCAGGTATTTTCTTATGGCCAACAACTAGCTCTTATATAACAGCAGGGTTTGGTTGGTATAATCCTGGTGGATATCAGTCTTGGCATTCAGGAACAGATATTGGTGTTTCAATAGGAACACAAGTATTTGCAGCTGCGTCTGGAACTGTAATTCGTGCAGTAACAGTTACAAATGATCCAAATGGTCCATATACTTCTGGAGGATATAAAGACCATTCATTTTCTACAGCAAATGGTCTTGGATATGGTAACTATATTATGCTAGATAATGGTGTGGATTCAAATGGGAATAGGCTTTATACATTATATGGACATTTATCTAGTGTAAATGTAAGTGTAGGACAAACTGTTACACAAGGACAAGTTATAGGATATAGCGGAAATACAGGAAATTCTTATGGAGCTCATTTACATTTTGAAGTAAGAGTAAATGGAACAGCTGTTAATCCAATGTCATATTTTAGTTAAAATTATGTTACAAATATATTAAAGTATAGACAAATGAATATATTTGTGATAAAGTTTAAAACAAAGATATTAGCGGCTTTAATATGTTTAAAGATTAAAGATATCGTAGGGGGTTATTTTATATGAGTGCACAATTTGTAAATAAGTTTTTAAAAGTAATTGGAATTGGTGGTAACGAAGATGAAGTTTACGAAGATGGATACGATGAGAATTACAATGATGATGAATATATAGAAGAGACTGATGATGATGCAGATATGTATAGTCAACAAGGTGGTGCTAGAAGTAGAGCAAGAGCTTCAGTAAGAGAAGTTGAAGATGCTAATAATAGACCAACTAAGGTTATTTCTGTTAATAATGGAATGTCTTCTTCTAAAATGGTTATAACACAACCAACATGCTACAATGATGTAGAAGAAGTAGGAACATATCTTAAGAGTAAAAAATCTGTAATTATAAATCTTGAGAATGTTGGAAAAGAAGATGCAAGACGTGTTCTTGATTTCTTAAGTGGAGCTACATTTATGATTGAAGGAAATATACAAAAAGTTTCTAGTCTAATCTATTTAATGACTCCTAGAACTGTTGAGATACAAAATGATTTAGAAAATGCACAATTAAATAAACAACAACAAGAACAAAGACAATCTTTTTCTTGGCTTAAGTAATTAATGCATAAAAAGCAGGTCTTTGGACCTGTTTTTATATTTAAGTAAGGAGGATATGTGTTATGCTAACACCAATTGATATAGATAATAAGGTTTTTAAAAAAGCAAAACTAGGTGGATATGATATAAAAGATGTTGAAGACTTCCTTGTTTTGGTTATGAGTGATTATGAAAAGTTATATAAAGAGAATAATGAGCTTAGGGGACAGGTTCAAACACTACAACAATCAGTTGACTATTATAGTGCGCTTGAAGCTGGAATAGATAAAACAGTAGAAAATGCTCAAACAGAAGCAGATAGTATAAAGCTTGAAGCCCAAAAGGCTGCAGAAAGTATGAAAAGTAGTGCTGAGGTTAGCGCTCAAAATAGATTAGAAGAATTACAAAGACAAATAATTAAAGCGGAAGTTGATATAGAAACAAAGAAAAAGGAAATGCAAATTTATAAAATAAAAGTACAATCAATGCTTGAAGCTCAATTAAAAATATTAAATGAAGATAATTAAGTTTGATAAATAAGTTTTAGATGGAGTAAATCCATCTTTTTTTATGTAAAAAGAAAGAGAACTAAATATAGTTGAAAAAGCAATTAAAATGTGTTAAAATATTATGGTAGAATTTTAGATAGAATGGAGAATAGTATGTTTGAAAAATTAGAATCATTATATAAAAAATATTTAGAACTAACTGATCTTATATCAAATCCAGATGTTATTGCTGATCAAGCAAGTTGGAGAAAATATGTAAAAGAGCAATCTAGTATGAAAGATGTAGTAGATAAATATTTAGAATATAAAAAAGTAGTAGAAGATATGGAAAGTGCAAAAGCAGTTATGGATGATCCTGAACTAAAAGAAATAGCTTCTGAGGAATATTATTCTTTAAAAGAAAAGATACCAGCTCTTGAAGAAGAATTAAAAATTTTATTACTTCCTAAAGATGAAAATGATGATAGTAACGTTATAATAGAAATAAGGGCTGGTGCTGGTGGAGAAGAAGCGGCATTATTTGCACATAACCTTTATAGAATGTATACAATGTATGCAGAACTTAAAAGATGGGAAGTTGAAATAATAGATATAAATGAAACTGAAATTGGAGGAATAAAAGAAATTTCCTTTATGATCAAAGGTAAAGGTGCATATAGTAGACTAAAATTTGAAAGTGGAGTACATAGAGTACAACGTGTTCCAGAAACAGAAGCAAGTGGAAGAATTCATACATCTACTGCAACAGTTGCTGTTTTACCAGAAGTTGAGGATGTAGAAATAGAGATTAATCAAAATGACTTAAGAATTGATACATATAGAGCTAGTGGAGCCGGTGGACAACACGTAAATAAGACTTCATCTGCAATTAGAATAACTCATATTCCAACAGGGATAGTAGTTTCTTGTCAAAATGAAAGATCTCAACTTCAAAATAAAGAAACTGCAATGAAAATGCTACGTTCAAAGCTATATGAAAAACAAATAGAAGAACGTGATAGTCAAAGAATTAATACTAGAAGACTTCAAGTTGGTAGTGGTGCAAGAAGTGAAAAAATAAGAACATATAATTACCCACAAAGTAGAGTTACTGACCATAGAATTAATTATACAATTTATCAATTAGAGACTTTTTTAAATGGAGATATTGATGAAATGGTTGAAGCTTTAATTGCAGCAGATAGAGCAGATAGATTAAAAGAAGGAAACATATAAATAAGAAACACCTTTTTAGGTGTTTTTTTGACATTTATAAATTTTAAAAATGTGGATTTTTTTGTTGACACTATTTTTTTCTTATGATATAATAGAACAAATGTTATTTCTAATTGAAATTACTATGTAAACTATGATGCAAAGGATGGTTGAAATAGTTGGAAAAAATCATAAAAAATAGTTAAAAGAAAGGTATATGAAAATAATCAAATTAGTTGAAAATTTTAAAAATTATGTAAACTAGTTTGACTTTTTGTTGCCTTTTTTAAGCGCAGTTGGGGGTATGGAAATGAGTCGTATTCATGAAGTAAAAAACGGAAAAGCAACAAGAATGAGCTTTTCAAGTATCAAGGAGGTCGTTGATTTACCAGACCTAATTGATATCCAAAAACAATCTTACGATTGGTTTTTAAAATCTGGACTTAAAGATGTTTTATCTGATGCTTCACCTATTAGTGACTTTTCTGGTAATTTATTATTAGAATTTGTTGACTATAGACTAGAAGATGAAACAAAGTACACTATTGAAGAAGCAAAAGCAAGAAATACAAGCTATTCTTCAAGATTACAAGTACAAGTTAGATTAATAAACCGTGAAACTGGTGAAATAAAAGAGCAAGAGATCTTTTTATGTGATTTACCAGTTATGACAGATAGTGGTACCTTCTTGATAAATGGTGCCGAAAGAGTTGTAATTTCACAACTTGTTAGATCACCAGGCGTATATTTTGATGCGCAAAGAGATAAGACAGGTAAATTTTTATATTCTGGAACTATCATGCCAATTCGTGGTACTTGGATTGAACTTGAGTCAGATTCTTCAGATGTATATTCTGCAAGGGTTGATAGAACAAGAAAAGTTCCACTTACAACTTTAATTAGGGCTTTAGGAGTTGAAACAGATCAACAAATAATGGATTTATTTGAAGATGATTTGATTAATGAAAACCTATATAAAGATATGGCAAAAACACAAGATGAAGCTTTACTAGAAATATATAAGAAAATAAGACCTAATGAACCATTACATGTTGATACAGCAAAATCATTATTGTTTGGACTATTATTCGAACCAAGAAGATATGATTTGGCTAGAGTTGGAAGATACAAATATAATAAAAAGTTAAGTATAGCTGAAAGAACTGTTGGAGAAATAGCAGCTGAAAATGTAATTAATGAAGATGGAGAAATTTTAGTTTCTGCTGGTGAAGTAATTACAGAAGAAGTTGCACAAAAGATAAAACACTCTGGTATTAATGTAGTATATATTACAAGAGATGAAAAGAGAATAAAAATAATTGGAAATAACACAGTAGATATATCTAAGTACTTAGGTATTGATATAGATAAAGATATAATTAAAGAAGAAGTTTATTTACCAGCTTTAAAAGAATTATTAGAAAAAGTTGGAGATGCTGATGAAAAAGAATTAAGAAAGCAAATTAGACTAAATAGAGAAAAATTAGTTGTTAAATGCGCAACACTTGATGATATTATGGCATCAATAAACTATTTTATGAATTTAAGATTTGGTCTTGGTTCAACAGATGATATAGATCATTTAGGAAATAGACGTGTTAGATGTGTTGGTGAATTATTACAAAATCAATTTAGAATTGGTCTTGCAAGACTTGAAAGAGTCGTACGTGAGAGAATGGCAACACAAGATTTAGATGTTGCAACACCACAAACATTAATTAACATCAAACCTGTTGTTGGAGCATTAAGAGAATTTTTTGGAAGTTCTCAATTGTCTCAATTTATGGATCAAATAAATCCTCTTGCAGAACTTACTCATAAAAGAAGAATATCTGCATTAGGACCTGGTGGTCTATCTAGAGAAAGAGCAGGATTTGAAGTTCGTGACGTTCATCATACTCATTATGGTAGACTTTGTCCTATTGAATCTCCAGAAGGTCCAAACATTGGTCTTATATCTTCATTATCTACATTTGCTAAAATAAACAGATATGGTTTTATTGAAACACCATATAGAATTGTAGATAAAGCAACAGGTGTTGTTACAGATGAAATTAGATATATGACTGCTGATGAGGAAGATAAATATATTGTTGCGCAAGCAAACGAACCACTTGATGCAGATAATAAATTTGTAAATAAAAGAGTAAAAGTAAGATTTAGAGATTTAATTGAAGAAGTTGAAAGTGATAAAGTTGATTTAATGGATGTATCTCCAAAGCAACTTGTATCTGTTGCAACAGCTATGATACCTTTCCTTGAAAGCGATGACGCACATAGAGCACTTATGGGTGCAAACATGCAACGTCAAGCTGTTCCTTTAATTCAAACAGATAGTCCTATTGTTGGAACTGGAATTGAATATAAAGCCGCAGTTGACTCAGGTATTGTTATTGTTGCTAAAAATGATGGTGTTGTATCATTTGTTAGTGCAGATAAGATTGTTGTTGATACAAAAGTTGGAAAAGATGAATATAATCTAATTAAATATCAAAGATCAAATGCTGGTACTTGTATTACACAAAAACCTATCGTTAAGAAAGGTGAAAAAGTAAAGAAAGGTGAAGTTATAGCTGATGGTCCTTCTACACAAAATGGAGAAATGGCTTTAGGTAAGAACTTACTTATTGGATTTATGACTTGGGAAGGATACAACTATGAGGATGCTATATTAATTTCTGAAGATTTGGTTAAAGACGATGTATTAACTTCTATTCATATTGAAGATTATGATTGTGAAGCTAGAGATACAAAACTTGGACCAGAAGAAATTACAAAAGATATACCTCAAGTTGGTGAAGCTGCACTTAAGAACTTAGATGAAAACGGAATAATTCGTATTGGAGCAGAAGTTGTTCCAGGAGATATACTTGTTGGTAAAGTTACACCAAAAGGTGAAACTGAACTTACAGCAGAAGAAAAATTATTAAGAGCAATATTTGGTGAGAAAGCAAGAGAAGTAAGAGATACTTCTTTAAGAGTACCTCATGGTGAATCTGGTACAGTTGTTGATGTAAAGATATTTACAAGAGATAACTGTGATGAATTAGCCGCTGGAGTACATAAAGTAGTAAGAATATATATAGCACAAAAGAGAAAAATATCTGTTGGTGATAAAATGGCTGGACGTCATGGTAATAAGGGATGTATTTCTCGTATATTACCTAGAGAAGATATGCCATTCTTACCAGATGGTACACCTTTACAAGTGCTATTAAATCCACTTGGTATTCCATCACGTATGAATGTTGGTCAGGTGTTAGAAGTTCATTTAGGCTATATTGCAAGTCTATATGGATGGAAGATAGCTACACCAGTATTTGACGGAGCAAAAGAGTCTGAAATTAGAGAATTGTTTGAGCAGAAAGGATTAGATCCTGATGGTAAATTCTTAGTTCGTGATGGTAGAACAGGAGAACCATTTGATAGAAAAGTTACAGTTGGATATATGTATATGCTTAAGTTATATCATATGGTTGAAGATAAGATCCATGCTCGTTCAATTGGACCTTACTCATTAGTTACTCAACAACCACTTGGAGGTAAAGCTCAATTTGGTGGACAAAGATTCGGTGAAATGGAAGTTTGGGCACTTGAAGCTTATGGTGCATCATATATTTTACAAGAAATATTAACTGTTAAATCAGATGATATTGTTGGACGTTTAAAAACTTATGAAGCAATAGTTAAAGGCGAAAGTATACCAAAACCAGGAATACCAGAATCATTTAGAGTTTTAACAAAAGAGCTACAAAGTTTAGCTTTAGATTTAAAATTATATAAGCAAGATGAGCATGTTGAATTAAAAGAATCAATTGAAGATGATAATGATGCTATTGTTCCAAGTGATATGATGACTAGTCTTTCATCTGAAGAAGATGGAATGTCAGTTGAAGAAGACGGAGAATTAACAAATGAAGAATTAAATCAAGGCACTTCTGATTATGAATTAGATGATTATAATGACTATGAAGAATAGTAAAAAGGTGTAAGGGGGATTAATAAAATGCAAGATATGGATAATTTTGATAGAATAAGTATCGGACTTGCTTCTCCAGAAAAAATTAGAGAGTGGTCAAAAGGAGAAGTAAAAAAACCAGAAACTATCAATTATAGAACACTTAAACCAGAAAGAGACGGACTATTTTGTGAAAAGATTTTTGGACCAACAAAAGACTGGGAATGCTATTGTGGTAAATACAAAAAAGTTAGATATAAAGGAATAATTTGTGACAGATGTGGCGTTGAAGTTACTAAGAAAAAAGTAAGACGTGAGAGAATGGGACATATAGAGCTTGCTTGTCCTGTTTCACATATCTGGTTTTTCAAAGGAATTCCAGGAAGAATGAGTACTTTACTTGACATATCTCCAAAAGCTTTAGAGAAAGTATTATATTATGCATCATATATTGTTCTTGATGCTAAAGATACTGCATTTAAAGTTTGTGATATATTAAATGAAAAAGAGTATAGAGAAGCTTTAGAAAAATATGGTAGTGATTCATTAAGAGTTGGAATGGGTGCAGAAGCAATTAAAGAATTACTTGCTAAAGTAGATCTTAAAAAATTAGAAAAAGAATTAAGAAAAGAACTTGAAAAAGCAAATGGAGCAAAAAGACAAAAAATAATTAAAAGATTAGATACAGTTGAAGCATTTATTACATCAGGAAATCGCCCAGAGTGGATGATTTTAGAAGCTTTACCTGTAATTCCACCAGATTTGAGACCAATGGTTCAACTTGATGGTGGTAGATTTGCTACATCTGATTTAAACGATTTATACAGAAGAGTTATAAATAGAAATAATAGATTAAAAAAATTACTAGAGTTAGAAGCACCAGATATAATTGTAAGAAATGAAAAAAGAATGTTACAAGAAGCAGTTGATGCTTTAATAGATAATGGTAGACGTGGTAGACCTATAACAGGTGCAGGCGGAAGAGCTTTAAAATCTTTATCTGACATGTTAAAAGGAAAACAAGGTAGATTTAGACAAAACTTACTTGGTAAAAGAGTTGATTATTCTGGACGTTCAGTTATCGTTGTAGGACCAGAATTAAAAATTTATCAATGCGGTCTACCAAGAGAGATGGCTTTAGAGCTATTTAAACCTTTTGTAATGAAAGAATTAGTTGCAAGAGGAATTGCTAACAACATAAAGAATGCAAAAACTTTAGTTGAAAAAGTTGATGTTTCAGTATGGGATGTTTTAGAGGATGTTATAAAGGACAGACCAGTAATGTTAAACCGTGCTCCTACACTACATAGACTTGGTATTCAAGCATTTGAACCAGTACTTGTTGAAGGAAGAGCAATAAAACTACATCCATTAGTATGTACTGCATTTAATGCTGACTTTGATGGTGACCAGATGGCTGTTCACGTTCCTCTATCTCCAGAAGCTGTAGCTGAAGCAAAATTATTAATGCTTGCTTCAAACAACTTATTAAAACTTCAAGATGGTAAGCCAGTTGCAGTTCCATCACAGGATATGATACTTGGAAGTTACTATTTAACAGTTGACGTTGATGGCGAGCCAGGAGAAGGAAAAGTATTCTCAAGCGAGGACGAGGCTTTAATGGCCTACGATCAAGGAGTTTTAGGAATTCATTCAGCAATTAAAGTAAGAGTTACAAGAAGCGTTGATGGTGAGGATGTTACAGGAATTATCGATGCTACACCAGGTAGATTAATATTTAATAGCTATATACCACAAGACTTAGGATTTGTTGATAGAACAATACCAGGAAATGAATTAAAACTTGAAATTGATTTCCCAGTTAGAAAGAAAGAACTAGGCAATATAGTTGATAAATGTATTTCTAAACATGGTATATCTGCTACATCAGTTGTTCTTGATGATATAAAAGCAAATGGATATAAATATTCTACTAAAGCTGCTGTAACAGTTTCTGTTGCTGATATGGAAGTACCTGAGGCAAAAGCTCAAATATTAGCAGATGCAGAAGCAAAAGTTGAAGGTATTCGTAAAAACTTTAAACGTGGTCTTATAACTGATGAAGAAAGATATAACGAAACAATAAAAGTTTGGTCAAAAGCAACAGATGATATTCAAGCAGCAGTTATGAGTAATCCAAATAAATTAAATCCAATTCAAATGATGGCTCATACTGGTGCCAGAGGTAACCCAACACAGATTAGACAGTTAACTGGTATTCGTGGACTTATGGCAGATACAGAAGGTAAAACAGTTGAAATACCAATTAAATCTTGTTTTAAAGATGGTCTAGATGTTCTTGAATTCTTCATATCATCACACGGTGCAAGAAAAGGTCTTGCTGATACAGCATTAAGAACTGCTGACTCTGGATACTTAACAAGAAGACTTGTTGATGTTAACCAAGATGTTATAGTAATGGAAGATGACTGTGGAACACATGAGGGATTAGTTGTACAAACTATTAAGGAATCTGGAGAAGCTATTGAAAAACTTGAAGAAAGAATAGAAGGAAGATATCTTGCACAAGATATTTTAGATAAAAATGGTGACATTATAGTACCAAATGGAACATATGTTACAGATAAAATTGCTAAAATTATAGTAGACACAGGAATTGAGCAAGTAAAAATTAGATCTGCTTTAACTTGTGAATCTGTAAGAGGTGTTTGTGCTAAATGTTATGGTAAAAACCTTGCAACTGGTGAACCAATATCTGTTGGTGAAGCTATAGGTATTATAGCTGCTCAATCAATAGGTGAGCCTGGTACTCAGTTAACAATGAGAACATTCCACTCTGGTGGTGTAGCTGGTGGAGATATAACACAAGGTCTTCCTAGAGTTGAAGAGTTATTTGAAGCTAGAAAGCCAAAGGGTGTTGCTATGGTTTCTGAAATTGATGGTACAGTTTCAATAGGAGATCATGGAAATAATAAAGAAGTTACAGTTGTAGACGACGAAAAAACTGCTGAAAAATACTTAATACCATATGGTGCTAGACTTGCTGTTACAGATGGACAAAAAATAGAAGCAGGTGACAGATTAACTGAGGGTTCTTTAGATCCACATGATATTATACGTATTAAAGGTGAAGTTGCTGTTCAAAACTACTTAATTGAAGAAGTTCAAAAAGTATATAGAACACAAGGTGTTAATATTGATGATAAACATATCGAAATTGTTGCTCGTCAAATGCTAAGAAAAGTATATGTTGAAGATGCTGGTGATACAGATTTAATTGCTGCATCTACAATAGATATGACAGAGTTTAACAAAGCAAATAAAGAAGCTAAAGCTGCAGGTAAAAAACTTGCTAAAGGTAAAAAAGTATTACTTGGAATCACAAAAGTTGCTTTACTTACAGATTCATTCTTATCTGCTGCATCATTCCAAGAAACAGCAAGAGTTTTAACTGATGCTGCTATTAAAGGAAAAATAGATAAATTACAAGGATTAAAAGAAAATGTAATTATTGGTCGTTTAATTCCAGCTGGAACTGGTATTGTTGATGTAAAAGACATTGAAATAGTAACAGAAGAAGACTTAAAACAATCAGAAGAGCCAGTTGTTGATGAAGATGTAATAAAAAAAGTTTTAAAAGATGATTCTAGTGAAGATATGGTTTATTCACAAAATTCAAATATTGTTGAATAAGAATATAATTGGGTACATATTTATTTATGTACCCTTTTTTATTGAAAAAATGTTGTATTTAATATAAAATAAATATGTACAAAAGGAGATGTAATATGAAGTCAACAATAAAAAGCTTTTTAAACTTTTTTTTGATAATATTTATTATAGTTTCAATAACATATATATCTTTTTTTACAGATATACCTACAAAGACAGGAAATTTTGTTAGAAAAGAAATAGAAGAGAATACAAACTCATTTGAAGAGTATAATAACGATTTTAAAATAAATGAACTAGGAATACAGATGAATGCATATTATTATAGCTTTTTAACAGATGATCAAAAGAAAATATATGAATCTATTGCAAATGGTGTAAAAAATTTTCAAAATGAATTTGTTATAAGAGATTATATTGCACAAGATAAAGATAAATTTGCATCTGAAGTTAGTATTGCTATAGAAGCTTTTATTAATGATCATCCAGAGGTGTTTTATTTACAGTCTGAGTACTCATCATATATATTATCTTCTTTTGAGGGGAATTTAGGATATATTAGAGTAAATTATACAGAAGAATCTATTGATGAAGTTAATAAAAAAATAGAAATGATGTCTAAAAAAATAGATGAATATTTAGAAGGTTTAGAAGGACTTAATGATTTTGAGAAAGAACTTAAAATACATGATAGACTATCATATGCTGTTGAATATTCACATTTAGATGATTTACCTAGAGAATATCATACTGCAGAAGGGACTCTTCTTGAAAATGTAGGTGTATGTGATAGCTTTACAAAGGCACTTCAACTTATATATAATAGAGCTGGTATTAATAGTATTATTGTATTAGGAAGTTTAGACGGAAATCCACATGCTTGGAACATGGTAAATATCAATAACGAATGGTATCATGTTGATTTAACTTCTTCTCATTCGATTTATGAAGAAACTGGAATTGTAAACCATGCATATTTTAATTTAAATACAGAAGCATTTAAAAAGTTTGCTATTATAGATAATGAGGAATTACTTCCTCAATCACAAGGCAACACATGTAGTTATTATAATTATAATGATTTAATAATAAGAGAAGATGATGATATTTATCAAAGACTTGAAAGCATATGTAATGTCTTTGCTGAGGACAATTATATTGAGTTTTATGTAGAAGGTAATGTTGGAAATAAAATTTCAACGATTTTAATTGCACTTAGAGATATTGATTCAACATTTTTAGACGGTACTAGATTATATTATTACAATATAGAAAATGCTATAATAATACCAAAAAATTAGTTGAATTAATTTTTTATATAATATATAATAATTATGTATATAAAACTAAGGAGAAATGATGTTATGAATAATTTTAAAGATTTTTTTCTAGATTTAAGAGATGATACATTGGACTTTATTGATGATCATAGAAAAGGTTTAATAATAATTAGTTTTATAGCTATATTATTACTTATAGGACTTATGATAATCTTTATTTTAATGACTCCTGTAAAAATTACTATAGCTGATGCAGATACTGAAATTGGAAATATAATAGGAACTAAAGCTAGAAGTTTGCAATATACTGCTTCTGCACAAAAATATGGAGAACCAATTGATAGTACATTTACATGGGAGGTAAGTGCTGGAAGTGTAGAGGTAGATCAAAATGGAGTAGCTACATGGAATTTACCAGTTGATGAGGGGACTTATTCAATTACCGCAAATAATGGAGAAGCAACTGGAACAAAATATGTAACTATAATTGGTAATGAGTTATCTGAATTATATAAAAATAGTGATTATGAAATACTATGTCAAGATACAGACGGTGATGGTTTAACAGATTTATATGAAGGCTCTAATAGTAGAACAAGTACAACTCAAAATGATACAGATGGAGATGGGCTATATGATGGAGATGAAATCATAATGGAACTTGATCCTTTAAAAGCTGATACAAAAGGTGATGGGGTAAATGATGGTGAAAGAGAATTAGAGTATACATTTGAAAATAACGGTGTTAAGCTTGACATGACTGGTAAAGGTAACTTTACAAGAACTTCAATTGATAAATATAAAACTGAGACTCTTGATAATGTAAGTTCTGTATTAGATGGTGTATATTCTATATATACAGAAGCACAACTAGACGATGCTAAAATCACAATATCATATGATAAACAAACAGTAAGTGAAATGGGACTTTCAGAGTCATCACTTGCAGTGTATGAATTAAATGAGGATAATAATACTTTTACAAAAATAATGAC
Organism: uncultured Clostridia bacterium; assembly: GCA_944387385.1. Classification (GTDB taxonomy): domain Bacteria; phylum Bacillota; class Clostridia; order TANB77; family CAG-465; genus CAG-465. Next base: position 122,617 of record CALXES010000002.1, on the reverse strand, counting down.
TGAGATAGATACTGGTTCTTCAACATTATCTTTTTCAACAGAAACATTAGGTAAGTATTTTGTTGCAGATTCTTCAAAACTTACTTCAAACCTATCAACAGAGCTTGTATTTATAATAGATAACTCAGGTTCTATGTATTCTGTTGATGAATTTGCAGATAGTGAAGAAAATGATCCAGAGTTTAAAAGAGTAGATGTTGTAAATGATCTTATAGACAAACTACAAGGAAATTATAGATTTGGAGCTGGTAAATTTACATTTGAATATACTGAGTTATCTAGATTAACACAAGATAAAGCTACTATAAAAAATAGAATAAGTACAATAAAAACTGATCCGGAAAATTTCTCTGGAACATATATAGGAGCTGGTCTTGAAGGTGGAGTTGCAATGTTTAGTGATGATGAAAATCAAAATAGAAGATACATTGTACTATTATCAGACGGACAAGATACAGATGGTGAAGGCTATGATGACGAGTTATTAGATGAGCAAATTGCACTTGCAAAAGAAAAGGGCATAAAAGTATATACAATTGGTCTTGGTGAAACTATTGACGAGGAGAACTTAGTTAATATTGCAGATGAGACAAATGGTAAATATTATTTTGCAGCAACTGCCGATGATTTAGAAGCAACATTTGATTTGATTGCAGCAGAGCTAAACTATAATTTATATGATACTACAAATGATGGAGTGGATGATTCTGTAGTTATAGCTGATTCGGGATTTTTAGTTGGAAGAGATGGATTTTCGTTTTCTAACTTTTCTAATACACAAGTAGAACATGGTTATGGATATGGTATGGTTTTATATGCTAAATTGTTCTATGATAATGATTTACCAAGTAGACTTGGAGCAAAAAGAATAACAACTTCTGATGGAACTGTTGTAGAAGCTCCAACAGTAGATTCTTTGAATCTAGTTGAGGAAGGAACAACATTAAGAACATATACACCAACTTCTTTAAGTGTATTGTCTGAGCTTCCAGATAATTTCTGGTCATCTACAGTTACTAGCGGTACACTAACTATAAATCCAACAATAAAACAAGAATTACAATCAGTTGGATTTACAACATATAGTGTTCCATATAATGGAGAAAATGCAGGATTTAGACAATATGAATCAATTAGATTTGATATGACTTATTTGCTTGCTGATGAGGAAGAACAGCAGCAAACACAATCACAAAGCACACTAGAAGATGATGATGCAGAAATGTTAAAATTATTAGCAAGACTTGATATAACTAAATATAGAGATGAGAAGTTCTACTTCTATGATAATAATGATACAGCATTTGATACATTAACTGAGACTTTATCAGATGGAGAACCTGTTATGATTAGAATAAACGATGATTATACAGTTCTTGCTACTAAATTACTTGCAGATTCAAAAAATATGAATAAGTATAAAATTGAAGTATATGATCCTAACTATGCAGGTATTCCAAAATACATTGAAGTAGAAAGATATAAATTCTCAGATATTGCAGAAATTTCTAATGTTGTAACAGACACTTATGAGTATAAATTTAAGTATCAAGGTATAGATGTAGGAATTTGCTTAAGTTATCCAAATGTTGAGGAAAATAATTAATAATAATAAAGTCTTTTAAGTAATACTTAAAGGACTTTTTTTATTTAAAAAAATTATGTAACATTTCTTTAAAACATTGACTTTTATTTTAACTTTTAGTATAATATTTAACGTACTAATGTAGTTATTACATTAAATTAAGGAAAGAGGGGTGAATTTAAGTGCCTACATTTAATCAATTAGTTAGAAAAGGAAGAGAGAACAAAACAACAAAATCTAAATCTCCAGCTTTACAAAGAGGATATAACTCAAGAAAGAAAGCTGCTACAAATCAATCATCTCCACAAAAAAGAGGTGTTTGTACAGTTGTTAAAACTCAAACTCCAAAGAAACCAAACTCTGCTTTAAGAAAAGTAGCCAGAGTTAGACTAACAAACACAATGGAAGTAACAGCATATATTCCAGGTATTGGTCACAACCTACAAGAACACAGTGTTGTTTTAATCAGAGGTGGAAGAGTAAAAGACCTACCAGGTGTACGTTATCACATTGTTAGAGGTGTACTTGATACAGCAGGTGTTGCTGATAGAGTACAAGCAAAATCAAAATATGGTGCAAAAAAGGCAAAGAAAAAATAATAATTAAGTTAGGCGCTTAAGTTTAAGATATTAAACCGAGCACTTACAAGAATTAAATATTTTTGAGTACCTATGAATTTTTATGAAATTCAAATATTATATAAGGAGGGAAGAACAGTGGCAAGAAAAGGACATATTACTAGAAGAGAAGTAATGCCAGATCCACAATACAATTCTAAAGTTGTTTCTAAATTAATAAATAAAGTAATGTGGGATGGAAAAAAAGTTACAGCTCAAAAAATAGTTTATGGAGCTTTTAATATAGTTGCACAAAAAACAGGAAGAGAAGCATTAGATGCTTTCCAACAAGCATTAGATAATGTTACTCCAGCTTTAGAAGTTAAAGCTAGACGTGTTGGTGGTGCTACATATCAAGTTCCAATGGAAATTAGAGCTGATAGAAAACAAACTCTTGCAATAAGATGGTTAGTTGAATATGCTAGAAAAAGAAATGAACACAGTATGGAAGAAAAACTTGCAGGAGAAATTATGGATGCTATAAATGGCCAAGGTGGAGCTTTCAAAAAGAAAGAAGACACTCACAAAATGGCAGAAGCAAACAAAGCATTTGCTCACTACAGATGGTAGAATTAGTATTATTATAATTAATAGAAGGGAGGCTAATTTTTCATGGCAGGAAGAGAGTATCCTCTTGAGAGGACAAGAAATATCGGTATCATGGCTCACATTGATGCTGGTAAAACAACTACTACAGAAAGAATACTATTTTATACTGGTAAAACACATAAAATAGGAGAAGTTCATGATGGTGCTGCAACAATGGATTGGATGGCTCAAGAACAAGAAAGAGGTATAACAATTACATCAGCAGCTACAACATGCTTTTGGAAAAATAATAGAATAAATATTATAGATACTCCAGGACACGTTGACTTTACAATTGAAGTTCAAAGATCTCTTAGAGTATTAGATGGTGCAGTTACAGTTTTAGCTGCAAAAGGTGGTGTACAACCACAAACAGAGACTGTTTGGAGACAAGCAGATAAATATAGTGTACCAAGAATGGTATATGTAAATAAAATGGATGTTACAGGAGCAGATTTTATGCTTTGTGTACATCAATTAAGAGATAGATTAAAAGCAAATGCAATTCCAATTGCTCTTCCAATAGGAAAAGAAGATAATTTCAAAGGAATTGTTGATTTGGTAAAGATGCAAGCATATGTTCATTATGACGAATTAGGTCAAGATGTAAGAACAGAAGCTATTCCTGAAGATATGAAAGCTGATGCTGAAAAATATAGAACAGAATTAATTGAGCACTTAGCTGAAATTGATGATGATCTAATGGAAAAATATCTAAATGGTGAAGAATTTACAGTAGAAGAAATTAAAGCTGCAATTAGAAAATCTACAATTGCAAATACTTTAGTTCCAGTTACATGTGGAAGTTCATATAAAAACAAAGGTGTTCAAGAATTACTTGACGATATTGTAGATTATATGCCAGCTCCAACTGATATACCACATATAAAAGGTATATTAGAGGATGGAACAGAGTCAGAGAGAAAATCTTCTGATGACGAACCATTTGCTGCTTTAGCATTTAAAATAATGACTGATCCATATGTAGGTAAATTAACTTTCTTTAGAGTATATTCAGGTACATTAGAGAAAGGTTCTTATGTATTAAATGCTAGTAAAGGTAAAAAAGAAAGAATAGGAAGACTTATTCAAATGCATGCAAACTCTAGACAAGATATAGATAAAGTATACTCTGGAGACATTGCCTGTGCAGTTGGTTTAAAAGATGTTTCAACAGGTGATTCATTAACAGATGAACAACATCCAATAATTCTTGAATCAATTGAGTTCCCAGAACCAGTTATTGATATATCAATTGAACCAAAGACTAAAGCTGACCAAGAAAAGATGGCTGTAGCTTTACAAAAATTAGCAGAAGAAGATCCTTCATTTAAGACTTATACAAACCAAGAAACTGGTCAAACAATAATTGCTGGTATGGGTGAATTACACCTAGATATTATTGTTGATAGATTAAGAAGAGAGTTTAATGTTGATGCAAATGTTGGTAAACCACAAGTTGCATATAAAGAAACAATTAGAAAACCAGTTAAGGTTGAAGGAAAATTCATCAGACAATCTGGTGGTAAAGGTCAATATGGTCATGTTTGGCTTGAAGTTGAACCTAATGAGCAAGGAAAAGGATATTCATTTGAATCTAAAATTGTTGGTGGTGTTGTTCCTAAAGAATACGTAAAACCAGTTGACGAAGGTGTTCAAGATGCAATGAAAGCTGGTGTTCTAGCTGGATATCCTGTTGTAGATGTTAAAGTTGCACTTGTTGATGGTTCTTATCATGAAGTTGACTCTTCAGAAGCTGCATTCCATATTGCAGGATCTATGGCATTTAAAGAAGCTTGTCGTCAAGGTGGAGCTGCTTTACTTGAACCAATAATGAAAGTTGATATCGTTGTTCCTGAAGAATATATGGGAGACGTTATCGGAGATGTAAACTCAAGACGTGGAAGAATGGAAGGTATGGATACAGAACAAGGTATTACAACAATACATGCATTTATACCACTTTCTGAAATGTTTGGATATGCTACAGACTTGAGATCTAAAACTCAAGGTAGAGGTACTTATTCTATGGAACCATCTCATTATGAAGAAGTTCCAAAATCAGTACTTGAGACAATAGTTTCTCAAAGAGCTAAAAAAGAGGACTAGTCTAGATATTAAAATAATGTTATTTACACTTTTTCTATTGCAAAAATAGAAAAAGTGTAGTAAAATAACTATAATTGATGCACTATGCGTGCACATTAGTTGAAAAATTTAAGGAGGAATATTAAAATGGCAAAAGCTAAGTTTGAAAGAACTAAACCACACGTTAACATTGGTACAATCGGACATGTTGACCATGGTAAAACTACTTTAACTGCTGCAATTACTAAATATTGTAGCTTAACTGGCGGAGCTGAATTCAAAGCTTATGATCAAATCGATGGAGCTCCTGAAGAAAGACAAAGAGGTATTACTATCTCTACAGCTCACGTTGAGTATGAGACAGCAAACAGACACTATGCACACGTTGACTGTCCAGGACACGCTGACTATGTTAAAAACATGATCACTGGTGCTGCACAAATGGATGGTGCAATACTTGTTGTTTCTGCTGCAGATGGCCCTATGCCACAAACTAGAGAACATATCTTACTTGCAAGACAAGTTGGTGTTCCTTACATAGTTGTATTTATGAACAAATGCGATATGGTAGATGATCCTGAACTATTAGAATTAGTTGAAATGGATATCAGAGATCTATTATCTAAATATGATTTCCCAGGAGACACTACTCCAATTATTAAAGGTTCTGCATTAAAGGTTCTTGAATCTACTTCAACAGATCCTAATGCACCTGAATATGCTTGCATCAAAGAATTATTAGATACAATTGATGCATACATTCCAAATCCACAAAGAGATGTAGATAAACCTTTCTTAATGCCAGTTGAAGATGTATTCACTATCACAGGTAGAGGTACAGTTGCAACAGGTAGAATCGAAAGAGGATCTTTAAAAATCGGTGAAGAAGTTGAAATTGTTGGACTTTCTGATGAAAAGAAGAAAACAGTAGTAACTGGTATCGAAATGTTCAGAAAATCTCTAGATTCTGCTGAAGCTGGAGATAATGCTGGTGTACTTCTAAGAGGAGTTCAAAGAAATGAAATTGAAAGAGGTCAAGTTATATCTAAACCTGGTTCAATTCATCCACATACTGAATTCTCAGCAGAAGTATATATCCTAACTAAAGAAGAAGGTGGAAGACATACTCCATTCTTTAACGGATATAGACCACAATTCTATTTCAGAACAACTGACGTTACAGGTGTTATTGAATTACCTGCAGGAACAGAAATGGTAATGCCAGGTGATAACGTAACAATGCAAATAAAACTTATCACTCCAATAGCTATTGAAAAAGGATTAAAATTCGCTATTCGTGAAGGTGGTAAAACAGTTGGTGCTGGATCAGTATCAGATATTAAAGAATAATATTATTCTTAATATATAGAAAAATAAGAGCTTAGGCTCTTATTTTTTATGTGTAAAAGGAATATTTATAATTAAATTATAATATTTTATATAAAAACTAAAAAATTCCTTGACAATATTGTATAAATATTAGATAATAAAGTTATGTTTAGAATATTTTTGTGTGAGCAATCATATAAAGTGTAAAAGAAATCTTGAGGAGGTGTATAAAATGGATACAGTTTTAGAAAAAGTAAAAGAAGTAATTAGTGAGCAATTAGGTATAGACGATACAGATTCAATTACTACTGAAACAACTTTTATCGATGACTTAGGAGCTGATTCACTTGATATTGTTGAATTAATTATGGCTTTGGAAGAAGAATTTGATATGGAAATTCCAGAAGAAGAAGCAGAAAAAATTACATCTGTTGGTGATGTAGTTACATATATTGAAAATAATCAATAGGAAATATAAATTGTGCCTTAGTTTACTAAGGTGCTTTTTTTTCTTGAAAAAAGCTATAATCTAATATATAATGTATATGAAGGAGAAAAATTTATGGAAAAAGAAAAAGTGTTACAATTAGAAGCTAAATTAAAATATATTTTTAATAATCCAAAGTTATTAAAGATGGCTCTTACACATAAATCATATGCATATGAGCAATCTAATCCAGATTATGATATGTATAATGAAAGAATTGAATTTTTAGGTGATGCTATTTTAGAACACATTATTTCAGATTTATTATTTTCTCAAGTTCCTGAGTTATCTGAAGGAGAAATGACAAAAAAGAGAGCAGCTATTGTTTGTGAAGCATCACTTAGTAGGGCATTTAAAAGAATTAATGGACATGAGTATATATATCTTGGTAAATGTGAAAAAAACTCAAATGGAATGTTAAAAGATGCTATTATTGCCGATGCATTTGAGGCAACTTTAGGAGCTATATATTTAGATGGCGGTTATGAAATAGCAAGAGATATATGCTTAGAGTTACTAGATGTAGAGATAAAGACTGTACTTGCAGGAGGAAATCTTAATACAGATTATAAGACACAATTACAAGAAATATTACAAAGAAATGGTAACGTAAAGATAGAGTATAAATTGCAAAAAGAAGAGGGCCCTGAGCATGCAAAAGTATTTACAATCGATTTGTTTTTTAATGGTCAAAAAATAGGTGAAGGTCAAGGAAAAAGTAAAAAACAAGCAGAACAAAATGCAGCACATGAAGCTCTTTTAAATGGAGGAGACTTACTTGAAAATTAAACTTGATTTAAATAAGATACTTTGTAATTTTACTAATAAAGAGAACCAATATACTATTCCTATATTTATACCACATAAAGGATGTCCTAATAATTGTATTTTTTGTAATCAAAAAAGAATTAGTGGACAGATAAAAAATGTTGACATAGAAGAGATAGATAATATAATTAATACATATTTAGGATATTATAATTCATCTAATAAGAAAATTGAGATAGCTTTTTTTGGTGGCAGTTTTACAGGAATAGATATAGATCTTCAAAGGAAATATTTAGGAGTGGCTAAAAAATATGTAGATGCTGGAAAGGTAGATAGTATACGATTATCTACAAGGCCAGATTATATTGATGAAAATATACTAAATATTTTAAAAGAATACAACGTTGGTACAATTGAACTTGGGGTTCAGTCTATGGATGATAATGTTTTAAATTTCGCTAAGCGAGGTCATACATCTCTTGATGTAAAAAAAGCATCAAAATTAATAAAAGAGTTTGGTATAAATCTTGGTCATCAGATTATGATTGGACTTCCAAAAAGTACAATTGATACAGAAATATATACAATAAAAGAATGTCTAAAATTAAATCCTACACAGCTAAGAATATATCCTGTATATGTTATAGAAGATAGTGAATTATATGATATGTATAATTTAAAGCACTATATTCCACTAAGTATAAATGATGCCATTAAAAGATGTGTGGCGGTTATTAGAGAGTGTCAGAAGACAAATGTTTCTATTATACGTTTAGGTTTACAATCCACTTCTGAAATTACTTCTTCTAACGCAAATATATTTGGCCCAGTATGTGATAACTTTGCAGAATATGTTATAGCAAAAATTATTAGAGATGAGATAGAAAAAAGCATTAATAATTATAATGAGAATATAGAAGTATTTGTTCCAAATAAGTATATATCAGTTACGGTAGGACCTAAAAGAATAAATAAGATATATTTTGAAGATAAGTATAATGTAAGATATATGGTAAAAGGAGAGAATTAGATGAAGAAGGTAATCTTTGCAGCAAGCTCTGGCGGACATTTAACAGAAATACTTAAATTACAAGAGCTTTTTAAAGAATATGATTATTTGCTTGTTACAGAAAAGACGGATGTTACTAAAGACTTAGCTAATAAGTATAATATGAAATTTATCAAATATGGACCTTGTAAGAATAAATTAAAATATGTCTGGACAATAATTCAAAATATCTTTTTAACAATAAAAATAGTTGCTAAGTTTAAGCCTGATACTATAGTATCAACGGGTGCCCAAATAGGAGGCTTTTTTTGCTATGTGGGAAAATTCTTTGGCGCAAAAGTTATATATATTGAAACTATGGCAAAAATAAAAGAGCTATCTGGTACAGGAAATAATGTATATAAAATTGCAGATAAATTCTACGTTCAGTGGAAAACGTTAGAAGAAAAATACGATAAAGCGGAGTATATAGGAAGGTTGATATAATATGGTACTAGTAACAGTAGGAACTCAAAAACAAGCCTTTGATAGATTATTTGATCTAATTAGAAGCAGTAAGGAATTAAAAAAAGAAGAATTAGTAGTACAAAAAGGATATACTAAATGTAACAATAGTAAGAGAATTAAAGCTTTTGATTTTATTCCATTAGATGAGATGGAAGACTATATATCAAAGGCTGATTTAGTGATCTCGCATGGAGGCGTTGGTACAATTTTTTCAGCAATTAAAAAAGGGAAAAAAGTTATAGCTATTCCACGACTTGCAAAGTATGGTGAGCATATTAATGATCATCAAATTGAAATTTGCGAAGCTTTAGAAAAGGAAGGATACATTTTATATTATAAAGATGGTATAGATAATTTTGATGAATTAATAAAAAAGGCAAGAAATACAAGTTTTGAAAAATATGATTCAAATGATAATTATATACAAATACTAAGAAGAGAAATATAGGAGGAATATATGGATATAATAGAGTTAAAAAAAATTGCAACTGGTATTAGAAGAGATATAATAGATATGATATACAATGCTAAATCAGGACATCCAGGTGGATCCCTTTCGTGTACCGATATACTTGTTGCATTATTTCATTGTAAAATGAATTTAAATAAAGATGCTAGAGGAAATAGAGTTGATAGGTTTGTTCTATCAAAGGGACATTGTGCCCCAGCATATTATGCTATTTTATCTAGTAAAGGATTTATTCCACATGAAGATTTAAAAACTCTTAGAAAAATTGATAGTTACTTAGAAGGACATCCTTCAAATAAAATAAATGGTGTTGATGTTTCTAGCGGATCATTAGGTCAAGGGCTATCTATAGCAAATGGAATGGCAATTGCTAAAAAACTTAGTAATGAAGATGGCAAAATTTATTGTCTTTTAGGCGATGGAGAAATTGAAGAGGGACAAATATGGGAAGCATGTATGACTGCAAATAAATATAAATTAAATAATGTTGTTGCATTTTTAGATTACAATGGTTTACAAATAGATGGAAATATATTATATGTTAAGAGTGTGGATAACTTAAGACAAAAATTTGAAGCTTTTGGATGGAATGTTCAAGAAATTGACGGTCATGATTTTAACCAGATCCTAGATGCAATAGATAATACAGATAAATCACTAAAACCTAATATGATAATTGCTAAAACTATAAAAGGAAAGGGCGTATCATTTATGGAAAATAATGCTTCTTGGCATGGTAAAGCTCCAAATGATGAAGAATATAAAATAGCAATGGATGAACTTTCTAAATAGGGAGGAAGGTAATGGAAAATATATCTAAAAAAGATCTTAGTTTTAGATTAGATAAATTAAAGGATAAAGCTACAAAAATTAATGAAAATATTTTAAAAAATAATGATGAATTTATCACTAAATATAATTTTGCTCAAAATATTGGCATTAAAGTAGAGGAGTTAAAAGATACAAACGATAAAGTCTTAGATAAACTTAACGATTATATTAGTAAGCTTGATGAAATAATACAAAAGTATGATCAAAAATTAGAAGATGAAGAAAATATAGAGGAATATAAATTGTTGAATAATATTTTATATTTAGATGATATAAAACTAAAAAATATTAATGAATTAATAAATGAAAATAATGAGTTGAAATTAAAGCAATATATAAACTTAATAGCTTCTAGGGCAAATGATTTAATAAGAGAAGAGGAGTTAAAACAAATTGATTCAAATATTAATAAGTATTCAAAAGTAAGTATTTTAGATAAATTGACTGGAAAAACTAAAATAAAAAAAGCTATGCTTGAAAATTATAATTTGAAGAGACTTGAAGTAATAAATAAAAAATATATTCCAGAGAATAAAAGCTTATATGAAATAGTTAGCATTACTAATAACTGTGGATATAAATCAGATGCTATAGATTCTTTTGTTAAAAGTATTGTATCAGAATATGAATTAGGAGAGTTAAATGTTAATGCATTAACAATAATAGATAATGATAAAAAAATTCCTTTTTTCTTTAATAGAGATTTTTTAAATACTATTAATGCAGAAAACACAACTATGCTTGATAGAATAAATTCAAATAAAAATGTTAAGCCTAAAGTATCAGAGTATAAGATGTATAATGAAATGCTTTTAAATGATATATCAACTTTAGAGCTACTTAATTTTAATAATGTGATTGAAGAGGTGAGTTAATGAAATCAACAAGAAAAGCTTATGGCGAATTTTTAGTTGAAATAGGAAAAGATGAAAATGTTGTAGTCTTAGATGCAGATTTGGCTTCAGCAACAAAAACAGATATGTTTAGAAAGGAATATCCAGAAAGACATATAGATGTTGGTATTGCCGAACAAGACTTAGTTGGAACTGCTTGTGGATTAGCGCTTGGAGGAAAAACTGTATTTGCATCTACATTTGCAATATTTATGGCTGGAAGAGCTTATGATCAGGTAAGAAATACTGCAGCTTATTCGCATGTTAATGTTAATTTATGTGCTACGCATGCTGGAGTTATGGTAGGAGAAGATGGTCCTACTCATCAATGCATAGAAGATGTTGCTTTAATGAATGTAATACCTACTATGAAAGTTTTATCTCCAGCAGACGATATTAGTACTAAAAAAATACTTTCAAAATGTATGAACGAAGAAGGACCAAAATATATAAGACTTGGAAGAAGTGATGTTGAGGATATATATGATGATAGCTTTGAATTTAATATAGGTGGATCACATACTTTTGGTGAAGGGAAAGATGGTACTGTATTTGCATATGGCTCTACAGTAAGTATTGCACTTGAGGCTAAAAAAGAATTGGAAAATCAAGGAAAACATATAAGAGTAGTAGACTTATACAGTATAAAACCGGTAGACAAAGAGGCGATATTAAAATGTGCAAAAGAAACTGAAAAATTAGTTTCAATAGAAGATCATAGTGTAATAGGTGGAATTGGAAGTATTATTTCAAATATACTATGTGAAGAATATCCAAAAAAATTAGATAAAATAGGAATACTCGATACATTTGGAAAATCTGGAAGTGCTAAAGAAGTTTATAAATATTTTGGACTTACAAAAGAAAATATAATAAGTAAATTTTAAATAATAAAAGCATAGATAAAAAAATTCATAATTTATCTATGCTTTATATTTTTATATCTAAGTTTTTAAATAAATCATCATCAAAAAAATCAGATAAAGAGATGTTTAGACCATAACAAATTCGTGTTATAGTTAAAAGCTTGGGATTGTTACTATCACCATTAATTAGGGATTGAACAGTAGACTGCGTTAGATAGCTAATTGTAGCAAGTTTATTAATACTTATATTATAGTTATTACAGAGATTTAAAATTCTTTTAGAGACTGCTTCAGATATTGTCATAAAATCCTCCTATTAAAATTATAACAAGAAAAATTTTTTGTAATCAACGATGTGTCGTTGACTTTTAATTTAAATTGATATATACTTAAATTGACTTAATAATATTATTTGTTAAAATTTATTTTTATATAGGAGGAGTTATGGAAAACAAAGTAAAAAAATGTAAATACTGTGGAACAGAAATGGATGAATCAGCCAAAATATGTCCAAATTGTAAAAAGAGACAGAGTGTATCAGTAGTTAAAATTATTCTTATTGTTTTATTAGTTCTTGTTATTATCGGAGCTATAGGAGGTTCTAGTAGTGATGATACTAATTCAGAAAATAATAATAATAGTTCAAATACACAAGTAGAAGATAATTCAAACTCCGAAGTTCAACCGGAAGAAAAAACTGAATATAATGTTGGGGAAACTTTTACTAATAATTTTTTAAAACTTACTTATCAATCTTTAAATGATAATTTTACTGGATATAGTCAATATGCTACAGTAAATGATGGATGTAAAGTTATAGCAGCTACTTTTGAGTTTGAAAATTTATCTAGTAGTGATCAATTAGCAACATCTCTAGATTTTACTTGTTATGCAGATGGATATAATTGTGATAGTTTTTATTCTGCTGATGATTCTATTTTTTCTGCAAGTTTATCTTCAGGTAAAAAGGCCACAGGAACAGTATATTTTCAAGTACCAGTTGACGCATCGGATGTTACAATAGAGTATGAAACGAATGCTTTAACTAGCGAAAAGGTAATATTTAGAGTAAAATAAATTTGCAAATAAGTTATTTTATTTATCCAAAAAGATATATTTTTGTATCTTTTTGGATTTTTTATTGGTTTTAGGGAAAACCACGGGCTATGCCTGTGGTTCAAAAAGACTTATAGTTTTGCACAAAGTAACAGAAAAAAGAACTCTCCTTGTAGTATAATGTAAATGGTCCGACAACCAAACATTAACTAGAAGGAGAGTGATACGTATGAAAAATTCATACACAGAAAGTTTAGCACATACAACGTGGGAATGCAAGTATCATATAGTATTTGCACCAAAATATAGAAGACAAGAGATATATGGAGAATTAAAGCAAGAAATAGGAATGATAATAAGAACACTATGTGAAAGAAAAGAAGTAACAATAATAGAAGCAGAAGCATGTAAAGATCATATACACTTGTTGGTAAGCATACCACCAAAATTAAGTATATCAAGTTTTATGGGATATTTAAAAGGAAAAAGCAGTTTAATGATATTTGAAAGACATGCAAATTTAAAATATAGATATGGAAATCGTGTCTTCTGGGCAAAAGGATATTACGTAAGTACAGTAGGAAAAAATAAAAGAAAAATAGAAGAATATATAAGAAATCAGATAGAAGAAGACATGATATCAGATCAAATGACAATAAAGGAATATATAGACCCTTTTAAAGGGTATCGAGTAGGATTGCGGTTGTCGGACTAAGATACCTCTTGAGAGGTTGCTCGCAATAGTCCCTTATAGGGCGCGAAGAAAAACTACGGGTTATACCCGTAGATTTTTATTTTCATATATATTATTGTCTTATGTTAAATAATTCTTGCTTATAACTAAGTTTTATTATATAATAATTAAGAATAAATATAATAAGAGAGGTGTGTAATGGAACCACTTGCATATAGAATGAAACCTACAAAATTAGAAGATTTTTATGGACAAGAAGAAATTGTAGGTAAAGATAAATTGTTGTATAGGTTAATTAAAGCAGATAAACTTACTTCTGCTATATTTTGGGGACCACCAGGATGTGGTAAAACATCTCTTGCTAGAGTTATTGCAAGTACAACAAAAAATAAATTCGTAACATTAAATGCTACAACTGCTGGAGTTAGTGATATAAAAAGAGTAGTAGATGAAGCTCAAAATATATTTACTAATCCAACTGGTAAAGTAATACTTTTTATTGATGAAATTCATAGGTTTAATAAACTTCAACAAGATGCTTTATTACCACATGTTGAAAAAGGAACTGTTATATTAATTGGTGCTACTACTGAAAATCCATATTTTTCTGTTAATAAAGCTTTAATTTCTAGATCAACTATATTTAAGTTTAAAGAGCTAAATCAACAAGATGTAATAAATATACTTAATAACTGTTTAAAGGATAAAGAGAATGGCTTAGGAAATTATAACATAGCTATAGAAGACAAAGCATTAGATTATATAGCTATGTGTTCTAATGGTGATGTTAGAACAGCACTTAATGCACTAGAGTTAGCAGTTATAACCACAGATATGGATAAATCAGGAAAAATTGTTATAACTAGAGATATAGTTGTCAATTGTGTGCAACAAAAAAAGGCAATTTATGATAAGACGGATGATTCACATTATGATGTTATATCTGCATTTATTAAATCTATGAGAGGTTCAGATCCAGATGCGACTCTTCATTATTTAGCTAGAATGCTTGATGCTGGAGAAGATCCGATGTTTATTGCAAGAAGAATTGTAATACAGTCTTCAGAAGATGTCGGACTTGCAAATAGTGAAGCTTTAAGAGTAGCAGTTGCTGCTATGGACGCTGTTCATCAAATTGGTATGCCAGAAGCTAGAATAATTTTAGCGCAAGCTGCTTTAACTGTTGCTCTTAGTCCTAAATCTAATACATCTTATAGAGGAATTAATAAGGCTTTAGAAGATGTAAGAACTAAAGATATTGGACAAGTCCCAATGCATATTCGAAATGCAGCTGCTTCAGGGATGGAAGATTTTGGATATGGAAATGGATATAAGTATCCTCATGATTATGATCATGGTAAAGTTGAACAACAATATTTACCAGACAATTTGATTGGCGCAAAATACTATGAGCCAAGGGAATGGGAGAATTTTTATGAAGAAGAAGAATAAAAATTCATCTGTATTTTTAGACGAAGAAAAAAAAGATACATTAGATTTATCAATTGATGATGATTTAGAGCAGGGAGTAGATATAGTAAATAGAAATAGAGAAGAATTAGATAATCAAAGAAATAAAAGAATAGGAAAGTTTGAAAGAAATGCAAATGGTCAAATAATTGAACGAACTAAAATAAGATATAATATTAATATTAAAGCAATTGTGACTATTATTATAATCATAGTTATTGTATGCTGGTCATTATATTCTTTTGGACCAATATTTGGTATTCATATGACAAGTATTTCAGAAAATATTGAAGATAATAAGATTGAACTTGTTACAAAAGAGAATGATATATATGGTGAGTTTAATGATGAGCTTTTTGTATATTCAAACAATACAATAAGTACATATGATGAAAATTCAAACTTAACTTGGTCTTATACATTTTCTGATAGCTTTTCTCCTAATATATATGTAGAAGAAAGATATATGTTAGTTACTAACAATTCAACAGGTATGATGTATCTTTTTGAAGGAAGAAATGAGATATTAAACAAAAAATTAGATGGTGCTATAAAGAATGCCTTTTTAGATAGTGCTGGTAATATTGCAGTAGAATATTCTGTAGAAAATGGATATAATAATATAATTGGAGTATACAATAAAGCTGGAAAAAGCCTGTATGACGCATATCTTAGTCAAGAGAATATAATTTCATTAAAATTATTAGATAATGGAAGAAAAATGGTATTTTGTGAAGCTGTGACCGATTCTTCAAATATAGGAATAAAATTTCGTAAGATAGATATAAACAAAAAAGAAGATGAACAGCTTACAGATATAGTTTCTTTAGATAATAATTTTGTATATGATTTTATTGTTGAAGGAAAAACTATTTATGCACTCTTAGATGATAGTATAATATCAATAGATATAGATAATGGTAATATAAATATATTAAAAGAATTTGATAGTACGCAGATGATTTTTGTAGCTTTAAATGATAATTATTATACATTTTTGGAAAGAGATATAAGTAATAATACATATATTAGTGAAAATATAGGATATTCAGGAAATAAAATAAGTTCAACTACAATTGATTCTGTTCCTAAAGATATGATAAGTAGTGATTGGATTAATTATTATGTGTATCAAGATTATGTATATATATTAAATAAATGGGGAGTTGATTTAGGAAAAAGAGAAATTAATTTTACTCCTAAAAAATGTGTTGTTTTTAATAATAACAAAAGTTTAGCTTTAATTTATACTAATAAAATATATATTTTAAATTTATAAGGGGGGATTTACTTGTTAGTATTAGATATTATTTTAATAGCTCTAATTGCTTTTGGTGCATTTAGAGGATATAAAAAAGGTCTTGTGGGTGTAGTTGTAGGATTTGTTTCTTTGATATTGTCAATTATTTTAGCTTTTGCTTTTCAATCAGTAGTTGCAGATGCTTTATATAATTCTGGAATAGGGGACTCATTAAAAGAAGTTGTGCAAGATAATATACAAACAATGATAGATAATGGAGAAAATGTAGAGGATTCGTTTTATGGTAATATAATAAATAGCACTATAACTGAAGATAAAGTAGAACAAGCAGGAGAAATAGTGACTATGTTTGTTATGAAAGGAGTTAGTTTTATATTAATTTTCTTTGCAGTAAGACTAATTTGTTATATTTTACAAATGATACTAAATATAGTATTCAATTTACCAATTTTAAGCTCTATAAATCAGATAGGCGGAATTGCTGTTGGTGTATTATCTACTCTGATTAAAGTTTGGATATTACTTGCAATACTATCATTTATTACACCATTACCAATGTTTAATGGAATTGTAGAATATATAGACAATACATTATTAATAAAATTATTGTATAATAATAATTTATTGGTATCTATTATTAGAGCGGGATTAAAAATTTAGATTTATATTAAAATTAGGAGTTATGTTTTTACATAACTTCTAATTTGCTTTTAGGGGATATTTACAAAATATAACATAAGTAAGGAGTAAAAATGAAGATATTTAATGTAGTAAAAAAACTAATTAGTAATTATAAAACATATATATTAATGATAATGATATTAATTGCATCTATTATATCAATTGTATTTTCAAATATAGATGAAAAATCTAAAATTAGTATAAATGATAATGAGTTAGAATTAAATAGTAGAGAAAATAAAATTGCAGTATATATTACTGGTGAAGTTGTAAATCCAGGAGTGTATTATATAGACGAAAATCTTAGATTAGACGATCTTATAAAAGAATGTGGAGGACTAACTTCTCAAGCGGATCTATCAGAAATAAATCTTGCTGAAAAATTAAATGATTCAGATAAGATAGAAATACCAAAAATTATAGTGGAGCAGGAAGAAGATGAAATTATAGAAACTAATGAAAATGATGGATTAATTAATATAAATAAAGCTAGTAAAGAGGAATTAAAAACGCTAAATGGAATTGGTGATACGCTTGCAGATAATATAATAGAATATAGAAAAAATAATAAATTTAATACAATAGATGATATTCTTGAAGTTAATGGTATTGGAGAGTCTAAATTTGAAAATATAAAAGAATATATTTGTGTAGATTAAAATAATATATAAATATGAGAATGTACGTATATTTAGATAAAGAAATTATAAAATGTATTGCAGCTAAATTGCAAGATATTTCTTTTGATATAGATTTTTTTGAATATTCAGAAAAGAGAGGATATACTACAAATAACAATACATCGATTAGACCAGAATTTGAAAAAAATTGTTCTGATGACTTAAAGGATAAAAGAGAATCAAAGAGAAAAAGAGTTGGCTTTTCTGAAGATATGGGTGTTCTGTGCAATGTTGAAGTTATAAAAAGGTATATTAATATTGAAGATGTATCTAGTATAAAAAATAATAATTTTTATTATAATATTGTTGAAAAAATACCAGAAGATAATAGAATAAAAATTATTTCAGGTAAAATTAGCAAATTGGATAGTACAAGTTTTTTTATTGAAAATAGTAAATTTATTATTAATGAAGAATGTAAAATTAGACTTGTAGAATTGTTCGAAAATTCATGTGAGATATCATGTCTTGCATATAAAATTAATTGTTTAAATTCAGAATATGATGTATTTAAAACAATTGCCGTATATATTGATTAAAAAAGTCTTAAATAGTATTTTTATACTACTTAAGACTAATAGCTATTAAATATTTTTTCTATATATTCTAAATTATTCTGTACCATTGAAATAAATTTTGGTGCAAGTTCAGGATCAAACTGTGTACCTGATCCTTTTTCTATTTCGGATAAAGCAAATTCAATTGTAGACCCTTCTTTATATGTTCTTTTAGATACTATTGCATCGAATGAATCACAAATAGATAATATTCTTGCAAGAAGCGGGATTTGTTTTCCTTTTATTCCAGTTGGATATCCATTTCCGTCGTATCTTTCATGATGATAGTACATAATTGGATATATATCTTTATATATATCAGATACCGAAAAGATATTAGCAGCAATAACGGGATGTGTTTTTATTATTTGATATTCATCGTCAGTAAGACGAGTAGTTTTTAGTAATATATTATCTGGAATACCTATTTTTCCAATGTCATGGAAAGCTGCTGCAATTTGTAAGTCTGATATTTGTTTTTTATCTAACTTTAAATATTTAGAAAAGGCATCTGCAAGAAGTGTTACTCTTCGTGAATGCTCTTCAGTATAATGATCTTTAGCACCAACAGTTTGTAGTAGAATTTTAGCAAAATCTACTAAATAATGTTCAAGTTGTGAGTTCATACTTTTTATTTTATTTATTTGCTCTATATATTTTATTCCACCTTGAATTAGCATTATTAAATTATCAAATCTATTACTTTTTTCATAATATGCTTGAATATCTAATTGTTGCATAACTTCAATGGAAGGTGCAAGATCTTTATGAATCGACATTAGAATTATATATATTTCTTTATTAAATTCTCTGACTGTTTCTACAATTTTATCGCCTTTTACTGAAGTCATCAAATAATTGACTAGTAAAATATCATATTTATTTTTTTTTAGTTCCTCTATAGCAGATAGAGGTTCAGTGAATGTTTTAACGTAGTGACCGTATCTTCTTAATACGACAGAAAGAACATCCATCATATTTACATCGTCGTCGATAACTAGTATTTTGGCGCTAACTAATTTATCGTTATTCATACAATTTCACCTTTTCGTATAGTATACCAAAATTTGATAAAATAATCAAGAGAAACGGTATTTTCGAGGAATATAATGTCTTTTTTACATAATTTTTTCAAAATGTATTGACAAACTAGAAAAATAACATTATACTAAATATGCTTTTAGATAAGCTTATGTTAAGTGAATATGCTATAACTTATTCTAAAATATATTTATATATTTTTTTTCTAATCGGATTTTTATTATAAATTCATAAATTTTTATTTTTTTGTTCTAACAAGGTATTTATTCTGTTAGGTATCTAGTAATTTTTTAAACCAAATTTCATTTTTTAGTCTATATAATCTGAGGGTATCTAACCAAATATAAATATTTTGCTATTATTAATCGTATTAATGATTTTCCAAAAAAATATCAGGCCGAAGCCTGAACTAAATATTTATGAGCTTTTGTAAAGCTCTATTTGCAACAATAACTTTTGATTTTTCTATGATAGTTGTATAAAACATGTCATATGAAAAGTATCTTGAGCAATATTCACTTAGCATAATATATGTTTTGATAAATCTTTTATTTTTAATTGCACTATCACTAAAAAGTAAGTAATATTTATCTTCATATTTATATAGAGTGTTTTTTCCAAAAAAGAGATTTTCTTCTTTTGCAATTTTGCAAAAATCTAAAATCACATCTAATGAATTAAATTCATAAAGTCGTGAGTCTATTCTATAAAGCGTTTTATTTTCATTTTTTGGATAGCTATTTATATCTGGTAAGTCATCTGTTTTAGTTATAGTCAATATAAAAGTATTAGTATTATCAGAACTTGCTTCAATGAAAAGCTGTGAATCATCACAACTAAAAAGCTCATCTAGATTACTTTCCTCTATTAAGCTTGTAAATAATTTTCTTGCTGCAACATTGTTTTTTTCTATATCACTTAATGTTATGTTTCTCATCTCGAGTTCTTCAAAAGATAAGATTATTTTAACTTTGTTATCGTCAATCTTTTCAATTTTCATGTTATCAGTCCTCCTTTGGAGAAATGGTTATATTTAATAATATGTATTATATAATTAATGAGTTACAATGTCAATATACTTATTAATGACTTGAGATATACATAAATAAAAAATAATTGTTGCAAATTACATAATAATGTGGTATAATGTTTCAAGTAAAATTCCTTACTATACAAATTGTATAGTCAGAAGTCCACGAGGAGGTGAGTAAGAGTCATGAATAGATATGAATCAGTTATAATACTTTCAGCTAATGCATCAGAGGAAGCTATGGCTGCTTTTGGTGAAAAAATGAAAGAATTAATTTCAGCTAATGGCGAGCTTACAAATGTTGAGGAATGGGGTAAGAAAACATTTGCTTACGAAATTAAAAAGCAAAAAGAAGGTTTCTATACATTATTCACATTTTCTGCTAAACCAGAATTTATTGCTGAACTTGATAGAGTTCTAAGACTAGATGAAATAGTTCTAAAACACATGATAGTTAAATTAGAAGACTAATATAGGAGGTAGTTAAATGAATAAGTTTCAATTTTTAGGTAGATTAACAAGAGATCCTGAATCAAGAGTTTTACCAAATAGTAATACACCAGTAACTACATTTGCTCTTGCAGTAAATAGAAGATTTGCTGATGCTAATGGTGAAAGAAAAACAGATTTCTTTAATCTAACTGCTTTTGGAAAACTTGCAGATTTTTGTGCAAAATACTATAGAAAAGGACAACAAGTATTAGTCGAAGGAAGAATCCAAAACAGATCATGGGATGATCAAAATGGTCAAAAAAGATATGCAACAGATTTTATTATTGAAAACGCATACTTTGCAGACTCTAGAAGAGATCAAGATACAAGTGATGGAGTACCTTCATCTAGTATGGATGGTGAATTTATAACAGTTGATGATACTGATGATTTACCATTTTAATTAAAAAAATTAGTTGATAGGAGGATAGTTAAAATGGCTGATAACAGAAAAAGAGGCGCTAAAAATGACAAACCATATAGAAGACCTAGAAAAAAAGTTTGTGTTTTCTGTGCTGATAAAGTAGATGATATTGATTATAAAGATGTAGATAAATTAAGAAAATTTGTTAGCGACAAAGGTAAAATTCTACCAAGAAGAGTAACTGGATGTTGTGCAAAACATCAAAGAAAAGTAACTGTAGCTGTTAAAAGAGCAAGAACAATTGCTTTATTACCATATACAGTAAAATAATAAATAATAAAAAACAACCAAGGTTTTGAAGTGCACCCCAAATGTTAGACAAAAAATCTAATGTTTGGAGGTGTATTTTTTATGAGTAAATATTCATATGAATTTAAACTCAAAGTAGTTGAATATTGTATAAATGAACATTATGGATATTTAGATACAGCTAAACACTTTAACATTAAAAGTGAATATACTGTATTAAAATGGGTAAGAAAATATAAAGAACATGGTGCTAAAGGTTTAATTAGAAATATTTTACCTCCTAATATTAGTGTAGCATAAACAAAAAGAAGAGTAAACAATAATTAATAGATATATAAATCACTTTAAAGATAAAAAATCATATAATATTATGAGGTGATGAACTTGTCAAATTTTAAGGTTGGAGATATCGTTGCAAGAAAGTCATATAACTATGATGTTTTATTTAAGATTACTGCAATACATCCTAATGGAATAGTTGATTTAATAGGTATTAATGTTAGGATTTTAGCTGATGCATATGAATATGATTTGAAGTTAGTCTCAAAGCAAGAGCTAGAAGCAAGACTGAAAAATATTGAAAAATCTAGAAGAGTTAGGTTAGATAGATCATATAATAATATAAAGAATAAAAAGTATAATAACAATAACTTTTATAGAGAAAATATAAATTATAACATGTATCAAAAAGAAAAAACATATAAAAGACCAGGAAGAACTTTACATCTTGATGGAGATGAGGAGTATTGTAGGCAATGTAGAGATATCTATAAAAAAATGGGGATTACTGCATATGTTTTTAATATAGAAGAAAACGAGCAGTATAAACAAGTGTATAATTTACTTCAAAAATATAAACCTGAAATTTTGGTTTTAACTGGACATGATGCGTTTATAAAAAGAAGAAATGATATATATAATATAGATAATTATAAAAATTCTAAATACTTTGTTCAATCAGTTTTAGAAGCTAGACGATATGAACATAATTTAGATAACTTAGTTATATTTGCAGGAGCTTGTCAAAGTTATTATGAAGCAATAATATCTGCTGGAGCTAACTTTGCTAGTGCTCCTAAAAGAGTATTAATTGATATGATGGATCCAATAATTGTTGCAGAAAATGTAGCTTATACCTCAGTAAATGAATTTGTTTCATTGGAAAATATAATTTCTAATACTAGAGAAGGGATAAGCGGTATTGGTGGACTACAAACAAGAGGTCAATATAGAATGGGAATGCCAGGATTATAAAAAATAATTCTGGTATTTTTAAATTAATACAAAATTTTGTATTAATGCAACTTTTTTGTTAATACAAATACTCTTATTAAGTGAAAGAGCTTGGGAGGTAATATAATATGTTTAAAAAGAAATATTTTTTTATAAGTTTTATAGTTATAATATCTATTATGGTTGGAGCGATTTTTTTATATAGATATTTAGTTTTGCGTAGTGAAAATAATCAAATTGAAATTTTAACACAAATATTTAATGAGGTTTGTGATGAAGATGAAAATATAAATTTAAAAAATAGTGCACAAAAAAATTTTGTTACAGGAGAAGATTTTAAAGATGATTCGTTATTAGTTAGATTTGATAATAATAAAGCGGATCAAGAAAAAATGTTTTTATCTATAAAATATAATAAAAAGGAAAAAATATTGACTGTTACTAAAGAAAATCAAGATAATACATATTCTTACATACAAATGTATAAAGTAGATATAGGAATTAATAGACTTAAATATGAAAAATATGGAAATTTTGTTGAGACATTTGTTTCAAATTAAGTCAAAATTTAATGAATAATATAAAATTATGTAGTATAAATATATTCGAATATTTATGTAATTAAGATTTGATGTAAATACTAAAATCAAGGTAATTTAAAAGTTAAAAAATATTTAAAAAATCTATTGACATATTAATAAAAAAGCACTAAAATATTCTCATAATATACTGTAGTATATTATGTTAGTCGCAGTGCGACAGAAATGGAGACTTTTTATGGAAAAGGAAAAAGAAAAGCCGCGAAGGCGCAACGAAATTTTTAAACAAACTATATTTAATTGTTTTAATAAGGAAATGGAGGTGCAAACTAAAGAATTTATTAAAAAGAATCCAGATGAATCAGATATTAGATTTTATCTTTTTCAGACTATAACTGGTAAACAAGCATTAAATGATATGCTTTTTAAAGTGATATATTTTTATGATAAAAATTTTATTGGAAATAGGGATTTTATACAAATACCAAATTTAAATGAAATGATTTATAATATTGCAAATTATCCTGTAATATTAGCTTCTAGAAATCATAATGGTATTAACGAAATTATTGGAGTAACAACCATAAAGTATGAAAAAAACAATACACTTTTACAAAATCCATATTTTCCTACAAAAAAAGAAAATATTTTAACAATAACTGGGATCTTAACTAAATTAAACAATGATTATGAAAAAAGAATTCCTAATATAGGAAAGATTTTGTTCAAGTCAAGTATTAAAGGTGCGTATGATATTAATTTACATGAAAAGGTAAGGTTGATTTGTAAGATTGATTGTAGAAACAAAAATAGCCTTATTGCAATATCAAAAGCTGTTAAAGATTTACAAAGTGAAGGATTAAATATTCAACTTTATATTGATGGATATTATGAGATACTTAATAGATCAAATGAAATGACAGAAGCGCCAACTTTTGTAGTAGAAGTTGACTTGAATGGTAATAAGAAAATTAATAATTCTAAAACTCAATTTTCATATATCAATTGTAATAGTAAGGCTCTTTTTTTTGACTTAAAAAATGTAATTATTAATAATACACATCAAAAGAGAGAGTATATAACTTATAAAAAAAATGAGAAAATAATATATCATAAAATAAAGCCAATAAATGCACTAAATGTTGAGTTGATTGTTGGAAATGTGGCTGATGGTAATAATAGAGAACCAGTATTAACATCTTTAGAAGAAGAGTTAGTTATAGTTTAAAGAAAGAGAGAGAATCAATATGAATAATATTTATAATATTAAAATAAAAAAAGAAAGTTTAAGGTGTGATAGTAATGGAAATTTATCTAGGCTAGAGCATCCAGTAGCTTTTGGTGATAGATTAAAAAATAAATTAATAACATTTTCAGATAATGATAAGAAATTATTAATAAATACACCAATTTGTGAAGATTTACATGAATGTTATATAAAGTTACAAGAAATTACAGATATTGTTATTTTAGAATTATTTGAAAGAAATGAACTGTTGTGGAATTCAAGTAGTCCTTGTTTTGATAATGAAGAAAAATGTTTTTTAACAATTGAATTTTCACTAAATTCTAAGATATATGAAATAGCTGAAAAAAATAATATAATCTTACCTGATAATATTGAGGACATGTATAAAAACATAGTTAATAAACTTAATAAAAGAATTAGTCACTTTAAAGAGATTTTTGGTGATATAAAAATTGAATATAATAATAATATAACAATAAATAATATTACATTAAATCCAATGGATAGAGTTGGGATAGAACTAAAAGAAATAATGTATATTATATTGGAAATATTCTCATGCTTGAGTAATAAAGTAGATTTAAGAGATTTAAATAGGATATTCTCTTTAAGATGTAAAGATTTTATAGAAAACACTCAATTAAATAGAAATGAAAATAAATTAAAAGGGTTAACTAAAAAAGAACTATTAGACATTTTAAAAAATAACATGTTAGAAGGATATAATGAGAGATATAGATTAAAATATCATCCTAAGTTATTAGCAGAAGCAGCTATATTGATTAAAGATGCTTTATCACAAGGTATCGACTATAAAATTCTAAATGAGACAACAAGTTTTGCTTTGTTGGATTACGAAGGACATAAAGAATATATAATTGAAGGAAATAGAACAGATAGAGACTCATATATATTTCCAATAGTGACAGATGATAAATTAGTATCAAAAAATATAATGAAAGAAAAGGGGCTAAGTGTTCCAGATGCTATTTTACTTACTAAAGATATGGAACAAGAAGAAATAGAAGATTTAATAAAAGATCTATATAGTATGCCGCTAGTAATTAAACCAAGAAACACAAACATGGGAACTGGTATAACAGTGTTTAGTAAACCTGGAACTAAAGATCAAATAAATAATGCAATAAAATATGCTTTTGAATTTGATTCGGATGTGTTGGTTGAACAGTATATAAAAGGTAAAGAGTATAGATTTTTAGTTGTAGATGGAAAATGTATAAGCGTTGCTCATAGAAGAGTTGCAAGTGTTGTAGGTGATGGAAAATCTACAATAAAAGAACTTATAGATATAAAAAATAAAGAGCCTTGGCATGCTCTTACTGGAACTCCTGTAAAAATTGAAAAACCAGTTGAAGAATTTTTAAAAAAATCTAATTATACATATGATACTATACCACAAAAAGATGAAAGAGTATTTTTGAGAACAAACTCAAATTGTTCTACAGGAGGAGAAAGCCTTGATGTTACAAATGATATACCACAATATTTTAAAGAGATGTCTGAAAAGGCAGCTAATGCATTTAATGCAAAAGTATGTGGTGTTGACTTAATAATAGACGATTTAAATAAAAATGATTATTCAATCATAGAGATAAATGATGATCCGGGATATTCAATAAATGAGTGGCCATATGAAGGAAAAGGTGAAAAGGTAGGACTAGCTATTTTAAAATTATTAGGATACTAAAAAATCATGTATAAAAATACACCTCCAAATGTTAGTTTTTCTAACATTTGTGGGTGTACTTTTTATTTAATTTAATTGTTTTATCATGTTTTTTAATGCCAGTTTGCTTATTGCACCTACACTTCTATCAACAACCTTACCATTTTTTAGTATAATTAGTGTTGGAACCGAAGCAACACCATAATGCTCGGCTAAATCAGTTTCATTATCTATATTTACTTTTACAACTTTTATAAAATCATACTCTTTTGATATATCCTCAAGAATTGGTGAAAATATTTTACATGGTTCGCACCAATCAGCATAAAAATCGACAAGTACAACTTTATCACTTTCTAATACTTCTGTTTCAAAATTTTGACTAGTAACATCAGAAATATTGCTGCTAGAGGTATCGTTTTTAGATTTATTCATATACATGTTTAAAAAAATTAATCCGGCTATAAATATAATTACAATAATAATAATACTTATTTTAGTCTTCATTTAAATCTCCTTTAAAAAAATATAGTGTAAATTCCTATAATAATTAAAATAGCTCCTGATACTTTTTTTATAATATTATAATTTTTCTTTATTATATCAAAAGCCTGTTTTAACTTTTCTATTAAAACAACTGAAATAATAAAAGGTATTCCAAGTCCTATAGAATAGATAAGCATAAGTAAAATACCCTTTAACATATCTTGATGTTTAGCTACAAGAAGTAAAGCTGAACTTAAAAATGTTCCGATGCATGGAGTCCAACTAACTGAGAATACAACTCCAAAAATTAAAGCTTTAAAAAAATTCAAGTTTTTTTTGTCTGCATTAAATACTTTATATTTATTAAGAAACTTTAACTTTATGATTTCCATATAATTTAAACCTAAAAATATAATTATTATTCCAAAAGCTATTTTTATATATTTTATATTATTACTAATTAGTATTCCTAGACTACTTGCAAATATGGAAAGGATTAAAAATACTAATGTAAACCCTATTACAAATCCTAAAGCATTAATTATTTTTTTGGTGCTGTTTTTTTCTTCTTCTCCAATAAAATATGATATATATATTGGTATCATCGGAAGAAGACAAGGCGAAATAAAGCTTGCTATTCCCTCTAAAAACGTAAATAAATATTCCATATACACTCCTTTATAATACTTTAAATTTTATCATAGTAATATAAAAAATACAACTTATGAGAAATTAAATGTTAACTAAAAAAATGACAAAAAAACACCAGCTATGCTGGTGAAATTTATTTATAAACTATTTATTAAGCATTTTAGCTAAACTTGATTTTTTTCTAGATGCAGTATTTTTTGCTAATACACCTTTAGACCAAGCTTTATCTATTTTACTAATAGCTTCATTATATAATTCTTCTTTATTTTTTGCATTTTCTTTAACAGCAGCTTCAAAAGCTTTTATTGCTTCTTTATATGCTTTTTTTGTAGCTTTGTTTTGTAGAGTTTTAGTTTCAATAATTTTAACTCTTTTTTTAGCAGATTTTATATTTGGCATTAACTTGCACCTCCTTATGTATACGTTAACAATTTACTTAAACATTTTAGCATAAAAGAAAATAAAAATCAAGTTATTTGTTTAAAAATAATAAAAAACTATTCTTCTGTTAACATATTTCTAAAATCAGATGCAAGATATAATGAACCTGTGACCAACAATAAATCAGAATTTTCTTGACTTTTCACATATTCATATGCTTTGGTAATTGAATCAAATGATTTAGATTTTATACCTAATTTTGATGCTACTTTCTCTAGATTTTTTATATTTTCCGCTTTTTTATATTTATTTTTGTATTCAACAAATATTAGTTCTTGAAAATATGAACCTATTTCTTCAATAAATTTTGAATAATCTTTTCCTTCTGTAAAAGACATTATAGCATAGTTTTTCTTTCCTTTGTATTCGTATAAAAAATCTTTAAGTGCTTCAGCTCCAGCAACATTATGAGAGCCATCTATATAGATAGTAGGATTATTATCAAATTTTTCTAATCTTGCTGGAAAACTTGTATCTGATATTCCACTGTTTATTGCGGAAAAGGATATTTTATACCCAAGATTAATCATAATATTAGATGCTAAAATTACCATTAAAGCATTATATATTTGATGTTTTCCTATAAGGTTAAGTTTGTAATATGTTCCTTTATAACTAAAATAGTTAATGTTATGATTACATTTTATAATATCTAATAGTTTTAAACTTGGAATATATAGTTTATTATTTTCTTTTAAGCAAAAGCTTCTAATTGTATCTAAAACATTTTTCTTTTGTTTAGGATAAGTAACAGTTACCTTTCCTTTTTTTATAATTCCACATTTTTCAGAAGCTATTTCCTCTAAAGTATTTCCTAAAAATTTTGTGTGATCATAATCTATAAGTGTTATTATAGACATTATTGTTGTAGTTATTACGTTAGTTGGGTCTAATCTTCCTCCTAAACCAGTTTCTAAACATACAAAGTCACATTTTTTATCATTAAAGTACATAAAAGCAATTGCAGTTATTATTTCAAAACCGTTTGGTGCATCTCCATTTTGCTCCATTTTTAAAATAATAGGGTCTATTTGTTTAATATATTTTGATAATTCATCATCTGATATAAATTCATTGTTTATTTGTATTCTTTCGTTAAAAGAAATTACGTACGGAGAAATAAACTTTCCAACTTTATAACCACTGTTTTTTAATACATTTGCAAGCATTGTAGTAGTTGAACCTTTGCCATTTGTACCAGCTATATGTATAAATTTTAAATTGTTTTGTGGATTATTAAGTTCGTTCATAAAACTTAACATTCTGCTATTATCTTTTTTTTCTTTATTACTTTTTCTTTCTTTATAAATATATGATATTATTTCTTCGTTTGTCATATTTAACCTCCATGTAATACTAAGATGGTATGATATTAAAAGTTAAGTATGTTTTTTATTTTTAATTTTAACTCTTGTTCATCGGTATCATTAGACACTTTGAATACTTTTATATTTGGATATTTTGATGAAATTTCATCTGCCATCTTTAAATATTCTTTTTGTTGTTTTTTACTACTTTCTATATTAAATTTAGCATATTCAGTAATAGCTTTATCATCTCTTACTAATCTTTTTTTAAATAGCTCTGTATTCTCTAAAAAAAGTGTTATATAGTATATATCAAAATCTAATTTGCTAAAGTTATCAAGTAGCTTTTCATATTCATCAGAAAAATCATATTCTTTAAATTTTAGTCTACTATATATTTCTTCAGTAAAAAATGTTCTATCAAAAACCAAGTTTATACTTTTGTTTTCCATTTTTTTTATATATTCAATTAAGTCCCAGTACATATCAGTTGCTTTCTTTTTTCCCGTTGGTGTACTATCAGATGTACCACATAATCTATATAAATTAGTATATTTTAGACCATGTCTAATATAATCAGTTACAGTTGTTTTTCCGACTCCTTGTGGCCCCTCAACAACTATTAGTTTTGAATTTGCCATATTTTCTCACCTATCCTTCTCTTGGGGTTGTTATTAATTCGCTATATGGAAATTCATTTTCTATAATTTTACAGAAATCTCTAAATTCTCTTTGTTTATGATTTCTTCTTGCTCTATAAACATTTCTCATTATTTCATAATTACCAGTCCATGTTGATTTAAAATTATAACTTTGAGGAGAATCAAAAACAATTTCTCTCCATAGCGCCATTGCTTCTTCCATTTTGCCATCATTTTTTAATTGCTGATATTCTTTGATTCTTCTGTTTAAATCTTCTAAAACGTATTTTCTAAATGGTGTTATATTTGTATTTCCTTTTTCGTCATCAACACTAAAATCATCAAATGTTAATATTCTACTTCCAAGCTTGTGCATCCTACTTGTACTATTTCTTACTGTAGCAACTTTATATGTATCAAAATCCCACCACCATGACATTGGAGCTGTAATATCCATTGATACGAATATTTGCCTTAAAAATTTAGAATGATCAGAACCTGCTTTTGTTAATTTTAAAGCAAGTGCTAAATCTTTTGGTCCTATTATATATTTTCCTGTGTCTTTATCATAATAACTATCACTTTTGTCCCATGATTCTAAAGGATTTCGCATACCTCTTAATGCACCTTCAAAATTTAGAACTTCTAAATTTTCTACCTTAATCATATTATCATACCTCCAAAAAAACTCTATTAATATGATACTACAAACTAAAAAAAGTTTCAATTAAAAATACGAAGTTAAAAAATAATAATAAAGAAATTTTTATATTGAATTTTATCCATAAAAAACTATTAAGACAAATTTTGCAAACAATTTGCGTAAAAAATTAAAATTTATATTGAAAAACTCATATAAAGATGTTATAATTTGCACCATAATAATATTTTAGAATTAATGAATTTTAAAATTAAGGATGGACGAAAATGAATAAAATGATATTTAGTAAAAAAGGTATATTTATATTAACAGCTATTTTATTTATAGCCCTTATTGCGGTTATTGCAGTTAATAGGAAAAATACGCTTGAAATTAATATAGGATATCAAAGTGTGACATCCCAGACTTGGGGAGCACTAATAATAAAAGACCTAGAAATTTATGAGAAAAAAGTGCAAGAACTATATCCAGATAAGAAAGTTAGGATAGTTTGGCATGACGAAATTTCTGGGTCTATTATTAATACTAGTATGATTTCTAATAAAATAGATATTGGTTTTATGGGAGATATGCCTTTGTTATTGAATATGTATAAAGCGGATAGTCTAAGTGAATATGATGCTAGCTTGATTGCTTTAGATGGAACGGGAAAAAATGGAAAAAATCAAAGTATTATAGCATCAAAAGATAGTAATATAAATAGTGTTTATGATTTAAAAGGGAAAACAGTCTCAGTACCTATAGGCTCAAGTGCTCATTATATGCTAATGAAAATACTTGAAAAATATAATCTATTAAATGATGTTGAAATTGTACATCAAGATGTTTCAATGGCAATACAATTATTAAGTACTAATAAAACAGATGCTTTTGCAATATGGGAGCCATATCCTAAATATTTGCAAAAAGAGATAGATACAAGAGTTATTGTAGATGGAGAAGAATCACAAGTAGATTATTTGGCAGGTGTTATTATAAATAATAATTTAAAAGAAAAAGATGAAAAGTTAGTACAAGCTTTTATTGAGTCATTAAAAGAAGCTCATGATTTTATTATTAATAATAAAGAAGAAGCAGCAAAAATCATGGAAAAAGAAAGTGGATTCTCATATGATGTAGTATTTGACGAAATTAATGCTATTGAATGGAATTCAAATATAAATGAAGAAGATATTGAAGCCTTAAATGATAAGTTGAATTTTTTAGTATCTTTAGAGCAAATTAAAGAGTTTGATATTGAAAAGTATATATATAATTAGTTAATAAAAAGAAGGTAACAAAATGGATTTGAGAGTGTTTATAAATGAAATAACAAGTTACGATTTATATATTAATATTTTAATATCTCTAAAGAATGTTTTAATTGGTTTTAGTTTAGCATTTTTTTCATCTTTAGTACTAGCTTTAATTATTTATGAATTTAAGCCTTTAAGAAAGATATTATATCCAATTTTAGAGTTACTACGACCTATCCCAAATGCAGGATGGGTGCCAATTACAATTATACTGTGCAATACGATAGATACAAGCATTTTGTGTATAACTTTTATTGGTGCTTTTTTTCCAATGTTTTTAAATATATATAGATCGTTTTTAAGTATTCCACAAGATTATTTGATAATTTCTAGGTTATATAAGTTAAATTTTAAAGATAGATTTTTTAAAATATTACTTCCAGCAATAATGCCAGGTATATTTACATCATTAATGCTTGGAATAAGTGGTTCTTGGGCAAGTGTAATTATGGCAGAAATGATCAGTGGAAAAGAAGGATTAGGATACTATACATGGAAAGCTTATACTTTATTAAATTATGAAGAGGTTTTTATAGGAATATTATTTATGGGATTACTAGGAGCTTTAATTTCATTTATAATAGAGAAAATATCTAAAAAAGTTCTGTTTTGGGTAAGGAGAGCTTAAATCTATATGAAAGAAGAATATGCAATAAAAGTAGAAAATCTAGTAAAAAATTATAAAATTGGTAATAAAAATTATAAGAAAGTATTTAATGATTTTGATATAAAATTTGAAAGAGGAAAAGTTCATTGTTTATTAGGTGTGTCCGGATGTGGAAAGAGTTCTCTTTTAAAAGTGATAGCGGGAATAGAAGAATATGATAGCGGTAATATAGTTTTTGATGACACATACATTAAAAGTAGTAATATACCACTTACAATGGTATTACAGGAAAATAATTTATTACCATGGCTAAGTGTAAAACAAAACATTAAATTTGCTCTTGATAGTATTAAAAAAGATATTAATGATAAGGAATTAAAAGAAATTTTAATAAGATATGATTTATATGATATTAGAAATTTTTATCCTCATGAATTGTCTGTTGGTTTAAAGCAAAAGGTTGCCTTGGCTAAAAGTATAGTAATTAATCCTAAAATAATATTACTTGATGAGCCTTTTTGTGCTTTGGATTTTATTTCAAAAGAAAACATCCATAAAATTTTTCTAGATGAATTTGCAACAGAAAAATTTACTTCTATATTATCTACACATTATATAGAAGAGGCTGCTAAATTAGGAGATTATATTCATTTGATGGGTAAAAATAACTTATATAAAAAGGTAAAAAATCCCCTAAAACATCCAAGGGATAAAGATGAAAACTATAATAAGTTTATTGAATACATAAAGCAAGTATATATTAATTAGAGAGGAGGAAATATTAATGTATTTATGTACAAATAAAATTAAAAATTGGAAACAAATTAACTACAGAAATGTCGATACCATGTTATCGGTGCAATTTATTTATGACTTATATGATCAGTATAGTTCTGATATAAACTGGTTTAGGTTTAAAAATGTGTGTCTTTATTATCAAGATAATAAATTGTGGTCATATACTCCACAAAAAGACTGGGAAAACGCATTATTTAATATATCTAATCAATTTAAAAATCCACAAAAGTATAGCAATCCCAATATTATAGAAAAGTGTTATTGGTATTATAACAGAAGAGAAACACTATTAGATGATTTTTTAGAAAAACTTCAAAAAAACGACTTAAATAAATTAAGTAATGCTGAGTTATATGAAATATTATTTAATTGGTATCAAATAACTTTAAATCAAATATACTATATAAATCTAGCTCCAGTTGAACTGGGATTACAAAAGGCAATAAATGATTTAAATCCTTTACAATATATTAATGCTGATGAGGTAACTACATTATATTCTTTAGAAGATAATACAGCAGTTATAAAAGAAGAATTAGCTTTTCTTAAAGCCTTATATAATGCAGAATCTCTTGATATAGATAAGTTAATTGATGATCACTTAAAAGAATATGATTATATAACTATTGGTTACGGAAGTAAACCACTTTCAAGGAGTGTAGTTGTTGAGCGTTATAATAAGCTTAAAAACTTAAGTAAGGATGAAATAAAAAGTAAAATAGACGAAATAGAAACTTATCCTAATAGAATAGTTACTCAAAAACAATCTGTTTATAAAAAATTAAATAATTCTCAATTATCTGAGTTATTTGATCTTGCAGCAAAACTTGGAATTATGAGAGATAGAAAAAAAGCACTATTAGGAAAAAGCGTTAGGTATAGAAATACAATACTTGATGAAATAAAAAATAGATTTCCAGAATTAAATCAAGACTTTAAATTTTATATAATGGACGATTTTTATAATTTGTTGGTATTAAATGAGAAGTTAGATAAGGAAGAAGTGGAAAAAAGAAAAGAAGGAGTATATATATCAAATGTATCACTAATTTATAGTGGAATGGAGTCAAGAGAAGAATACTATAATAATTTAAAAATAAATGAAGATGATGTAAGTGTACTTAAAAATAAAAAGGGTGTGTGTGCATCTTCTGGTAAGGTTACAGGAAAAGCTAGAATTTGTTTGACTTTTGAAGAAAGCAATAAATTAAAAGAAGGAGAAATTCTAGTAACTTATGGAACAGATTTTGATTTTATGAATGCAATTGTAAAATCAAAAGCTATAGTAACAGAAGAGGGAGGAATATTAAGTCATGCTTCAGTTATAAGTAGAGAACTAAAGAAACCATGTATAATTGCTTTTAAAGGAATAACAAATATATTAAAAAATGGTGATTTAATTGAAGTGGATGCGACTAATGGAACGATTAGATTGTTAGAAGAAAAGGAAAGTCAAAAAATCAATAATAAATTATATGAAGGAATTTACCTATTTGATGAGGATGTAGACATGAACGAAGTAGGTAACAAGGCTTATAATTTATCTTTAATGAAAAGACAAGGCTTAAATATTCCAGAAGCATACTTTTTAGGTAAGAAGTTCTTTAAAGCTATTTTAAAAGAATCAAATCAATTAGATGAATATATGAAATGTGGTACTGACTTAAATAAGTATAAAGATGAAATTTTAGATATAATAGATAAAGTTGAGATACCGTCATCTATATTTGAAGACATACTAGATTTTTCTAATAATACATATGCTGTAAGAAGTAGTTCATCTAATGAAGACAAGGAAAACAAATCTTTTGCAGGACAATATGTTACAGAGCTATTTTGCTCTACATCAGATTTTTTAATAAAAAGCATAAGGAAGTGCTGGAAATCTTTATTAGGATTTGGGCTTGAAAAATATCAGGATGAAGATTCAGATAATCTATTTGGTGGAATAGTAATACAAAGAATGATTAATGCAGATTATGCTGGTGTAATGTTTACCAAAGATCCTGTAACTAATAATAGAGATAGTATAATAATAGAGTGTTGCAAGGGCGTGGCATCAAAGCTTGTAGACAATAGAGTAATACCTGATAGATTTTTTGTTGATCAGGAAACACTTGAGATAACAGATCAAATAAATCAGGATGGTATACCAATAGATAATATAACTAAAATAGGTGAAATCGGAAAGAAATTAGAAGACTATTATAATTGCGATGTTGATGTCGAGTGGGCATGTGAAAATGATACTTTATATCTAATACAATGTAGACCAATTACAACTTAAAATATAGTAATAAATGTAGAAAGGAATGGTAGAATAATATGGACAAAAATTATAAAGTATATCACTTAAAAATTCCAGGAATTGATAAAGAGATGTTTAAAACACCTTTTTACTTAAAAAACAAATGTGAAAAAATCCCTTTTAATGGAATAATCAGCGAACATAAGATAAAGAGTGCAGATGCAACAGATTATATAACTCTTGCACCTAAATTTAAGCCACATTCAGATTATGAAATGATGTTACAATCAACAGATTCTGTATGTAAGAGCTCAATTACATCTTTGTCTGATGACGCAGCAAGATATGTTTTTCAAATGGGCTATAATTATATTGATTTTTTAACAAGTCAAGATACAATTGATCAATTTGGTTTAAGTAATGCTTATCCATATTTAGTATTTAATTATGATGAATTTACAACTGATAGAACTAGTGGAATGTCTAAAAAACCATTTCATTTGCATCTTAATTCATGGAAAGAAGAAACAATGGATAAAATAACTGAAATTGATAAAGATAAAGTATCTCCATATTATTATCGATCAGTTGTTGATCCTATGTTTGAATATAATCAAGCGCTAATTAGAGAGACGTTAGATACTGATGAATTAAGAGAATACTTAGAACCAGTAAATTTAACTTGTGGAGATCAAGACATTGAATATTCATCTATATATAGAATCAAAAAAGGATGGCAATTTTTACAAGATCCAAACTTTACAAAAGTTTTAAAAACTATGCATTTAAGGTTAGAGCAAAAATATGCAGAAATATTAATGGCTTTTACAGGGAAAAATACTGTGCCACCTGAAGGAACAAGACATATATTGTTACCACAAGACGTTATAGCTCAAAATATAGACAAGTCTAAGATGAAGGATGATGTAAAAGCTTCATTAATTTCTCTATCTAAAAGGCTTGATTCTATAACACCAGAGAGATTTCAAGAACTTAGTAAAAATCCTGAGCTAAGGGATACATTTATTACTCTAAGATGGCTTGCATATTCTGTTGGAATTTTTTCAAATAAGTATATTGATCCGAATGCAGATTACAAACAGAATGATGTGTTTTTAAATGTTACTCCTAGACTTTTTACAAAGATTGGAGGAGCAAGTATAATGAATTTTCCAGATTATCCTTTAGTAAAAATTGATAGAGGAGAAGGGGAGATTTCGCAAGAAGAGTTTGATAAGAGAATGGAATTTCAACGTAAATTTAAGAAAACGTATGAAAAAGAAATATAAAGGAAGGGATGATGTAGGTATGGAGACAAAAGTTATTTATTTTGTTCATGGAACAACAACTGATAATGCTTCTGGAAAATGTAGTGGTTGGAAGCAAGCTGAGTTAACAGATTTGGGAAGAGAAAGAGCTATTAATTTGGGAAGATTAAGAAAAGATACTCATTTTGACGTTATATTCACATCAGATTTGGTAAGAGCTATTGATTCTGCAAACTTAGCTTTTCCTAATGTTGAACATATACAGGATAAAAGACTAAGAGAATGTAATTACGGGGATTTGGATGGAGAAGATAAGTCTTTAGTTGTATACGAAGAACATGTTGATAATCCATTTCCAAATGGTGAATCATTAAAAGATGTTGAAAATAGAATAAAGGATTTTATAACTTTTTTAAAAAATAATTATGAAGGTAAAACAATTGGAATTGTTGCACACAGAGCGCCACAGCTTGCTTTTGAAGTATTAACTAAAAATATCTCTTGGGAAGATGCAAATAAAAATGATTGGAGAAAAACTAAAGCGTGGCAACCTGGGTGGGAGTATATAATAAAATAGGAGAAACAATATGAATGAATTTAGTAATAAGATAAATGAGATAGCAATTATAGAATATATGTATCAATTTAATGTTGCTAAGTGTATTAAAAGTGGAAAATTAAATGATGAAGAACTTAAAGAAAAAGTTAAAGATTTTATGAATACTAAAGAAAAAATGATAAAAGAAATATATGATTAAAAGGATGGTAGAAAAAATGAATTATGATAAATATGATTTAACAGATGAAGAATTTAAACAAGGTATAAGTAATTTCTTTACTCAATTATTAATAGAGGCAAAAGAGCAAAAACCGGATGCTAAGTGTATGAAGGATTTTTCTTCTCAACATCCTACAATTTCGTATTTAGTAGGACAAGCTGGATCTGGAAAAACAACATTAAGAAAATATATTAGAGATGAAAAATATGGTAAAAATGGTGAATGTGTCGTAGAGTTAGATGCAGATAAGTTGGCTACTTTTCATAGACACTATGAAGATTTATTAAAACTTTCTCCTGATGATTTTTATAAAGCAACAAGAAAATTTGTTAAGCCTGGTAATGAGATTGTACATAAAACAGTAATAGATAATAAATTAAATGTTGTAAAAGAAAAGGTTATGCACAGAGGAGAAGCAGATTATAAAGAATTGTCTCAATTTAAAGATGGCGGTTATGACATAGATATAAATATTATTGCAATTGATGGAAGTGAGAGTTTTTTGTGTTGTATAGAAAGAGACATTGATTTGATAAGAAATGGTTTTGATCCAAGAAGGGTAACTAAAGCAGACCATGATAGAATGTATACTCCATTTATTGGAGAATTAAGAGAATTTGCTCAAAGAGGAATTTGTGATAGTATAAACATATATGGTAGAGGCAAAAAGATTGGAGAGCCTGAACTACTATTTTCAACTAGTATAAAATCTGAACAAGGTTTAGATGTAGAAGGAAGTATAGAAGCTCTTGAAAGAGAAAGAAGTAGAACACATGAAGAAATACTATCAAATCCATATGCATATTTTAATAGAATTAGAGCCGCAAGAAGAAATATTGATGAACTTGTATTGGATGAAGGACTTAAAGAGGAATATAATTCACAGCTTAATGAGCTACAATCAGAAATTGATAGAGAATTGTCTTTAAGCAAAACTAGATAGTAAAATAAAAATACTCCCCAAGTGTTGAAAATTTGAGGAGTATTTTTTTGTTCTTTTTTATTTAAATTGTAGTAAATAATTAAAATAAAGTTTACTTTTAATCTTTTTACATAATTTTACTAAAAATACTTGCTTTTTTTAAAACACTCGTGTATAATATTGATGTTGATTTGCGTTGAAGTAGAATGTGGCTACCCAGCGAGGTAGGGAACTTCTATGGAGCATGTCTGATTTTAAATCGGGCGGCAAGTATAGATTAACGTGTATTTGCCAAATTGCTACATTAGTAGAATTTGGTTTTAATATATGTAAAATATGAAACACACGGGGTGGTGTAAAACTTGTCAAACCGGCAAACTATAGAAAAGGAGTGTTTTACATATGTCAAAAGAACAAAGCAAAAAAATGAGAATAAGACTTAAAGCTTATGATCATGTTGTACTTGAACAAGCTGCAGCAAAAATTGTTGAAGTAGCTAGAAAGACTGGATCTGAAGTATCAGGACCAATTCCACTACCTACTGAAAAAGAAATCATTACAATTTTACGTTCTCCACACAAACATAAAGATTCTAGAGAACAATTTGAAATGAGAACTCACAAAAGAGTAATTGATGTATTATCACCAAATCAAGCTACAGTTGATGCATTAATGTCAATTGATATGCCAGCTGGTGTAGACATCGAAGTTAAATTATAATAGCTTCTTAAAATTTTAATAGGTCATCCTAAAACAATTAGGCAATGACAAACCCTGATATTAAAATTTGGTTGAAGTTAAAGTTTATTTTAAGGGAGGAAAAACAAAATGGTAAAAGAAATTTACGGAACAAAAGTTGGTATGACTCAAATTTTCGATGAAAAAGGAGTTGCAATACCAG
Organism: uncultured Clostridia bacterium; assembly: GCA_944387385.1. GTDB lineage: Bacteria > Bacillota > Clostridia > TANB77 > CAG-465 > CAG-465. The sequence goes on along the minus strand of CALXES010000002.1, from coordinate 83,232 downwards.
TAACAGCAATCGAAGTTAAACCATTAACAGTAGTTGGTAAAAAAACTGCTGACAAAGATGGATATAACGCAATTGTAGTAAGCTTCGGAGAAATTAAAGAAAAAAATGCAAACAAACCTCACAAGGGAGTATTTGCAAAAGCAGGTGTTGATGTTCAAAAATACCTAAGAGAAATAAAAGTTGAAAATGTGGATGATTATGAAATCGGAAGTAAAATCACTGTTGACACATTTACAACAGAAGACAGTGTTGATGTTCAAGGAACATCTAAAGGTAAAGGTTTCCAAGGTGTTATTAAAAGACATGGACAACACAGAGGACCTATGGGACATGGTTCTATGTATCATAGAAGACCAGGTTCAATGGGATCTACAACAACACCAGGTAGAGTTTTTAAAGGTAAAAAATTACCAGGACACATGGGAAGTAAAACATCTACAATTTTAAATTTAAATGTTGTTAAAGTTGATGCTGACAAAAACGTTATTTTAGTAAAAGGTTCAATTCCAGGAGCTAAAAAATCAATTGTTAGAGTTAGAAAAAGTGTAAAGTAAGTAGGAAGGAGGAGAAAAAATGCTTAAAGTTGACGTTTTAAATATGGATGGTAAAAAGGTAGAAGACATTGAGTTAAATGAAAATGTATTTGGTGTTGAAGTTAACGAAGTTGCTGTTCACACTGCACTTGTAAACTATCAAGCAAATCAAAGACAAGGTACTCAATCTACTAAAACAAGATCTGAAGTAAGTGGTGGCGGAAGAAAGCCATGGAAACAAAAAGGAACAGGTAGAGCTAGACAAGGATCTATAAGAGCACCACAATGGATTAAAGGTGGTATTGCTTTAGGACCAAAACCTAGATCATACAGATATTCAATTCCTAAGAAAGTAAAACAACTTGCATTCAAATCTGTACTAACTTCAAAAGTACAAGAAGGAAAATTAGTTGTAGTTGATAAATTAGAACTTAATGAAATTAAAACTAAGAATATGGTTAATGTTTTAACAAACTTAAAAGTTAATAATGCTTTAGTAATGCTAGATGAGAAAAACTTAAATGTTCAAGCTTCTGCAAGAAATATTGAAGGAGTAAAAACTACTTTAGTAAATACAATGAATATATTTGATTTATTAAAATATGATTCTCTAGTATTAACAAAAGATGCAGTTAAGAAATTAGAGGAGGTGTACGCATAATGAGACACGCAGAAGACGTTATAATTAAGCCTATAATGACTGAAAAAAGTTATAGCGAAATTGCAAATGGAAAATATACTTTTGAGGTTGCTTTAAATTCTTCAAAAGTTGAAATAAAAAATGCAGTTGAAGAGCTTTTTGGAGTTAAAGTATTAAAAGTTAATACTTTAAGATATGATGGAAAAGCAAAAAGAGTTGGAGTACACCAAGGGGTAACTAAAGCTTGGAAAAAAGCTATAGTAAGTATTGATACTAACCCAGCAGATGTTAAATATCTTGCAAAAGGTGGAAAAGAAACAAAAGTTAACAAGAAATATAAAACTGAAATAGAAGAAATTAGTTCAGCATTTGGAAATAACTAGGAGGGAATAAAAAATGGGAATAAAATCATTTAAACCTGTTACTCCATCATTAAGAAATACAACAACATTAACAAACGATGAACTTACAAAAAGTTCACCAGAGAAAAGTTTACTTACTGTATTAAAGAAAAATGCAGGAAGAAATAATACTGGTAAAATTACTGTAAGACATCATGGTGGCGGAAACAGAAGAAAATATAGAGTAATTGATTTTAAAAGAAATAAAGTTGATATGGAAGCAACAGTAATAGGTATCGAATATGATCCAAATAGAACTGCTAATATCGCTTTAATTGAATACGAAGATGGTGAAAGAGCATATATTATTGCTCCAGTTGGACTTACAGATGGAGATAAAGTTATATCTGCTGCAAAAGCTGATATTAAACCAGGTAACTGTATGCCAATTGACGCTATACCAGTTGGTACTATGATTTATAACATAGAACTAAATAAAGGTAAAGGTGCACAACTTGTAAGAAGTGCTGGTATGTCAGCGCAACTTATGGCAAAAGAAGGAAAATATGCACATGTTAGAATGCCTTCAGGAGAAATGAGACTTATAAATGTTGAATGTAAAGCATGTATTGGTCAAGTTGGAAATCTTGAAGCTGAAAACGTAAAATTAGGTAAAGCTGGTAGAAAAAGACATATGGGAATAAGACCTACAGTTAGAGGATCTGTTATGAACCCAGTTGATCACCCACATGGTGGTGGTGAAGGTAGAGCACCAGTTGGACACACTGGACCAAGAACTCCTTGGGGTAAACCTGCTCATGGATATAAAACAAGAAAAACTAACAATAGAACAGATAAGTATATTGTTAAGAGAAGAAATAAAAAATAGTATTTGGAGGTATAGAAGATGTCAAGATCACTTAAAAAAGGACCTTATGTAGATGAAAGATTACTTGCAAAGGTTGAAAAATTAAATGAAGAAGATAGAAAAGAAGCTATAAAAACTTGGTCAAGATCCTCTACTATATATCCTCAAATGATTGGTCATACTATTGCAGTTCATGATGGAAGAAAACATGTTCCAGTATATGTAACTGAAGAAATGGTTGGACACAAGTTAGGAGAATTTGCTCCTACAAGATTATTCAGAGGACATTCAGGAGATAAAAAGACTAAAGTAAAATAATAAAACTTTAATGAAGGAGGAGCCTAAAAATGGAAGAAAAACAAGCAAGAGCTGAGTTACGCCATGCTAGAATTAGTGCAAGAAAAGTAAAGATAGTTATAGACACTATTAGAGGAAAAAATGCTAAAGAGGCAGTAGCAATATTAAAATATACTAATAAAGCAGCTGCACCAGTAGTTGAAAAATTAGTTAAATCAGCAATGGCAAATGCAGTTAATAATCATAATATGGATGAAAGTAAATTATACATTTCTGAAATATATGCTAACCAAGGAACTACAATGAAAAGAATTATGCCAAGAGATCATGGTAGAGCAAATAGAATAAGAAAAAGAACTAGTCACATTACAGTTGTGTTAAAAGAAGCATAAAGGAGGTAACTTTAAATGGGACAAAAAGTTAGTCCACACGGACTTAGAGTTGGAATTATAAAAAACTGGTCTTCAACATGGTATGCTAACAAACAAGATTATTCAAATAACCTTGTAGAAGATTATAATATTCGTACATACCTTAAAGACTTATTAAAACCAGCTGGTATTTATAAAATAGAAATTGCTAGAAAAGGTAATAAAGTCTTGGTAGATATATATGCAGCAAAACCTGGTATGATAATTGGTAAAGGTGGAGCAGCAATTGAAGAAATAAAAAATAAATTAAATAAAAAAATTGGTAAAGATGTATCTTTAAATATTGTTGAAGTTAAAGATGTAGATATGGCTGCACAATTAGTTGCAGAGAACATTGCATTACAACTAGAAAAGAGAATATCTTTTAGAAAAGCTATGAAACAAGCTATGCAAAAAACTATGAAAGCAGGAGCTCTAGGAATTAAGACTGCTGTATCTGGACGTTTAGGTGGAGCTGAAATTGCTAGAACTGAAACTTATCATGAAGGTACAATTCCTCTTCAAACTTTAAGAGCAGATATTGATTATGGATTTGCAGAAGCAAAAACAACATATGGAATTATCGGTGTTAAAGTTTGGATATATAAAGGAGAAGTACTTCCTACAAAAAACGAAGAAAAAGGAGGTAACTAAAGATGTTGTCACCAAAAAGAACAAAATATAGAAAAGTACAAAAAGGTATTTTAAAGGGAAAAGCACAAAGAGGAACTCAAGTAACTGACGGTGAATACGGAATACAAGCGCTAGAGCCAGCTTGGATTACAGCAAACCAAATTGAAGCAGTCAGAGTTACTATTTCAAGATATACTAAAAAAATTGGTAAATCTTGGATAAAAATATTCCCAGATAAACCTATTACTAAACACCCAGCAGAATCTCGTATGGGTTCAGGTAAAGGAAATCCAGAATATTTCGTAGCAGCAGTTAGACCAGGAAGAATAATGTTTGAAATTTCAGGACTAGATGAAGCTACATCAAAAGAAGTTTTAGCTAAAGCTATTCATAAACTTCCAATAAAATGTAAAATTGTAAAAAGAGAAGATCAAGAAGGAGGAGAAAAATAATGAAATCTAGTAAAATCAATGAATATAAAAATATGTCAGTTGAAGAACTACAAAAAGAGTTAAAAGAACTTAAAAATGAACTTTTTAAATTAAGATTTCAAAACTCTCTTAACGGCCTTGATAACCCTAAGAAAATAACTTTAGTTAAAAAAGAAATAGCTAGAGTAAATACTTTAATAACAGAAAAGGAAAATAATTAGTGGTAAAGGAGGAATAGAACGTGGAAAGAAATTTAAGAAAAACTAAACAAGGAAAAGTTGTAAGTAATAAAATGGATAAAACTATTGTTGTTGCGATTGACAATAAAGTAAAAGATCCACTTTATAACAAAATTAAAAATGATACTTTAAGAATAAAAGTTCATGATGAAAACAACGAATGTGATATCGGAGATATCGTAGAAGTAATGGAAACTAGACCACTAAGTAAAGATAAGAGATATAGACTTGTAAGAATTGTGGAAAAAGTTAAATAGTAATTATATTTGAAGGGAGGACTAATCCATGATACAACAACAAACATTATTAAAAGTTGCAGATAACACTGGAGCAAAAGAATTAATGTGTATAAGAGTTCTTGGTGGTTCTTACAGAAAGTGGGGTAACATAGGAGATGTTATAGTAGCTTCTGTAAAGAAAGCTGCACCTAACTCAGCAGTAAAAAAAGGCGATGTTGTTAAAGCTGTAATTGTTAGAAGTAAAAGAGGTCTTAGACGTGAAGATGGTTCATATATTAGATTTGATGAGAATGCAGCTGTTTTAATCAAAGATGATAAAACACCTAGAGGAACACGTATTTTTGGACCAGTAGCAAGAGAACTAAGAGATAACGAATACATGAAGATATTATCTCTAGCACCAGAAGTTCTTTAATATACGGAGGTGAAATGAAGTGTTAACAAAAATGAAATTAAAAAAAGGTGATACTGTAATTGTAAATACAGGATCAGAAAAAGGAAAAAAAGGTACAATACTAGATATAGATAAAAAAACTGGTAAAGTTACTGTTAAAGATATAAATGTTAGAACAAAACATGTTAAAGCAAGAAAGCAAGGTCAAGAATCAGGAATCATTAAAGTTGAAGCTCCAATTTATGCATCTAAAGTAAGCTTTTATTGCGATAAATGCGACAAAGGTGTAAGACTTGGTGTTAAAGTAAACGAAGATGGAACTAAATCAAGATATTGCAAAAGCTGTAACGAAATGAAGTAATAAGGAGGGAAAAAGTTAAATGAACCTTAAAGAAAAATATAATGCTGAAGTAGTACCTGCATTAATGAAGAAATTCGGATATAAATCAATAATGCAAGTGCCAAAGCTAGAAAAAATAGTTATTAATATGGGTGTTTCAGAAGTTAAAGATAACTCAAAAGCTTTAGACGTAGCTATGGGTGAACTTGAACAAATTGCTGGACAAAAACCAATTGTTACTAAGGCTAAAAAATCAATTGCTGCTTTCAAATTAAGAGAAGGTATGAATATTGGTTGTAAAGTAACTTTAAGAAGTACAAAAATGTATGATTTCGCTACTAAATTCTTTAATGTAGCACTTCCTCGTGTAAGAGATTTTAGAGGTGTTAACCCTAATTCTTTTGACGGAAGAGGAAACTATAATATGGGAGTAAAAGAACAAATTATTTTCCCTGAAATAGAATATGATAAAATTGATAAAGTAAGAGGAATGGACATTGTTTTTGTTACAACTGCAAAAACAGATGAAGAAGCTTATGAATTATTAAAATTATTAGGCTTACCATTCGCTGAAAAGTAGGGAGGACTTGAGATGGCAAAGAAATCTATGATAGCTAAACAAAAAAGAGAACCAAAGTTTAGCACAAGATATTATAATAGATGTAAAATATGTGGAAGACCACATTCTTACATGAGAAAATATGGAATATGCCGTTTATGCTTTAGAAAATTAGCATATCAAGGAGATATACCAGGTGTAAAAAAAGCAAGCTGGTAAAAAAAGGAGGAATAAAGGCAATGAATACAACAGATCCAATTGCAGACATGTTAACTAGAATAAGAAATGCTAACGCGCAAAGACATGCAACAGTTGACGTTCCTTATTCTAAAGAAAAGGAAGCAATAGCAAATATTTTAGTATCTGAAGGTTTTGTTGAAGCTGTAGATATAATAGAAGATGCACACAAAACTATAAGAATTACTTTAAAATATCAAAACAATGTAAAAGTTTTACAAGGTTTAAAAAGAATTAGTAAACCAGGTCTAAGAATATATGCAAGTGTAGAAGACTTACCAAGAGTTTTAAACGGATTAGGTATAGCAATTATTTCTACATCTAAAGGAATAATGACAGACAAAGCTGCTAGAAAAGAAAATGTTGGTGGCGAAGTTTTAGCATATATTTGGTAATAAAAAGTTTAATATAAAGGAGGGTATACCAAAATGTCAAGAATAGGTAAAAGTCCTATCACAATACCAGATGGTGTTGAAGTAAAAATTGAAGGAAATGTAGTTACTGTAAAAGGACCTAAAGGAACTTTAACACAAGAATTTTTACCATGTGTTACTATAGCTCAAGAAAATAATGAGATTAAAGTAAGTGTTGATAACGAGAATAACGGAAATATACATGGATTAACAAGAACTTTAATTAACAATATGGTAATAGGTGTAACTAAAGGTTTTGAAAAAACACTAGAAGTAAATGGTATAGGATACAGAGCACAAAAACAAGGTAAAAAATTAGTACTTACTTTAGGTTATTCTCATCCTGTAGAAGTAGAGGAAATAGAAGGAATAACTATAGATGTACCAAATCCTAATACAATAGTAGTAAAAGGAATCGACAAGCAAGTTGTTGGTCAAGTAGCTGCTAACATTAGAGAAAAGAGAGAGCCTGAACCATATAAAGGTAAAGGAATTAAATATGCTAGCGAAAGAATTATAAGAAAAGAAGGAAAAGCTGGCGGTAAGAAATAATCTTAGAAGTTAAGGAGGGAGTCTTAAGATGATTAATAAGACAGATAGAAACGTTACAAGAACTATTAGACAAAAAAGAGTTAGAACTAAAGTTCAAGGTACTTCTATGAGACCAAGACTTTGTGTTTTCAAAAGTCTAAATAATATATATGCACAGCTTATTGATGACGAAAAACAAACAACTATTTGTTCTGCATCAACATTAGATAAAGAAGTAAAAACTAAAGCATCAAATGTTGAAGCTGCAACAGAAGTTGGTAAATTAATCGCTGAGCGTGCTAAAAAAGCAAAAATTAACACTGTTGTCTTTGATAGAAATGGTTACTTATACCATGGAAAAGTTAAAGCATTAGCAGATGCAGCTAGAGAAGCTGGATTAGAATTCTAATGAAAGGAGAAACTAAAATGGCAGAAACTAAAACTGAATTAAAAGAAAAAGTTGTTAATGTGAGCAGAGTTGCTAAAGTTGTTAAAGGTGGTAGAACTTTTAGATTTAGTGTACTAGTAGTTGTTGGTGATGAAAATGGTCACGTTGGTGTTGGTACAGGTAAATCTGCAGAAGTTCCAGAAGCAATTAAAAAAGCAACTGATGATGCAAAGAAAAACTTAGTAGAAGTATCTTTAGTAAATGGTACTTTACCTCATGAATTTACAACAAACTTTGGTTCATCTAAAGTAATTTTAAAACCAGCAGTTGAAGGTACAGGTATTATTGCCGGTGGAGCAGTTAGACCAGTTCTAGAACTAGCAGGTGTTAAGAACGTAACAGCTAAAACTCTTGGTTCTCGTAACAGCATAAATGTAGTATATGCAACTTTAAAAGCATTAAAGGCTATGAGAACACCAGAAGAAGTTGCTAAACTTAGAGGAAAAACAGTAGAAGAAATACTAAAATAATGATATAATGATTACTAGTAATTTATAAGAGAGGAGGAAGCTTGAATGAAGATACACGAATTAGCTCCAGCATACGGTGCTACAACTACCTCTAAAAGAGTAGGAAGAGGTATTGGAAGTGGTCTTGGAAAAACAGCTGGAAAAGGACATAAAGGTCAAAAAGCTAGAACAGGTGGTAGCATTAGAAGAGGATTTGAAGGTGGACAAACACCTTTATACAGAAGAATACCAAAAAGAGGATTTAAAAATCATTTTGCTGTAGAATATGCTATAGTTAACCTAAGTGATTTAGAACAATTCGAAGACGGTTCAGTTGTTAATGCAGAAGCATTAATGGCTAAGGGTATTATAAAGAAAGAATTAGACGGTGTTAAAGTTTTAGGAAACGGAACACTTACAAAGAAACTTACTGTTGTAGCAAGTAAATTCTCAAAAACTGCTGAAGAAAAAATACAAGCTGTAGGTGGAAAGACTGAGGTGATGTAGTATGTTTGAAAGCATAAAAAATATATTCTCAGTTAAAGATATTAGAAAAAAATTATTATTTACAATTTTAATATTATTAATATTTAGAATAGGTACTTTTATTACAATACCTGGTCTAGATAAAATAACAATTAATGAGCAACTAGGTGCATCTACAAATGGTTTGACTACTATGATTAACTTATTATCTGGTGGAGCTTTTAGTAGATTATCTATATTCTCAATGACAATAGGACCATACATTACTGCTTCTATCGTATTAAACCTATTACAATTTGTAATTCCAAGTTTAGAAAGATTAGCAAAAGAAGGTGAAACTGGTAGAAAGAAATTAAATAAATATACTAAATATTTAACTATTGCTTTTGCAATAATTGAAGGATTAGGATTATATTTTACATATGATGCTTATCTATTAACTCCACTTACTTATGGAGCAGGAAAATATTTAGGAATAATTTTATTTATAGTTTCTCTTATGGCTGGTACTTCACTTTTAACTTGGCTTGGAGATAAAATAACAGAAAATGGAATTGGTAATGGTATTTCTATGATTGTTTTCTTCGGTATAGTTGCTGGACTTCCAACTACAATTAATTCTTTTGCTAATATAGCTGGTAGTGGATTTACTGGTGTTTTAATATTTATAGCATTAATGATCGGATTAATTGCAGTAATAGCTGGAGTTGTATTTGTTCAAAAAGCTGAACGTAGAATTCCTGTTAACTATGCAAAAAGAGTTGTAGGAAGAAAAATGTATGGAGGACAAAGTACACATATTCCAATTAAGCTTGCAATGGCTGGTGTTATGCCACTTATTTTTGCAATGTCATTTATGTCTTTTCCAGGTATAATAATAAGTTTGGTTACAGATGTAAATAGCTTGACAGGATTTTGGAAAGGTGTGTATACATTATTTACTGCTTCATCAACAAGTGGTATAGGATATTTAATAGGATATGCTGTAATTTATATGATTTTAATTATAGGATTTACATTCATTTATACAATGTTTATTGTTAATCCAGTAGAAATTGCAAACAACTTAAAGAAAAATGGTGGATTTATACCAGGTATAAGAGCTGGTAAAAACACATCAGAGTATATAAACAGTGTTTTAAAACATATTACAGCTGTTGGTGCTCTATTCTTATCAGCAATTGCAATTTTACCTATTATATTACAGGCATTTACAAGTCAAAATATATCATTTAGTGGTAACTCAATACTTATCTTAGTAAGTGTTGGTCTAGAAGTATTAAATACAATTGAAACACAAATGGCAAGTAGAAATTATTCTGGATTTTTAGGATAATTGTTCTTTAAAAGGGTGATACATAAGTATCATCTTTTTTATTTTTTGTTGAAATTTACATAAATATAAGTTATAATAAAAAAGCGTTTGAAAAAGGAGGGTGTTATGAACGATTTAGAATATGAAAAGCAGAAATTAAAAAATGTAGAAGAAGAACTTGAAACAATTCAAGAAGGAGAGGAGCAAATACTTAGAACTTTGCCCAAAAAGTATAGTAATAATCCAGTTTTATTATCTAATTTAATGTCAGCTACGGCGACAAAGATAACTAATATAGTAAGAATGAAAGAGAAACCATACTTTGCAAGAATTGACTTTAAAGAAGATAAAAAAAATAAAAAAGAAAAACTATATATTGGTAAAGTTGGGGTAACAGATTTAGATGGAAATGTTGTTATTACTGATTGGAGAGCTCCTGTTTCAACATTATATTATGATGCTAATCTAGGAAAAGTAGAGTATAATGCCCCAAAAGGAAAAGTTAAAGGAGAATTGTCGCTAAAGAGACAGATAATTATACAAAATAAAGAAATAGAAGATATATTTGATGTTGACTCTGTATCTGATGATGAGTTGTTAAAACCATATTTAGGAGCAAATGCAGACAATAGACTAAAGAATATTGTAGCTTCAATTCAATCTGAACAAAATAATATTATCAGAAAAAGTATAGATAAAAATCTTATTGTTCAAGGTGTAGCAGGTTCTGGTAAAACGACTGTTGCATTACATAGAATAGCATATTTGATGTATAATAATTCGAATAAATATAAAGCAAATCAATTTATGGTAATAGGACCAAATAAGTTTTTTATTAACTATATATCAAATGTACTACCAGATCTTGATGCAAGTAATGCTGTTCAAGTTACATATGAAGAGCTTGCAAGTAATTTTATTGGAGAGAAAATTATATTTGAAGATTCTACTAAAAAACTCGCAGATATTATAGACAAAAAAGCAACTGAAGACTATTTAAAATTTAAAAGTAGTCTTGAATATAAAGAATTATTAGAAAAATATCTAAATACTTATGAAAAAGGCATTATTTCAGATAGTGGATTAGTTATAAATAATATACAGATTTTATCTAAGAAAGAAATAATGAAAATATATGGTGAGGTACTTGGTGAATCTGTAAAACAAAGATTAGATATGACAGCTAAAGTTACTTCAAATAGAATTAAAAATGATGATAATATATATCAAAAGATAAAGTCTAAAATGTTAGAATTAGAAAAAGAAGAACCTGATATAGATAAAAAGAGGAAAATTGTTAAGCAAGAATTAGATATGTTAAAGGAGCTTGAAAAAAACGGCTTTGAAAAACAAATAAAAAAATATCTTAATATTGCTAATTTAAAAACAATAAATATCTATAAAGAATTTGTGGAAAATGTGGATAAACTTTATCAAGGACATGATAAAAATATAGAATTATTAAAGAAAAATACATTAGAATCTTTAAAAAATAAGATAATAGAAAATGAAGACATTGCGGCTTTAATGTATATTAAGTTATATTTATTTGGAAATGATGAATATAAGAATATAAAGAGTGTGGTAATAGATGAAGCACAGGACTTTGGAATATTTAGTTATTATGTATTAAAAAATATATTATCAAATGCAGTATTTTCTATTTTTGGAGACATGGCACAAGGAATATATTCTTATAGAGCAATTGATGGTTGGAATGAAGTGATAGATAATGTAATTCAAGGTGCTGAGTATTTGACCTTAAAAAAATCGTATAGAACGTCAATTGAAATAATGGATGAGGCAAATAAAATATCAGAAAATATTGGACTTGGAAGAGCAAATCCAGTTATTAGAAGTTCTGGTCCTATTATAAAAAGTAAAGTAAGAAAAGATGAAGAAATAGAGTATATATCAAATAGAGTAAAGCATTACTTAAAAGAAGGGTTTAAATCTATTGCAATAATATACAAAGATCAAAATAATATGTTAAAGTTAAATAAAAAACTTAAAGCATTAAATATTGAATCAGAGATTATATATAAAGATCAGGAAAAATACAATGGTGGCGTTTGTATATTAACCTCATATTTATCCAAAGGTCTTGAATTTGATGTAGTGATAATTGCAGATGTGGATGAAAATGTATATAAATATAATAATATTTTAGATATGAAGCTTTTATATGTTGCAATGACAAGAGCTTTACATAGATTAGAACTAGTTTATGACAACAATATTTGTAAATATTTACAATAATAATAGACAAATTTTCTTATTTTTGATATTATATAAAATGATGGGCACAGGAGGTAGAAATGAACAAGAAAAGGTTTATAGCATTTATTGCTATAGTAGCATGTATAATTGTAGCTATTGTAGTAGTAGTAATTAATTTAAACAAAAAAACTAATGATGAAAATGTGCAAACACAAGAAAACGTAAAAACATATACAGATGATGAATGGAAAGAGTATGCAAGTGCTTTTTATCAGGAACAAACAGGGACAGCTCCAGCAAGAATTAGACTATTTACAGACGGGACAGATGTCATGATAATAGAAATTTACGACTCAGAAGAGGAAAATGCTAATTTTATAGAAAGATATAATTTAGACTATAAAACAGGAATTGGTACTGATATAGAAGGTAATAAGGTGGATTTAAACTTAAAGTAAATATAACTAGTAATAAAAAAGATAGTGAGAGATAAAATACTCACTATCTTTTTAACTTTCTAACTTAAATTAACTTTAAATTATTGGTTAGGTTGTTGAGATTGCATTTGGTTAGCAGCATTAGCAACTAATCTTTTAACCATTTCACCACCTACAGAACCAGCTTGTTTAGAAGTTAAATCTCCATTATAACCTTGTTTTAGGTTAACTCCAATTTCATTAGCTACTTCATATTTGAATTTGTCTAGAGCAGCTTTAGCTTGTTTGTTTGTCATTTTGCTATTTGTAGAAGCCATTTAATTCACCTCCAATTTTTTGGTATTAAAGTGTTTTATATTTAATTCCACTTTACACTAATAATTTGTGTTAATTGAATAAAATAATACAGGAAATTATTGGAAAATTATTAAATTTTTGAATTTGACAAAATTTGATAGCGAAAAGCAGTCAAAAATCTTGATTTTAGCTAAAAACAATTGTATAATAATGATGCTTTATAGGATAGACTGGAAATGGAGCAATTAAAATGGAAAATAATAAAATAAAAATAATGATAGTTGATGATAATAAAGAGTTTGTTAAATTACTAAATATGTACATTAACTCTCAAAAAGATATGATTGCATTAGATCCTTTATATGATGGTACTAATGTTATAGATGCTATAAAACAGTCTAAACCTGATGTTATGCTGCTTGATGTAGTAATGCCAGAAAAAGATGGTTTGTCAGTTCTTGAAGATTTACAAGACGAAGTAGGAATAGAGAAACCTATTACAATAGTGATGTCTGCTATTGGTCAGGAGAAAGTTACTCAAAAAGCAATATCATTAGGAGCAACTTATTATGTTGTGAAACCTTTTGATATGATAACTCTTGTAGATAGAATTAGAGATCTACTTAAAGAGGAAGAAGACATTAAAACTGAATATATGGTAGCTTATGGAAATAAGAATTTACCATTAGAAGTAAGAGTAACTCAAATGATACATGATGTTGGAGTTCCAGCACATATAAAAGGATATCAATATATAAGAGAAGCTATTATTCTAGCTGTACAAAACGAAGATATATTAAATTCTGTAACAAAAGAATTATATCCTACATTATCACAAAAGTTTTCAACTACTCCTTCTAGAGTCGAAAGAGCTATTAGACATGCAATAGAAGTCGCTTGGAATAGAGGACAAATTGAAATGCATGAAAAAATATTTGGTTATACTGTTAATTCAAATAAAGGAAAGCCAACAAATTCTGAATTTATTGCAATGATTGCAGATAGAATAAGATTATCTGAGAAAGTTGCAGTATAACTTTTGAAAAGAAAATATAATGTAAAAATTATATTTTCTTTTTTATTTGTTAAAAACATAATAATACATATTTTAAAGTATTATGTTTACTTGACATTTTGACCTAAAAATAGTAAAATATAGGAAAAATGCAAGAAAAGAGGAAGTTCGGTTTTATGGGTAAAAATAAAGAAAAAAGGGCAGGTATATTTAAGTCTTTTTCTTCAAGAATAGTTTTTTTATCAATACTAATAATTTGTGCTGCTTTTGTGTCAATTATTTTTCCACTTACATTATATGCAGACATTTTTATTATTTTTGTAACTTGTGTTGTTGCTATTATTATGTGTATTAACGAATTAAAGAATAAAAAATATAGATTACATGAGCTATCTAAAAATATTGACTCTATATTTAAAGATTCTTTAGATCTTGTTGATATTCCAATGTCAATTGTTGGTATGCAGGGAAATATTATTTGGAAAAATAATTCAGCAGAACATTTATTACCAGACGAATATATAGAAAAATCTGCTTTAAAACTAGAATCTTTAAAAAAGAAAAATCCTAATTCAAGTCTTCTTGAAGAACTTGGAAATGGTGATGTATACAATATTATTTGCAATCAAATTAAATTTGAAAATTTTGATTGTATGTTGGTATCTTTTGTAGATAAAACTTATGAGAGTACATTAAGAGAAAGTTTAGAAGATACAAGAGTAGCTATAGGTATGTTATTTATAGATAACTATGAAGAAACATTACAAGGTCTTGATGAGATGCAAAAAGCGGAAGTAACTTCTGTTTTAACAAAAGAAATTAGAAGTTGGGCAAGAGAGAATAAAGGTGTTCTTGCAAGACTAGATAAAGATAAATATGCTATTTTTATGGAAAAGAAATATATAGATAAAATGGAGAAAAACTCATTTGATATCTTAGAAAGAGTAAGAAATATAACTAAGCTTACTAAACTTCCAATAACAGTATCAATTGGTGTTTCATATGCAGAAGAGACACTTGAAGACAGATATAATGCAGGAAGATCTGCCTTAGACATTGCACTTGGCAGAGGAGGAGATCAAGCCGTAGTAAAAAAAGATAAGAAATATGATTTCTTCGGTGGTTCAAATATTGGATTAGAAAAGACAAGTAAAGTAAAAGCTAGAACAATGGCACAAGCAATAAGAGAACTTGTTGAAAAATCTGAAAGAGTGTATGTAGTTGGTCATAGAAATTCAGATTTAGATTGCATAGGAGCGTCTATTGGTATTGTAAAAATAGCTCAATACCTAGGAAAGCCAGTAACTGTAGTTGTAGACGCTAAGTGTAATGCAAGTACAGAAGGTGTTTTAGAAAAAATAAAATATGATGAAAAATATAACGATGTATTTAAGACATACCCAGATATAAAAAATGACGATTTTACTAATTGTCTATTAGTTGTTGTAGATACACACAAAAAATCATATTTAGTTGAACCAGATTTATTAGATAAATTTGAAAAGGTTGCAGTTATTGATCATCATAGAAGAGGACCTGAGTTTATAGAAAATGCTGTTTTGACATATCATGAAATATATGCTTCTTCTGCAACTGAACTTGTTGTAGAATTATTAATGTATATGGATGGTGTCGAAATATCATCTAATGAAGCTGAATGCATGTATGCTGGTTTAGTAGTAGATACAAAAAACTTTATGTTTAAAACAGGAGTAAGAACTTTTGAAGTTGCAGCATATCTTAAAAAATTTGGAATAGATGTTGCAGAGATAAAACTGTTATTTCAAAATAATTTTGAAACTTATGTTGCAAAAGTAAATATTGTTAAAAATGCAGAATTTATTCATAATAAAATTGCAATTTCATTATCTGAAGAAAAACATCCAGATATGCCAATAATAGCAGCACAAGCAGCAGATGAGCTTTTATCCATTTCTGGTATTCAGGCATCTTTTGTATTGTGTATGGTTGATGGTATAGTAATGATATCAGGTAGATCAATGGGAGATATAAATGTTCAGACTATACTTGAAAAAATGGGAGGAGGTGGACACTTAACATTTGCGGGTGCACAAATGGCAGGTGTTACACTTGAAAAAGCAAAAGAAAAATTGTTAGAGAGTATAGAGGAATATTTATCAGATTAAAAAATAATAGGAGGGAAAAAATGAAGGTAGTATTAAAGCAAGATGTAAAAGGACTTGGAAAGAAATTCCAAATCATAGAAGTAAGTGAAGGATATGCTAGGAATTTTTTATTCCCTAAAAAAATGGCTGTTATAGCAGATAATAAAAACTTAAATGAGGCTCAAGGAAAGATTGATGCTCAAAAGTATAAGAAAAAGACTGAGTTAGAAGCAGCAAACGAAAATAAAAAGATTATTGAATCAGGATTTATAGAATTTAAACATAAAGTAGGAGAAGGAAGTAAACTTTATGGAAGCGTGACAGAAAAAGATATAGCAGAAAAAATAAAAGAAAAATTTAATATAGAAGTAAATAAAAAGAAAATTGTAATTAGTGATCCAATTAAAAGTTTAGGGACATTTACAGTAAATGTAAAATTATATGAAGGAGTAGTAGCAAAGCTAAAAATATCAGTAATAGGAATGTAGGTGTAATAAATGGAAAATGAAGTAGTAAATAGAGTACAGCCCAATGATACTTTAGCAGAACAAGCCGTTTTAGGTTCAATGTTGGTATCAAAGGACGCAGTTCAAGTAGCAGTAGAAGTTTTAAAACCAGATGATTTTTATAGAGAAGATAATAAAGAGATTTATGCAGCTATGATGGATATTTACTCTGTTGGTAGAGAGATAGATATGATAACTGTAACAGAGCAACTAAAGTTAAGAGGAACTTTAGAAAGAGTTGGTGGAACTCAAAATTTAGCAACTTTAATAGATAATGTACCTACTACATCTAATATTGAAAGATATGTTGAAATTGTTGAACAAAAAGCTACTTCAAGAAATTTAATTAAAGTTACAAGCGATATTATGAAAGTATCATATGCTCAAACTGAAGAGCTTGATACAATAATAGAGCAAGCTGAAAAGGGAATATTTGATCTTGCTCAAAATAGAAATAGTAAGTCTTATTCTGGAATGAAAGAGATTTTGGTGACTACACTTGATTCTATAGAAAAAATGTATGAAAATAAAGAAAAGCTTTCGGGGATTGAATCTGGATTTATAGATTTAGATGAAAAAATATCTGGACTTAATAATTCGGATTTAATTATTGTTGCAGCTCGTCCTGCAATGGGAAAATCAGCTTTTGTATTAAATATTGCTTCATACGTGGCTATGCATGACAAGATACCTGTTATGATTTTTAATTTGGAGATGTCTAAAGAGCAACTTGTAAAAAGAATGCTTAGTTCTGAGAGTGAAATTGATAGTATGAGACTTAATAATGCTAATTTAGAACAAGAGGATTGGATAAAAATGGCAGATGCTAGTAATAGGCTTGCAGATGTTCCAATATATATTGATGATACTCCAATACTTACACCATCAGAAATTAGAGCAAAATGTAGAAAGGCAAAGTTGGAAAAAAATGTTGGGCTTATTATCATTGACTATTTACAATTAATGGAATCAAAAACAGCAAATGGTTCTAGACAACAAGAAATATCAGAAATATCAAGAGGATTAAAAATTCTTGCTAAGGAACTTGATGTTCCGGTTATTGCTCTTTCACAGCTTAGTCGTGCGACCGAATCTAGGGCGGATCATAGACCAATGCTTAGTGATCTTCGTGAGTCTGGTTCTATTGAACAAGATGCAGATATAGTTATGTTTTTGCATAGAGAAGATTATTATGACAAAGATACAGAAAAGAAAAATATTGCTGAAGTTATAATTGCTAAAAATAGACATGGTGAAACGGGTACTATAGAGCTTGCTTGGCTTGGAAAATATACAAAATTTGCTAATTTATATAAAGGAAATGAATAGGTATGGTAAATAATATTTTAAATATTGTAAAGAATAATATAGTAGAAAACAATCTTATTAAAGCTAATGATAAAGTTGTTGTTGCAGTATCTGGCGGACCTGATTCTATGTGTTTACTCGATTCTTTATATAGATTAAAAAATGAATTAAATTTTAATATAATAGTTGCACATGTAAATCATGGTATAAGAAAAGAATCAGAAGAAGAAAAAGAATATGTAAATAAATATTGCACTAAGAGAAATATTCCATTTAGTTATTTAAAAGTGGATGTACCAAAACTTTCTAAAGAAAAGAAAATATCTGAAGAGACTTGTGGTAGAATTGTTAGATATGATTTTTTTGAGAAGGTAAGACAAGAAAATAATGCAGATGTGATTGCTGTTGCACATAACTTAAATGATAATATAGAAACAATTTTATTAAATCAAATTAGAGGATGTGGTTTAAAAGGATTAATAGGAATGGATTTTAAGTTTAATAAGATAATTAGACCACTTCTTACTATTGAAAAAAAGGATATTTTATTATATAATAATGAACTAGAGTTACATCCTTGTTTTGATAAGACAAATGAGGAGGATATTTACCTTAGAAATAAAATTAGACTTAATTTGATTCCATATTTAGAGGAATTGAATCCTAATTTAGTTACAAATATTAGTAGAATGAGGAACATATTAAAAGAAGATAATGAATTTATAGAAGACTTTACTAATAAAATATTTGAAAAGGTTATAATAAAAGAAGATAACTCTAAGATTGTTTTTAATTTTTCTAATTTTATGAATGAACATAAAAGTATACAAAAAAGAATTGTTAGAAAATTAATTGAAAAGAAAATATCTAATTTAGATGGAATAGAGAATATTCATGTATTAGATATAATAAAATTGCTAAATAATAATATAAAAGGTAAAAAGTATATAATTGGAAATAAGTTTACTATTGAAATATTAAAGAAAGATATTGCCATTATATATTAACTGAAGGGAGACAAAATGAATAAAAAAAGTGCGTTTAGAACGTTATTAGTTTATGCTGTTTTGATTGCAATTGCAATTTATGCAATCACAATGTTAGACTCTACTCAAATAAAAGAGATGTCTTATACGGAACTTATGGGAAAAATAGATGAGCAAGCTGTTCAAAGTATAGAGCTTAGCACAGATAGACTAACAGCCAATGTTACTTTAAAAGATGAAGAAAATATTATTAGAGTTGTAGATATTCCTTCTTCTACTACGTTTTTAGAGGTAGTTCAAGATAGAGTATCTGCTGGAGAATTTGAATTAACAGTTGCAGAACAAACATTTATGGAGGCGATGGCGCCATATATTCCTAATATTTTACTTCTTGTTGGTACTTTATTTATATTAATGTTTGTGCTTAGAAAAACAAATGATAGTAATAGTAAAGCTATGGACTTTGGAAGAAGTAGAGCCCAAAAAATAGATAAGAATTCGCCTAAGAAAGTTACTTTTGCAGATGTGGCTGGTCTTGAAGAGGAAAAAGAAGAGCTAAAAGAGGAAGTTGAATTTTTAAAAAATCCTAAAAAATATATAGATATGGGTGCAAGAATACCTAAAGGTATTTTGCTTGTTGGTGGACCAGGTACTGGTAAAACTCTACTTGCAAAAGCAGTTGCAGGAGAGGCAAATGTTCCATTTTTTAGTATAAGTGGTTCAGACTTTGTTGAGATGTTTGTTGGTGTAGGTGCTTCTCGTGTAAGAGATATGTTTAAAGAAGCAAAGGCAAATTCACCATGTATTATATTTATAGATGAAATTGATGCAGTTGGTCGTCATAGAGGAGCAGGTTTAGGTGGAGGTCATGATGAAAGAGAACAGACTTTAAACCAATTACTTGTTGAAATGGACGGTTTTGCAACTCATGAGAGTATTATAGTTATGGCTGCAACAAATAGACCAGATATTCTTGACCCTGCACTTTTAAGACCAGGAAGATTTGATAGACAAATAGTTGTGGGAAAACCAGATGTTAGAGCAAGAGAGGAAATATTAAAGCTACATGCCAAAAATAAACCATTTGTTCAAGGTATAGATTTTAAAGTGATTGCTAAAAATACAGCTGGATTTAGTGGTGCAGATCTTGAAAATATGGTAAATGAAGCTGCTTTACTTGCTGCAAGAAAAGATAAGAAGACAATAGATATTAATGATGTTGAAGAAGCAATGGTAAAAGTAATGATGGGACCTGAAAAGAAAAGTAAAGTAATAAGTGAAAAGGAAAAGAAACTTACTGCTTACCATGAAGCTGGTCATGCTGTTGTTGCAAGATGTTTGCCAAATCATGATGATATACATGAAATATCTATTATTCCTAGAGGTATGGCTGGAGGATATACAATGTATAAACCAAATGAAGATAAAAGCTATGCTTCAAAAAATGAAATGAAAGAGCATATTGTTTCACTCCTTGGAGGAAGAGTTGCAGAACAGTTAGTACTTGACGATATTAGTACTGGTGCGTCAAATGATATTGAAAGAGCAACTAAGATAGCAAGAGAAATGGTTACTAAATATGGTATGAGTGAAAAACTTGGTCCAATATGTTTTGGAGGATCAGAAGAAGAAGTATTTTTAGGAAAAGATATGGCTACTCATAGTAGAGATTACAGTGAGAATACAGCTGCTCAAATTGATTTGGAAATAAAAGATATTGTTATGAATGCATATACTAGTGCAGAAAGAATATTAAAAGAGAATATAGAAAAGCTTCATAAAGTTGCTAAAAAATTAATGGAGAATGAAAAAATATCTGGAGAGGAATTTGAAGCTATATTTAAAGAGTAAAATTTAGAGCTGTTTTACAGCTCTTTTTTATATTTTTATTGCTATTTTTTTACATAAAATATTGCACAAATAAATATATTATGTTATAATAATAGCGCTGTATGTTTATTCTAGTATGCATACAAATACACACACAATAGGAGTTTTATTCTTCTTCCAGAAATGGACGTATAAAATTATGATTATTGTGGAGGATAGAAAGAAGGAGGAATTTTAAAATGGCAATTATACCAATGAAATCATTACTAGAAGCTGGTGTACATTTTGGACACCAAACTAAAAGATGGGATCCAAGAATGGCTCCATATATATTCACAGCAAGAAATGGAATATATATCTTAGATTTACAAAAAACATTAAAAAAATTACAAGAAGCTTACAACGAAACTAAAAAAGTTGTAGCTGAAGGAGGATTAGTTTTATTTGTAGGAACAAAAAAACAAATCCAAGAAACAATTAAAACTGAAGCTGAAAGATGTGGAATGTATTACATTAACAGTAGATGGTTAGGTGGAACTTTAACAAATTTTGCTACTATTAAAAAGAGAATAGCTAGACTTAATGAACTTGAAAAAATGGAAGCAGACGGAACATTTGAAGTTTTACCAAAAAAAGAAGTTATTAAACTAAGAAAAGAAATGGATATTTTAAATACTAACCTTGGTGGTATTAAAAATATGGAAAAACTTCCATCATTAATCTTTTTAGCTGACTCTAAAAAAGAATACATTTGTACAAGAGAAGCTAGAAGACTTAACATTCCTACAATAGGATTAATTGATTCTAACTGTAATCCAGAAGATGTTGATTATGTAATTCCTGGTAATGATGATGCAGTAAGATCAGTAAGCTTAATTGCTGGTAAAATAGCAGATGCTGTAGTTGAAGCTAAAGAAGGAAACTTAACAACTATTGACGACGAAGATATTGAAACAATGCAAGAGCTAGTTGAAAAAGAAGGCGTTGATAAAATAGAGAGAAAACCAAAACAAAATAATAGAAGAAACTACGTTAAGAAAGAAACTAAAAAAGAAGAAGTTGCTGAAGTTAAAGAAGAACAACCAGCAGAAAAAACTGAAGAACAAGAATAATATTAATATATAATAGGGGGTGCTTTAAATGGCAATAACAGCCGAACAAGTTAAAGAATTAAGAGATAGAACAGGTGCAGGAATAATGGACTGCAAAAAAATCCTTACTGAGGCAGAAGGAAATATGGATAAAGCTATAGAGCTTTTAAAACAAAAAGGTATGGCAAAAGCAGCTAAAAAAGCAGGAAGAATTGCAGCAGAAGGATTAGTTGAAGCATATATTCACAATGGAAAATATGGTTCATTAGTAGAAGTAAATTCTGAAACAGACTTTGTTGCAACAAATGATGAATTTAAAAGCTTTGTTAAAGACATAGCTATGCATGTTGCAGCAGCAGCTCCTCAATATGTAAAACGTGAGGATGTTCCAGCTTCAGTTGTTGAAGCAGAGAAAAAAGCACAAATGGAAAAAGCAATAGCTGAAGGAAAGCCAGAAGCAATTGCAGAAAAAATAGTTGAAGGTAGAATGAATAAATTCTATTCAGAAATCTGTCTATTAGATCAACCATTTGTTAAGGATCCAGACAAAACAGTTGGACAATTATTAACAGAATTAATTGCTAAGATTGGTGAAAATATAGTAATTAGAAGATTTGTTAGATTTGAAAGAGGCGAAGGAATCGAGAAAAAAGAAGAAAACTTTGCTGAAGAAGTTATGAAACAAATTAATGGTTAATTAGTAAAAGAACTCGTTTTAATCGAGTTCTTTTTTTGATCTTAAATGTAATTATTAAATTGACACATATTTTAATTGATGATATAATTTTTGTGATTTGGAGGAAATTATTATGTATAAGAGAATTTTAGTAAAATTAAGTGGAGAAGCAATTGGTCAAGATGATGGAAGAGGGCTTGATAGTACAAAGCTTGAAAGAGTTGCAGATCAATTAGTAGATTTAAATAAAGATGGTGTAGAGGTTGCCGTAGTAATTGGAGCAGGAAATTTTTGGAGAGGTAAATATGGTGGTGAATATATAAAAAGGACAACATCAGATTATATGGGAATGCTTGCTACTACATTAAATGCCTTAGCTTTACAGGAAATGCTTGAGTCTAAAGGAGTACAGACAAGAGTTCAAACTGCAATTGAAATGAAACAAGTTGCAGAACCATATATAAGAAGAAAAGCAGTAAGACATTTAGAAAAAGGAAGAATAGTTATATTTGCTTGTGGTACAGGTAGTCCATATTTTACAACAGATTCAGCAGCTGCACTTAGAGCAGTAGAAATGGATTCAGATGTTATATTGCTTGCTAAAAATGTAGACGGGGTATATAATAAAGATCCTAAAAAATTTGAAGATGCAATTAAGTATGATGAAGTTTCATATATGCAATCAATAAATGAAAAATTAGGTGTTATGGATACAACAGCAATAACTTTATGTATGGAGAATAAAATTCCAATTCTTGTATTTGCATTAAATGAAAAAGATTCAATTAAAAGAGCAGTAAAAGGTGATAAAATAGGAACAATTATTAAAGAGTAACTATTATTTGGAGGGGTGTATATGGAAGATAAAGGAGAAGTTTTATATGAATTAGGACCAAAGTTTAATTTCTTTTATGAGCTTACAATGCCAACAGGAAGAAAATTAAAATCTGCACTTACAGCTGTAGTAGTTAGTTTAGTTCTTTTTGTAATACTTTTTCTATGTAAAGGGTATGTAACTGAAATAGGAAATGAAACAATAAATAGTATATATAATGTCGGAAATATTGTATGTATTATTGCGATAGTTTTAACTATAATAATGTTAATTTCAAGAATTAGTATGCAAATATTAGAATATAAGGGAATATCGTATAAGTTTTATAAAAATTGTATGGTATATGAAAATGATTTTTTGAGTCAAACAAAAAAGACAATTGAATATTCAAATATTCGTGAAGTAGAGATTAGACGTACAGTTACTGATAGAGTTATGAATTATGGTGTTATAATAATTTACACTAATGCTGATAGAGCACGTGGAAGTGCAACAATTTTATACGGTATAAAAAATACGGAAGAGCATTATAATAATATAGAAAACTTGATACATAATGGTAACGTAATTACCAATCCAATAAAAACAGGTGATTCAGCAATTGATTTAAAAAATGAAATAGATTTAAACAATACAATGAATAAAAATGAGGCTTATACAAAGTCTAATGTAATAAGTGATAATGATCCTTTAGACAAAGAATAATAGTAAGAAACGTCAAATTATGGACGTTTCTTTTATTTATTATATTTTGTACAAGTCAAAACTTGTAGATTAATATTGACTATAAAAATTAAAAATAGTATAATTACAATTGTTATAGGAGGGATTTAATTGAAGAAAAATAATATTATAAAAATAGTAATTTCTATAGTTATAATGCTTCTTCTTGGATACCTTGCTATCTTTGGCTTAAAAATAGGAGACAAAACTATTATAAAAGGTGCAAGAGATATAAATACTGGTCTAGACATTAGTGGCGGTGTTACTATTGTTTATCAGGCAGAAGTAGAAGATGGCCAAGAAATTACACCAAGCGATTTAGAAAAGTCAAAAACAGTTATACAAAATAGGTTGGAAGCTAAGAACATCTATGATTATATTATTAGAGTTGATTCCAGCACTAATCAAATCAGTGTTGAAATCCCAACAAATACTAGTGATACATCAGTAGATCCCCTTTCAGCAGTTGAAGGATTAGATAGAACTGCAGTAATTCAATTTAGAGATTCAGATGGAAATGTTTTACTAGAAGGAGAAGATATTAAATCTGCTGAATATAGTGATGATCCTGTAGATAGTACAGGAATAAATACTCCTCATGTTGTTTTAACATTTAGTGATGAGGGGACACAAAAATTTGCAGATGCTACAGAAAAATTAGCAGGACAACAGATGCCTATTTATTTAGATGAAGAATGTATTACATCACCATACGTAAATAGTAAAATTGATTCATCAACAGCAATAATAACAGTAGGTGATGGAACTTATGCTGAAAGAAAAGCTATAGCAGAAGAATATGCTATGTTAATTGATTCAGGAAGTTTACCATTTAATTTAAATGTTATAAATAAAGAGTATATTGGACCATTTGTTGGTCAATATGCGTTAGACATAAGCGTTAAGGCTGGAATTGTAGCTCTAATTGTAGTTTGTTTAATAATGATTATTGCATATAGATTACCAGGTGTTGTATCATCAATATCTTTAATAATGTACGTTTCAGTATTATTATTAATAATTTCAAACACAGGTATTTCATTAACTCTTTCTGGAATTGCAGGTCTAATATTATCTGTAGGTATGGCAGTAGATGCTAATGTTATTATATTTGAAAGATTAAAAGAAGAGTTGCATAAAAAAGTCTCATATAAAAAAGCATTTGAGAAAAGCTTTAAAAATTCAACTAGTACAATAGTTGATGGTAATATCACAACTTTAATAGTTGCATTTGTATTGTATCTATTAGGTTCAGGTATGGTTAAAGGATTTGGATTAGTTTTAGGACTTGGTGTTGTATTAAGTATGTTTACTGCATTATTTGTATCTAAAGCTATCTTAAAACAATTTATGCCACTAGCAAATAAGACTACTTTCTTATTTGGATTAAAAAAGGAGGTAGAAAAAAATGACGCTAAAGTATGATTTCTTAAAACATAAAAATATAGTATTAATTGTATCATTATTAATTGTAGTAGCTGGATTAATATATGGTTTTTCTACTGGATATGTTTTTGATATAGACTTTAAAGGTGGTACTAGAATACAAGTAGATTTAAATGAGGAATACAATAATTCAGAAATTGCTGAAATAGTAGAGCAAGTATGTGGACAAACTCCAGAAGTACAGTCTACAAGTTCTGGAAACAATTCTGTTACAATTACTACACAAACTATTTCAGAGGAAGAATCTTCAAATATTATTGATGCGTTGAAGCAAAGATATACTAATATGGGAGAAGCTACAACAAAGAATGTTCAAGCTTCATATGGACAAGAACTTATTAATACAGCTATAGTTTCAGTTGTTGTATCAATTGTCTTATTACTTGTATATATTGCAATTAGATTTAAGACTTTAGGTTATACAGCTGCTTTATCTGCTGTGTTAGGATTAGTATTTGATGTATGTTTCTTATTTGCAATATATGGTATATTTAAATTTCCTATAAATTCTACATTTGTCGCTGTTATACTAACTATTATAGGATACTCAATTAATGATACAATAATTGTATATGATAGAATTAGAGAAAATAAAAGAGTAGTAACAAAATCAAACGATGTAAAAGATGTAATTAATCAAAGTATATCGCAAACATTAAGAAGAACAATAATGACATCATTTACAACATTAGTTGCAATAGGTATTGTTTTAATATTCTCTGTTGTAAATGATCAAGAAACATTAAAACAATTCTCAATTCCTCTATCTATAGGAATTGCAGAAGGAACTTTTTCTTCTATATTTATTGCAACAGCATTATGGTATTCAATAGACAAAGCTATGAAGAAAAAGAAAAAAGCTTAATTAAAAGTCTCGTATTTAATACGAGATTTTTTATTGCTTAATAATTGCTTTTATGCTATAGTTGTATTAGTGATAGTTATGAAAGAAAAAAACTTAGAAAAGAAAATTAGAAAATCCACTTTAGAAAAAGACTACGAAACGTCAAAATTTATTTTATTAGATTGTTATATTAAACATTTTAAAAAAATGTTAAGATATAAAAATATAAAAATAGATAATAAATGGTATATGTATGATTATTTAATGAAAATAAAAGAGGTATATTCAAATTTTTATTCAAGAGATATTGATGAGATGCTTGATGTTTTGTATTCCGATAGTTACGATTTAAAGAGTCAAATAGTCTGGCTTATTGAAAATGCTACTATTTTTAACGATTACAAACTATAAGGAGGAATTTGTATGTATATAATATCATTAATTTGTAGTATTCTAGCTTTTGTTTGTTCATTTGTTCCATTATTTGGAATTCCATTTTCACTAATCGCATCAATTATAGCTATAATATTATCTATTATAATTTTTAAGAAAGAAGATACAAAAGAAAAAAAAGATGCATCTATTATTGCATTAGTTGTATCAATAATAGCGATAATAATATGTATAGTAATAAATGTTTTATCTGCAAAATTTATTTCAAATATTTTTAATAATATATTAAGTTCAAGTGATATAAACTATAATGAGTACTATGATGAAAAGTTTAAAGATTATAAAGAATATTCTTCTGAAGATAATATTGTAATAAAAGACAGTTTAGTTTTAAATATTGATGAACTTACAAATAATAGTAATGAATATAGCGTAAAAATAAATGTAAGTTCACTTGAGAATAATACATACTTTAGTATATATAATTTTGGCCTATTTAATTTAAGTACAAATGAGTTTGTTTATTCTTCTTCATCAATTGAGGATAATAATTTTATATCAGGTTTTTTAGATGAAGGAGAAGAGAAAAGTATTTTATTAAAATATAATATAAACAATGATTCAAATGATGAAATATATCTAGTTTTCGTAGATAATGAAAATGGCGTAAAAATTGCATTATAGCTAAAATGTATATATGTAAAAATATTGACAAAAAATATAAAATAGTGTACGATATATTTGTAAATTAATATAAAGAAAAGAGGTAGAATATGGATAAAAAAACAAGTTCAAATACCAAAAAAGAAGGTATTACTTTAGCTAAAATTTTAAGAAGACCACTTGTAAGACTTGTATTATTAATAATAATTATTATTGCAGCAGTCTTTATTATAAGAGGAGTGCTTGCAAATAAAGAAGATGAAAATACAACATTAGTGGGATATCAAAAACTTGTTAATGTTACAGATGATAAATATACATTTGTTGATTTAGAGGGAAAAGTTAAGACATATGAAGGTTATACTTCAATGGATGATTTTTACTTTGATGTAACATGTGTATCAAAAGTATCAGATGATACTGGCGTGTCTGAGATGGCTTTAATTAATAGAAATAATAAAGAAATAGTTAAATATGGAGAGTATGATAGTTTTACACAAGTTGTTGGTGGAGAATTCTATAAAGTAGAAAAAGAAGGAAAATATGGAATAATAGATTATAATGGAAAAACTATTATAGAACCTGAATATGATTATATTTCTGTTACTACAGTTCAAGAAGCAACAGAAGTTGTTTTTGAATGTCAAAAAGATAATATGTATAGCTTTATAAATGAGACAGGAATAAAATTATTAGAAACAGATGTAGCATTACATAGTATCTCATATGCAAATAAATTTAATAGTGACTATGATACAATAGTATATATTTCTTTAAATGATGAAAAAAGATATTTTGATTTGGTTACTGGTGAAGAGTTATTTAAAGATATAGATGATGTTAATATATCATATAATATATTAGAATCAAACGGTAAAATTAGCTTTTATGATGAAAACTCTAAGTTAAAATCTGAGCTTGATACATCTGAAGATTATTCTTTTGATGTAAGAGTATATTTTAGAGAATATGTAGTAGTAGAGCAAAGAAATGTTGCATCTGGAAATAGAGAATATAAATATACTGTTTATGATAATAAATTTAAAAACATATTAGAGTCAGAAAACAAAATTTATCCAGTTCAAGATATTGATGGCAATGTTTATTTCATAATCAATGAAGACGATGGAGTAAAAATTATAAATGAAAACAAAAAAGAAGTTAAAGTTGAAGGTTATGAATTTAATGGAAATAATATAAATAATTTGCAATTTTTAGTATTAAATCCTATAGGAGATACTTCTACTTATGAAGCATATAATTTTAAAGGAAAACAGGTACTTACTGGAATAGTAGAATATACACAAAAAGGAATGGGACTTATTGTTCAAAGCTATAATGATGCTGGATCATTAGAAAAATATATGCTACTTGGCGATGGAGTAAAAATAGCTTTAAATGAAAATGATGAAGTTGCAGCAAACGATTATTATTTAACAATTGAGAATTCTCAAGATGAAGTAGTATCAGTAATAGATAGAGATGGAAATGTAAAAATAGACAAAGCATCAGGAACAAAATTATTCTATGTAGAAGATTACATAGGAATACAATCTGGAGATACAGTAAACATTTATGATGTAAATAATGGAAATCAAACATTTAGTTATCCAATGACTAATTATTTAAATAGAGATGAAACTGTTAATATTATAGAGCTTACAACAGGTTACTATACATTTGGCGGAAATACTATTTTAGAAAAATAGTAACTATTTAGAGGAGGTAGTTAGACTATCTCCTTTTTTGTATGTTTACATAATTTGACTTAATGATGAAAAAATGGTATAATACTTGTTGTAAAAAAATTTTAATTCTAATTTTAAATTTAAAAGGAGGTTTTGTGTATGAAGATACCACATGTTTCAGATTATTATGTTGGTGGAGTAGAAGAACTGTTAGATATTCCAACTAGGTTATGTGTTATACATTCAACGTTAGCTTTAAATGACAATAGTAACGACAAAAAAGATAATTCATATATTATAATTAGAAGAATATGTCATTTAGGAAGTTTAGTTTGGCTTGGAATACCAAGAAGAATAAAAGCTATATCAGTAGAGCAGTATGAAAAGGATGGGCCAATTTATATAATGACACATAATAATCAGTATGTTGTACCAAAACAAAGTAATAGTTTTAGTAACGTAAAAATTGTTTTAACAAATAAAAGAATTTATAATGTTAAACCTAAAGAGGAATTAAAGGAAATTGTAATAAAGAACAATAAACCAATAATTAAAAATTATAAGCTAAAAGAATACAAAAGTCTATCAGATGAAGGGAGAGTTATAAAAGGTTATTTAACAACAAGACTTGGAGATGAACTATTAGTATTTTAGTAAAAGCAGAGAGTATTTTTCTCTGCTTTTTTGATATTTTATAGCTTGTAATAAAAATAAAATATATAAAATATACTTAATGTAGGTGATATTTAGTGAAGAGTCTAAAAAAAGAGGGAAAAAAACTTTTTAAAAAAATAAATTTTAAATCTAAACTTTCAGAAGTTAAAGAACGTTTTATTGAGACATTAGAGCTTCCTAAAGAACTATCAAGTGATTTTGCTAGGATTACTATGATTGAAAATTCACAAATTTTAATAGAAGGAAAGAATAATATAGTAGATTACTATGATAATTATATAAAGATACAGACTCAAAATGTATATATAATTTTGGATGGAAAAAATTTAAAAATTAACGAGATTACTGATGAAGAAGTGTTAGTATCTGGTGATATTAGTAATGTTGGATTTTTAAATAGATAGGAGTAGTATGAATTTAGAGGAAGGAATAAAAAAAATTAATGGAACTGTAGAAGTTGAAGTTGAAGGTTTTTTTACAGAGAGATATATAAATCTATGTAAAATTAATAATATAAAAATCTGGAATATACAGACAATTGGAAGTGGTATAGTAAGATTTAGTATTGCAATAAAGGACTTTAAAAAATTAAGAAAAATAACAAAAAAGACAAAATGTAAAGTAAAAATACTAAATAAAAAAGGACTATATTTTAAGGTATTTAAGTATAGAAAAAGAAGAGTAGTTATTTTTCTTCTTGGAATTTTTGTATTACTATGTATTTTATCAACGTCATTTATATGGAATATAGAAGTTATAGGTAATTCGTATATTACTACAGAAGAAGTATATAAAGCTTTGGAAGATTCTGGTGTGTATATTGGAAAAAATAAACTTGGACTTCAAACAAAAAAAATAGTTACGAATTTAAGAGTATTATTACCTGATGCTGCATGGATAGGGGTAGATATTGAAGGTACAAATGTATATATAAACATTGTAGAAAAAACAAGATTACCAGATAGTGCTGTTAATGATAATTCAATAGGGGATATAGTTTCAGATAAAAGTGGAGTTATAGAAAAAATAATTGCAGAAAATGGAACTCCGATTCTTAGTACTGGAGAATATGTAGAAGAAGGTAGAATATTAATTGAGGGAAAAATTTATAGTGATTTATTAGAAACAAAAGATGTTAGTGCTAAGGGACTTGTAGTTTTAAAAACTGAATATGAGTATAAATCAGACTACTATTATACGGTACAAGAGAAGGAATATACAGGTAAGACTAAATATAGCATTGGTATAAGCATAAATAATAAAGAAAATTACATAAATTATTTGGATAAATCTTTAAAATATGATATAATTAAAGACAGTAGTAGTATTAATTTTTTTGGTAATACACTCTCTTTTGATATATATAAATTTAACATATATAATTTGGTTGATAGAGTACGTAGTAAAGAAGAAATACTTCAAATAGCACAAAAAGATTCAGAAGATTATATAAATAATGAAGTATTACCAAATACAAGAAATGGTCAGATTATTAATTCAAATTTAATAATAGATTATGAAGATAATGAAAAGATATCAGTTAGAGTTGTGTATGACCTTACAGAAGAAGTGGGATATTTTAGAGAAAGGAATTAAAATGAATAAAATAAATATAGACTTAGATGAAGATCTTGTAAAATATATTAAAGAAAAATGTGATAGGGACATTACATCAGATATAGATATAATACTTCAAACAGCGCTTGATGAAAAAAATATAGATAATCAAAATGTGTCTATATCAATTAGTGCGGTAGATAAAGATAAAATACATCAGATAAATAAAGAATATAGAAATGTTGATAGACCAACTGATGTTCTTTCTTTTCCTATATTCTCAAGAGAAGAAATAAATCTATTTTCAAGTCTTGAGGAGGAAAAGAAGGTTAAAGAACTAGAACTTGGAGATATTATAATTTGTATTGATATACTTGAAGAACATGCTAAAGAATATGGTACAGGAATTCTTAGAGAAATGCTTTATATGATTACTCATGGAGTTTGTCATTTATTAGGATATGATCATGAAGTAGAAAAAGAAAAGCAAGAAATGAGAATTCTTGAAGAAAAGATATTAGATAAAATAGGAGTTGGACAAATAAATGAATAATAATCAAGAAAACCAACAACAAGAGACAAATGAGAATAGAGAAGAAAATTTAAAAAAGCTAAAAAATGTAAAAAATAAAAATTTTGTTACTGCATTACATCATTCTATAGATGGAATAATAAGAGCTTTTAAAACAGAAAGAAATTTAAGAATAGATTATTTTTGTGCAGTATGTGTATTACTTGCTGGTATAGTTTTGGGGTTAAATAAAACTGAGTTTGTTTGCTTATGCTTAACGGTAGGTTTTGTTATATTTTCAGAGATGATGAATTCTGTTGCAGAATACATAGTTGATTTAGTTACAGATAAGTATGATGATAGGGCAAAGGCGGCAAAAGATATTGCGGCTGGCGGTGTTTTAATATCATCAAGTATTTCTGTAATTGTTGCTTATTTTTTGTTTGCGGACAAGTTACAAAATGCAACAACAAGTGTATTAAATGCAATTATATCTTCAAATACCAATATACTATTTACAATAATTTTTATGATAGTTGTACTAATAATTATTTTAAAGGGGATATTTGGTAAGGGAGAAGAGTATGCACATTCTGGACCTAGTTTAAGAATTGCTTTAGCTTTTGGACTTACAACTTATGCTTGTATAATTACTAGAAGCTTTTTGGTTGGTATTGTATGTGGTATATTAAGTTTAATGATATTTGGTATGAAGGTTACTCGAACTAAAGCAAGAAAAATAAATATGCTTTATAGTGCTTTACTAGGGATTATAATTGTACTTTTTGTGTATCAATTAGTATTAATTGGACCAGATATATTTAAATTATTAAATTTTTAAAGGAGGATAATATGACACAAAATGATTTAGTCAATATAGCTAAAAATGCATGTAAAAATGCATATGCGCCTGCAACAGGTTATACGGTTGGAGCTGCTTTACTTGCAAAAAGTGGCACTGTATATATTGGAACTAATGTAGAAGACAAAAAGATTCCAAACTTGTCTATATGCGCAGAAAGAAATGTAATTCAAACAGCAATTTCACATGGAGATAGAGAATTCCTTGCTATTGCGATTGTGGGAAAAAGAGAAGAATCAAAAAATTTTGATGAGACATTAACACCTTGCGGTATTTGTTTACAGTATATTGTTGACATGTGTAAAGATATTGAAATAATTTGTTATATAGATGGTATACAAGTATCAAGAAAAGTTGGATATTTTTTAAATACTCCTTTTGATTTAGATGAAAAATAGATATAATAAAATTGAAATAGCATATAATTGTCTTAGGTGATTATATGAAGCATAAACAATTACTAGCGCTATTTTTATGTTTGGTTATGATTTTTTCTTCTAAAATTGTATCAAGTCAAAAAGATGAAGTTATTCAAGTAAAAGATGTTGTGAATAATGTAGATAAATATACTATTGAAAGTATAGTTGAAGATAATGATAAACATAGTATTAATATATTTTATCCTGTGACAGGTTTTGAAAGTATTGATGCTCAAATATATAATAGAATTGAAGAATATAAAGAAAACTTTGAAAGTACAAATTATATAACAGATAAAAAAGAGCTTACAATTTCTTTTGATACTTTTGAATATAAAAATTATACTTCATTTAAGTTTAATGTTAAAAGTAATGTCGGTATAACTCATGATTTAGATGAGGTATTTACAATTGTATATAGAGAAGATAAAATTATATTATTAAGTGATTTACAAGATAATATTGTAGATATATTATTTGAAAAATGTAAAGAAAGTTTAAAATCAAACGAAAAAATTATAGAATATTCTAATGATAAATGGATTGATGAAGGATTAAAAAAGGATATTAATACCTTTTCTAATTATATAATTACTGATAATTATATGATTATATATTTTAATCCATGTACTGTAGCACCATATGCTGCAGGAATAATTCAAGTTGAAATACCATATGACAATTTAAACTTGTGTCTTGAATAATTAAGAAAAATGTGGTAATGTTAGATAAGGAGGGGATTTTATGGGTACATCAAGTTTATATTCATCAAACAGCTTAAGTAGTCTTACAAAAGCTTCAAGCTCTTTAGAGACTTTAGGGATTTGGTCAATTATTGCTTTAGTAATTGCAGTTGCTGGAGGAATAGCTTTATACTTTACATTTTTAAGTAAAAAGAACGATGGAAAATGGACTGGATTTTTAGGATGGTTATACAATACATTAACATTTAAAAATATGATTGTTGAAACAATTTTAAAAATTTTATATCTAGTAATTGCTATATTTATTACTTTATATTCTTTAGGACTAATTGCTGTAAATATTATATCAGCTTTATTACTATTAATCGTAGGAAATATATTGTTAAGAGTATGCTATGAGTTTATGTTGCTTGCAATAATTACATGTAGAAATACATCTGATATAAATAGCAAACTTAGTAAAATTGTATCAGATAAAAAAGAAGATAAACAACCAGAGCAAGAACAACAAGTAAATTCTCAAGAATAAAAAATAATTGATAAAAAAACTATTACTGCTATAGAAATATAGCAGTTTTTATTATATAATTTTACAAAGGAGAAAGGAAAAATGGAATTATTAAAGAAAAAGATTTTAGATGAAGGAATAGCACTAGATAAAAATATTTTAAAAGTAGATAGTTTTTTAAATCATCAAGTGGATGTTAATTTAATGATGGATATTTCAACTGAGTTTTATAATTATTTTAAATTAAAAAAAATTAATAAAATAGTTACTATCGAGTCATCTGGTATTGCTCCAGCTTTTGCAACAGCCTATAGATTTAATGTACCACTAGTAATACTAAAAAAGCAACAATCAAGTATATTAAGTGATGAGTTGTATGAAACAAAAGTACATTCTTTTACTAAAAATTCAGATTATATGTTAACTGCTTCAAAAAAATTTTTAAATCAGGGAGACAATATTTTACTTATAGATGATTTTTTAGCAAATGGTGAGGCTGTCTTAGGAGCAAGTAGAATATTTAAAGAGGCTAACTGTAATTTAGCAGGTGTTGGGATAGTAATAGAGAAATCTTTTCAACCTGGAAGGGATAAAATAGAAAAAATGGGGATAGATATATATTCTCTTGCAAGAATTTCAAAATTAGATAAGAATGTTATAGAGTTTAAGTAAAGAGGGCTGTTCTTATGAAAAATATTGTTTTGTGTGGAAGTATGAAAGTAGTAGATAAAATTTATGAAGTTAGGAAAATACTAGAAAATAAAGGATATAATGTACTTTTACCTAGAGAGTGTATAGAAGGAAAACCTAAAGCTATTGCTTCAAAAGCTCATTTTAATAGAATAATAGATCCTAAAAATGAGATAATCTTAATTGTTAATTCAACTAAAAATGGTATTGAAAATTATATAGGACCAAATTCATTTGCAGAGATTGCTTTTGCTTTTTTTTATTCAAAAAAAATTTACTTATTGAATGATATATATAAGCCATATGAAGATGAGCTTATTGGCTGGAATGCTATTCCTTTAAAAGGAGATATTAATAAATTAGACTAAAAAAGATACTTTTATAAGTATCTTTTTTTATGTAATCGAGTAATTACTTAATTTAGAAGGAGTATAAGTAATATGTGAGTTCTTTACATTTAATTTATATGATTTTGAGTAAAGACTTGTGTCAGTTCCTTCAAGAGTTAGTTTTAGTACTCTTGTTGTAGGATTATATTCTGCATATAGTGTGTAAGTAAATAATGTGTTACCAGAGTTAATCTCTAATAGTTTTAACGTGTTTTGATTTTCTTCTGAAAATTTCTCATTTGTAATAATATTTTTTAATGTACTATCATCTAGTATGATGTTACCATCACAATTTTTTAAGAAATCTTTATATATTACTTTTAATGCTTGTACTTGATTTGTTTCATTTGCAATTATGTTGTTTATTCTATTTTTGTTTATATCTAGTCCTATATATGTAAGTACAATAATTAAAATAAATATAACTAAAATAATTGGTATTAAAATTTTAAGTTTTTTCATATCTATCACCTAAATATATAATACTTCAAAATTGTTTATAATACAATAGCTAATATGTTTTAAATAAAAAGTATAGAAATTTATATTAACATATTGTAGAAAAAGGTAAAATAAAATCAAATTATATATTATTTTATAGAAAGACTTTAACTGTAATTAGACATATTGTATAATCAATTAGCTTTATATAACAAAAGTTTACTTGATTTTATTGAAATCTCAAAATTTTGACTTCAAAAAAGTAGATAAAAGGCTTTAATAAGTTAGTATTGTTTCTTATAAAAAATATTTATTTGTCATTGTTATATTAAAAATAAAGTTAAAAAATAAAAATTAAATAAATATGGAAAGGATGAATAAACATGGTTGAAAAATTTATTAGAAGATTAAAAAGATATATTTATTTTTATAGAATTAAGAAATTATTAAACAATTATAATTTTTATAGTTCGATATATAAAAAAAGTATAAAAATATGTTCTGTAAAAAAAAGTAAAGAGATTTTGATAAAAAATAATATAGTTGTGAATGTATATAATATAAGTTTAATTCAATGTTTATTTTTTGACTTTGCAAAAGAAGAAATTATAAAATCAGTGTTTGATAAAAAGGTACAATATAGTATTAATTATACATTATTTATAGTTTCAAATAAAATAGACGAACTATTTTTAAATAATATTAGCATGTTCAAATATGATATTTTAAACTTGATTAATTATAAAGAATTAAATGATAAAATAAACAAAATATGCCATTAGTCTTAATTTGATTTTTCCTGAATTTAAACGGAATATATCAAGTAAAAAATATAGCATTAAAAAATTTAATTAAAATGTTTGAAGTTAAGCATTATTGAATAATGTTATTTAAATCTCTCAAATGAGGGATTTTTTTATTATAAAAGTTAGTATATTTAATTAGTAGTGATTTTCTAATAGTATTTTTTATGATAATATAATCATAGTAAAAAATTTTTTTAGAGGTGTTAATTATGCTAAAAAAACAATTTGAAATTAAATCTTCAAATCAAAATTATAATATTTTTTGTGATCTGTACTTGCCAGAAAAAGATAATGTAGAAAAAATAATCATTGCTTGTCATGGATTTGGTGGAGATAAAAATAGTTCTGCTATATTCTCACTAGCTAAATCATTAACTAATTTTAAAATAGCAGTTCTTGCTTTTGATTTTCCTGCACATGGAATTAGTAATACAGATGGACATAATTTTACTATTAAAAATTGTGTTAATGATATAAATGATATTGAATATTATATTGAAAAAGAATTTAATAATATAGAAATAGGTTTCTTTGCTACAAGTTTTGGGGCTTATACTTTATTATTAAAATTAAATAGCAGTGAAAAAATATATAATTCTATAGTATTAAGATGTCCTGCTTTAGATATGAAGAGTGTGTTTGAAAATAGTTTATTAAAAGTTAGTTTAAAGGAATTTTTGAAAAATGGAGAATGTAAATTAGGATTTGAAAGAAAAATAGTTATAACAAAAGAATATTATAATGAACTGATTAAAAATAATATTTTTAAAATATATGATACAGAAAATAAAATCTGTATTATTCATGGAACAGAAGATGATATTGCTCCAATTAAAGATTCAATTAAATTTCAAAAAAAATTTAATGATAGAGTAGTATTATATAAAATTAAAGGAGCAGACCACAGATTTAAAAATAAAGGAGAATTAAAGCAGGTAATAGATATTGCAACAAATTATATTTTAGAAAATCAATAGAACTGTTGTAATTTTTGCAACATTATTATAAAAAAAGTACTCTTAATAAGTGTAAGGTATAAATTTACCTGAAAAAAGGAGAGTGCTTATGAAAAAGTTAATATTTATTGTCCCTATAATTATATTATTAGTTATAGGATTTGTTGTAACAAAAGTATATATAAATAAAGGAGAAGAATATAATTTAAATGATAAATTAGAAGAAGAAAAAACAAGCAATCAAGTAGATTCTTATGAAGTTTATAGCTATATAACAGATGATGTTTTAAAAAATTCATCAGAATCGGAAACTACAGCTCTTTTTAGGACTTCATATACACCAGAATATATGATAGAAAATTCAGATGTTATAGCATTAGTTACAATAATTACAATAGATGGAGCAAGTACTGAATATAGTAGTATGTTTGGCATGACGTATGGAAGTATGATGATAAATAATACTATATTTGGAAACGATATAAAAGAGCAGGTGGTAGAATATATAAAACCAGGAGGAAGAATATCTTTAGAAGACTGGGAAAAAGCGCAACCACAAGCTGCTAATGAAAAAAGAGAATATTTAAGACAACAAAGTGGATCTGAAATTGATAAACAAAATACTTATTTAAATATTGTTTTAGGTAATGATATTGAGCTTGAAGCAGGAAAGACATATCTAGCATATTTAAATTATAGTGATACGTTTCAAAAATACGAAATAATAGGACTGGGAAATGGTCTAAGAGAAATTAATATTGAGAAAAAAACAAGTGTGACATATCAGAATTATGATATTAATAGCTTAAAAATTAAAAATAATGATACAAAAGAGTGGGAAGACTTAGATACATATATTCAAGAAAATATAGAAATATATAAATAAAAAATAGTGGATTAATATAGTTAAAGTATATTTGTGTAATATTGTTAGTTTTAAATCATATTATATAAAATTAATAATATTTTTCACCTTAATATAATAAGATGTATTGAGGTGGAACATGTGAATAAATTGTCAAAAATAATCGTGTTTATGATTATAATAAATATATTAAATGTAAATTATATTATTGGTGCACAGTATTTATATCAAGTTAAAAATCAAGAAAGTGGTGTAGAGAGTAGTATATCTACAGTAGCTAGTCCTTCATTTACATTTGAGTCTGAGGCTCAAGTTTTAATGGAACCTAGTACAGGAGAAATATTATATGCAAATAATGAAACAGAACATATGTTACCAGCTTCTGTTACAAAAGTTATGACTTTGCTTTTGATTATGGAACAAATTGATGGTGGAGTTTTAGACTATACAGATACTGTAACTTGTAGTAAGAATGCATCAGAGATGGGTGGTTCACAAATTTGGTTTGAAGAGGGAGAACAAATAACAATTGATGAGGCTTTAAAAGCCATTTGTATTGTTTCTGCAAACGATGTAACTGTTGCAATGGCAGAACTTATTGGTGGAAGTGAAGAAAATTTTGTTATGGCAATGAATGCTAAAGCAAAAGAGCTTGGAATGGAAAATACACATTTTGTAAATTCACATGGAATAGATGAGGAAGGGCATTATACTTGTGCTAAAGATATTGCTATAATGGCAAGAGAGCTTATAACAAAACATCCTAATATTTTAAATTATACATCTATTTGGATGGATAGTTTAAGAGACGGAACAACTGAGCTTACAAGTACAAATAAATTAATAAGGTTTTATGATGGAGCGACTGGACTTAAGACAGGATATACATCAAATGCTTTATATAATTTGGTTGGAACTGCAACAAGAGGTGATACAACTTTTATATCTGTTATAATGAGAGCTCCAAGTTCAGATATAAGACTTGCTGAAACTAAAACATTACTTGATTATGGATTTGCAACATATGAAACAAAAAAGATATGTTCATCTAATACAATACTTGAGGAGTTAAATGTAAATAAAAACATAAATCAAAAGCTTGAGACGCGACTTGAAGATGATATTTATAGTTTAATGGAAAAAGGAAAGAAAGTTGAAACAGAACAAATAATAACATATAATGAAGATTTGATTGCTCCAATTGAGCAAAATCAAGTTGTTGGAAAAATAGAAATAATAAATAAAGATAATCAGGAGGTAATTGGACAGACAAATATTCTTGCTAATAATTTAGTTGAAAAATCAAACCTCTTTGATTATTTAAAATTTATTTTTGGAAAATTTCTCTTAAAAGTTTAAGAGAAATTTTTTTTGCAACAAAATGGTTAAGATTATGACTCATATATATAGAGCCTTTTATTTAGATTGTAATTTATTAACTAATAAAGTATAATTTATGTATAGCAAAAGGTGGTTTAATATGGAAGAGTTATTAGAAAAAGCAAGAGAAGGAGATGAAAAAGCCTTTGAAAAACTGGTTAATAGTATTAAGCGAGAACTTTATATTATTGCAAAATCAAGACTTTTAGATGATAGTTTAGCAGAAGACGCTGTTCAAGATACAATAATATCTCTTTATGAAAATATATACAAAATTAGAAATTCAAATAAGATAAAGGAGTGGTGTATTGTTGTCTTAATTAATAGATGTAAAAGAATGAAAAGACAAAATAAAATAAGAGAAATTTCTTATGATGAAATTGAGTGTGACAAGTTTTTATATTCAAAAGATGAATACAAGCAGTTAATAGATAAAGTAAATTTTTTTCAAATTATTGATGGATTATCTGAACAAGACAAGTTAATTATTACTCTATATTATAGTAGTGAACAGACTACAAAAGAAATATCTAGAATATTAAATATTAATGAAGGTACGGTTAGAAGTAAGATTAGTAGAATTAGAAAAGAAATAAAAAGAAAAATAGGTGATGAAAATAATGAGAGATGAAGAGTTAGATAAAATCATAAAAAATAAAGTTAGAGAAATAAAAACTACAAATTACACAATAGATGATATTAGAATGCTTATGAGAAAAGGTAAAAGGAGACGTTATATAAAAAATTGTGTTAAGTTTGCTAGTGTGTTTGTTATTATTGCTCTTTCTTGTACAACTATATTTTTTGCATTTATCAATAATTATAATCTAGATGGAAATGTAGTAAAAAATATAGTTTCTAATAAAATAAATAATAATTCTAAAATAGTAGATAAAAAATATATTGATAGCTTTGGAACTGCTTTAACATATAGACCAGAATATGATAGGAGATATGTAGTTAGAATAGAAGAAATAGAAAAAGAAGAATTAAATGGTTTGCATGCTAAAGTATATGTAAAAGCATCTGTTATTGATGTGATTGAAGGTGAATATACAGATACTATTAATTTTATTATAGATGAAGCTAAAGTGAATATATTAAAATATGAAGAAGAAACTGAAGACTATGATACATATAGTAGTTATAGCGATAGCAAAAAAGAAAATACTTATATTATAGTTACAAATGATTATAATCTAAATAATAAATCATATCCAGAGATTAATAAGACATATATAGTTAGTCTATATAAAGATAGTAATGGAAATTTAATAGTAGATAATTCAGCAAAATATAGTTTTTGTGAAGTTAATCTTGATAAAAATTTAGTTTATTTAAATGATAAATGGGAACAAATTGAATTATAATAAAAAGGAGTTTATGTATGGAAAAAAGTATTATTTTAAAAAATGGGCTTAAAGAGTTTAGTCTTAGGAATGAAAAAATTACTGCAATGGATAATGTTAATTTAGAGATAAAAACAGGAAAGCTTTATGTTATTATGGGACATTCAGGATCTGGTAAAAGTACATTAATACAGATACTTGGACTTTTAGATAATCTAACTAGTGGTAATTTATATATTAATGGACAAGATGTATCAAATATTTCAGAAGATGAAAAAGCAGATATAAGACAAAAAGAAATTGGCTTTGTATTTCAGTCTTTTTATTTAAATCCAAAACTAACAGCAATAGAAAATGTAATGTTACCAATGTATATTAATAAAGATATTGAAAGCAGTAATAGAAGAAGAAAAGCCCTAAAGCTTTTAACAAATTTTGGACTTGAAAATAGAATTAATCACTATCCTAAAGAACTATCTGGAGGAGAACAGCAAAGAATTGCAATAGCAAGAGCACTTGCAAATGATCCGAGCTTTATTTTAGCTGATGAGCCTACTGGTAATCTTGATGTTAAAAATGAGGAAATTGTATATAACACATTAAGAGAGCTTGCAAATAGTGGAAAAGCAGTTGTAGTTGTAAGTCATAATGAAAGCATAAAGAAATATGCGGATAAAGTATTATATATGGACTTAGGAAAGTTGAGTGAGTAATATGAAAATAAGAGACTATATCTTTTTAGCGTTTAAAAATATAACTAGAAGAAAAAAAGGAATTGTATCAAATGTTATTTTAATTGCTATTTCAGTTATTATTTCTACTTTGGTACTTAGTTTTAGTATTTCATTTGGAAATTACATGAATAGAGCGCTTGTAAATAATATTGCATATAGATCAATTGTAGTACTTGGAGTATCAGAAGATAGACAAGAAGAGGTTATAGAAGACCTTGAAAGCATAGAACATGTTTTAAGAGTTGTGTTAGAAACAGAAGAAAGAACTATGACTACTATTTATATTAATAATTTAGATGAGTTTAGCGATCTTAATACAATTAGTTTTAGAGGAGTAGACTCAAATACTCAACCTGAAGTGATTTTAGGTAGGAAAATAAAAGATGGCGAAAAAAATGTATGTATAGTTCCCAATAAAATATATCAACAACAACCTGTAAAAGATGAAGAATATGATAAAGATGATTATATACATGGTGAAGATTTACTAGGAAAAACAATAAATATAAGTTACTATAGTTATAATGAGAGTACTGGCGAGCGAGTTAGAAATAAAACATTTGAAGAAGAGTATGAGATTATAGGAGTATATGATGTAGATGAATATGTTTTGTTAGATAGTTGGTATATTCCATTTGAAGATGTGTCTAGAATAAACAGTAATGTTGAAGAAAATACAATTTCAAATTTGGACCCTAATGTTGTTTATAGCAGACCTGATGAGCAAATAATAGCTATTGTAGATAACGCTTTAAATTTAGATTCAACTCTAAAGACTGTAGAAGAACGTGGATATGCATGTATTGTAAGAAGTACAGCAAATACATATATAGTGGTTATAATAAATGTTGTAGTAGGGATAGTGTTGGCAGTACTGTTATCTATTGTTTTATCTAGTATTACTACGTCGAGCATAAAAACAATTAATGATAGAAAGTATGAATTGGGTATGCTTAAGGCGATTGGATATAAAGGTAAAACTATAAGAAATATGCTACTTTTTGAAAATTTAATTATAGGTGCTGCTGCATATATGATTGGAATGATTATATCTATAATAACTATGTTAATAGTAAAAGTAAATATATTTGATAAAAGTGTTGATTTAAGTAAGCTTAATTGTAACTTGAACTTGTGGGTGTGTATTATAGCTTTATTATTTTCTTTTATGATACCATCTATAGCTACATATTTAAGTGGAAAAAGTATACTTAGGAAAACACCTATATCACTTAATAAGGAAAGATAGGTGACGGTATGAGTTTATTTGAACCTTCCTTTAAGACTTTTTTTAAAAGTAAAAACTTATTGCTATATGTTTTTTCTATATCAATAGCCTTTGGACTTGTTATAGCAGTTATTTATACAATGATATTATTAAATAATATTTTAAGTGAAAATATAAAGAACAATATTATAAATAGAGTGATTTATGTTAGTAGTGATTCTTTTTCGGATAAGCAGATAGAAGAAATTAAGGAATTAGAGCATGTTGAGACCGTGTATAAAAATCTTGCTATGGAGACTAAATGTGTTATAGAGGAGCAGTATAATTTATCTCCTGAATATAATTTGATTGAAGAGCTTCCTGAGATTTCTCGTGGGAAAGTTTTTGATAATAATGATGAGTACCAGGTAATACTTCCACAAAAAATATATAATGCAGGAGGAAACTATATTGATTTATCTATATATCTTGGAGAGCTTATAAATATAAGAATTAATGACATTGATGCTAAAGCAAGAGTTGTAGGTATCTATGAAAAAACATTAGGGATTATTTATATAAATGAGGCTTTAAAGAATTATCTAGTAAGTATTAACAATAATATAGAATCAAAAGATTCATTTATAGTAGTTGCAGATAATTATAAAAATGTAGATTTTTTAATTGAAGAATTAAGAAGTGAGTTTGATTATGGAGCAAATTTAAGTAACAAGAGTGGTCAGTCGGATATAAAATTATACAATCTTGCATATTTACTTATAGTTGTTGTTTTAATCTTCTCTATAATTTTTAATTATGTGATTGTTAGTATTATTATATCTGGTTTTATAAATGATGAGAAAATGGACATTGCGATATTTAAAGCAATTGGGTATAAAATAAAAGACATATATAAAATTGTGAAGTATAGAATATTAGCTGTAATGGGAATCTCATTTATTATTTCTATATTTCTAGCAATATTGGCCAGCAAAATAATAAAATATATATTAATGTATAAATTAGAAAATGATCTTGTAACAAATTATCAGCTATTTACTTTAATTTCATTACTATTTATTATATTAGTATATATATTATCTAAACTGTCTGTTAGATTAAATATTAAAAAAATAAAAAAGATAAATGCAATTGATCTCTTAAAAGAGAATTAATTAATAAAACATCTCTAATTTTAGAGGTGTTTTTTTGACAAAATATTTCAATTTATAAAACAACATAATTACATTATAATTACATTTATGTTTCAT
Source organism: uncultured Clostridia bacterium (assembly GCA_944387385.1). Taxonomy (GTDB): domain Bacteria; phylum Bacillota; class Clostridia; order TANB77; family CAG-465; genus CAG-465. The sequence goes on along the minus strand of CALXES010000002.1, from coordinate 39,021 downwards.
TCTAAAACACGACCTTTATTTTAAATTTTCGCGGTTGATTTTTTATGCTTTTAGAGATATACTAAATTAAGAAAACTGACCGAAAAATTAAGGGTTTTGATAGTTTATGGAGGTTGATAACAAATGATAGGAATGAGTCAGATAAAAAAGAAAACTATACAAGGTATTTTAATAGGTGCAAGTGTAGGAATCGTAGTAGCTGTGGGAGTTAGTGTATTTTCATTTTTTACAATCAAATCATATAGAGATGGTACTAATAAAAACTATATAGAAAATTATACTACACCAGTTGTTGTATTAAAAAGAAATGTAGTACAAGGTGAAATTATAACTCAAGACATGATAGAGACTGTTAATGTTAATAATAGTACAGTACCTACAGGAGTTGTTGATTCTGCTGGAGTTGTTGGCCTTACTGCAAAGTATAATATTGCAGCTAAAGTACCTATTACAACAGATATGGTTACAAGTGAAGTTGTTTCATCAGATATAAGGGATGTAGAAATAAATACTGTTCTTATGCCAAGTGATTTAGTTGAAGGGGATACAATTGATATTAGAATCACATTTCCAAATGGTACAGATTATATAGTATTAGCGCAAAAAACAGTAGATAAAATATATGATACAACATTTTGGTTAAAGTTATCTGAAGATGAAATTCAACTATTAAACAGTGCTGTTGTAGACTCTTATTTATATAGTGGCTCTAAATTATATGCACTAAGATATACAGATAGTGATGCACAGGTAAAAACAGCTGATTTAGAAGAAATTCAAAGCGAAACAAGAGGATATATTCAGAGTTTAATTGAAGACGACTGGGATAGTATTGTAGATATGGATGCTACAGAGGCTTCTTCAATGATATTTGATTTAATATATGAGTATAAAAACTTTGCAAATGCAGCAACTAAAACTACACAAAATTATCAACCAAATACTTTTGTTATAAGTGCTATGAAATCTAATGAATATTTATTACAAAATGCAACTAGTGAACTTTCAAGACTAAATGCAGAGGCTAGATCAACTATTGAAAGTGGAATTGATAATTATAGATCACAAAATAGTGATAATTATGAAAATGTTGTTACTGGCGCTCAACAGTCAATTATTAATCAACAAGTTGAAAGAGAAAATTTATTAGAAGGAAACATATAAATTAGTTGGAGGGTAATAAATGCAAGTAATTGGAATGTATGGTTATGTAGATAAGTATGATTTTGTTATTGCAACAGCAAGAACATTAAACATAATGGATAAATCAGTATTAGTAATTGATGCTACATCAGATAAGAAGTATAAATATATTGTTCCTACAATTGACAATAATACAAACTATATTACACAATATTGTGACATTGACTTTGCTGTTGGATTTGAATCATATGAGTCTTTAGAAGAATTTCTAAAAGAAAAAAATATAGATATAAACTTATATAACTATGTCTTAATAGATGTTGAAAATGCGGATATGTATACTAAGTTTAAAGGTTTAAATGTGGATAAAGCATATATGTATATTGATACAAATGTTTTATCAGTATCTAAAAATGAGGAATTGGTTCAAAAAATGAGGGAAGAAAATCCTGATAAAGAACTTGTATTTTCAAAAATACTTTATCGTGCATACTTATCTAGAGCTGCAACAAATTATCTTGAGGAAAAGATAAATAATTATGCTGTAAAATGGACTGATGAGGTCTATGATATTAGCACTGATGAGCAAGATATTATGGTTAATATAGATTCTCAATTTAGTGGACTAATTGATATTAGAAAGCATACCAAGACATATGTTTTATATATGTGTGAATTTATATCTAAGTTAATAGGAGATGAATCTCCAAAGGATATATTAAAAGAAATAAAAAGGAGGAAGAATTAATGGCAAAAATAGTGTTTTGGAGTCCTGAGGAAGGAAAGACAGGTTGTACACATGTTGCTATTGCAGTAAGCTCTTTGATGGGAATTACGCATAAAACTTCTTCACTTTTAATAGATGCTAATTCAAATGCTAAAAAAATTGCGTCTTCTTATACAATGTATGAGGACTTGATTAATGCAAATAGTTTTAATGATACAAATTTAGGTATGAATGCAATTATGCGTCTTATAAAGAGTAACAAATTGTCTCCAGATATAATACAAAATTATTCTAAACCAGTACTTAAAGGAAGACTTGATATTTTATATAGCGCCATTGCAAATACTACAACAGATGCAAGAGAAAATTTGCTTAGCATGCCACTTATTGCTAAAAATGCGGATGAGGTATATGACTTAGTATTTATAGATTTACCTAAGACTACAACAGATGATAGTGCGATAAGAGTTATGGAACAAGCGGATATTATTGTTTGTGTAATTCCACAAGAGATAGAAAAGTTAAGTAATTCTTTAAAGAAAATTAATGGAATAGATAATATAAAAGACAAGCAAAAAATATTTGTTTTGGGAGATTATGAGTCTGGTTCTAAATATAATATTTTTAATGTTAAGTTAAAGTATAAAATACCAGAGCCATGCTATGTATTACCACATAATTATTTATTTACTGACGCTTGCAATGATGGAAATGTTTTAGATTATTTATATAGAAATATAAATGCTCCTGCAAAGGACTATAACGGAGATTTTATATTAAGAACAACAGAAATAGTAGAGGAAATTGTAAAGATTTTAAAAATAAAAGAGTAAGAGGGGTGATATGATGTCAGTTGCATTTATATTTAATATTTTGTTAATACTACTCTTAATATCATTTGTAGCAGCTTTTTTCTATTATAAAGTAAAAAAATCTGGTGCAGATCAAATTGTAGAAGATAGTCTTACAAGAGAAAAAACAAAATATAGTCTTTCTACTATGCAAAATTATATAAAAAAGCAATTTGATGAGATTACAAGAATGAATTTATATGATTTAGCATTATCAGAGGAAGAATTTGAAAGAAGAAAAAATGTTAAATATGAACTTAAAAGAGCATTAAAGGGTGCAGGATATGCAGATGCCAATGATAAAAAATATGTTAAGTCTTTAATGTTTGACTTATTAAAAAATGATTATAAGGTAAATAACTTTAATATAAATCATGCAATACCATTTAATAATTTTAATGAATTGACATCTCAAGATAAATTTGAAATTTTAATGCATATATATAAAAAAACATATAAGGCTGAAGCATTAACAAAGATAATAACTAAATATGCTTTAGATTATCCTAAATATGAGTTTGATTCTACTGTTCCCTCTTATGTAATAACAGCTAAAGAAATAGACGATATATTTACAAATGAGGTTTCAACTGAGACACTTTCGTTTGAAGATAAGCTTGAGATAGTAGTTCAAAGAATATATCAAGAGTATAAGGGATATAGTGTAGTTGATGATATAAGAGATATGAACATTGATGGTGTTTCTGGTGGTGTATCTGGTATTCCTCCATCATTTCTTGATCAGTTAAGTGATATGGATGATTATTTGACGCAGATGAATGAGACTAAAATACCAATGTCATATGACTCGGTTTGGATATTCTATAAAGGTAAAGCTACTTACTTATCTTTCTTATCATTTGGTAGTGAAGCAGAGCTTAAAAGAGTATGCCAAAATATATATAAATATAATAATCCAGGACAGTTGTCTGAGTCTGTGGGATATAAGATTAATGAGATGAAAGATGGTTCCAGAGTTGTTGTTTTAAGACCAAACTTCTCAGAATCATGGGCGTTTTTTGTAAGAAAATTTGCTCCACCTACATTAATATCTCCAGAACAGTTACTTGTTCATGAGAATAAAGATAATGTTGTTGAATTATTAAAATATTTAATAAGAGGTGCAAGAGTTACAGCTATAACTGGTGAGCAGGGCTGTGGTAAAACTACACTTCTAATGGCGATAATGAAGTTTTTGTATCCTACAATCACTATTCGTGTACAGGAAACAGCGTTTGAGTTACACTTAAGAAAAATATATCCACATCATAATATTTTGTCTTTAAGAGAGACTGATACGATTACTGGACAAGAAGGACTTGATGTTCAAAAGAAAACAGATGGTGGTGTAAATATCTTGGGTGAGGTTGCAACAGATCCTGTTGCTGCATGGATGATACAAATGGCACAGGTTGCATCAAAATTTACATTATTTACTCACCATGCAAAGACTTTTCCTAACCTAATAACTTCACTTAGAAACTCATTACTTAAAATAGGAATGTTTAATTCAGAGCAAGTTGCTGAAGTACAAGTTGTTCAGGTAATAAACTTTGATATACATTTAAAAAGAGCTGTTGATGGAACTAGGTATATTGAAAGAATTACAGAGTGTATTCCACTTGAACAGACATATTCATATAATAATGATTATAGAAAAGTAAAAGATATTAATCAAAAACTTGATAAGTTTATGGATAATGCTGTTGAATACTTTCAGCATATGACACAATCACAAAATTATACTTATAGAAATATTGTTGAATTTGTTGATGGAAAATATGTATTTAAAAATCCAATTAGTGAGGAAAATATCAGAGCAATGAGAGATAATATGTCCGCAGAAGATGTAAAAGCTTTTGATAATTTCTTAGATATAGCTTGGAGGTGATAAAGTGACCAATATAGCAATCATACTTATTGTTGTTTCTTTTATAGGCCTTGCAAGTTTACTAATTTATTATACTATATTAAAAAGAAAATATAGTAATAATTCAATATTACAAGCTAAAGACACATTAGTTGTTAAAAATAAAGTTAATTTCAAAGAGACTTTTGATAAGCTATATCAAGTAATGTATATGACATTTGTTAAGATGCCTATAATTAAGTATTATGCTAAAAAGATTAGGCTAAAATACGAGATGTCAAATGATTACTCTGAGTATGAACTTAGAAGAAACACTGGAAAGTTAATGACTATAACATTGATTGTTATGTTTGTTGCTTTAGCTGTATTTGTAAATGTTGTAAATGATTTATATATGACATTAATAATTCTTGTTGGATTAATTATTGTTGTAGAAAAGGTCACTGATATAACAATTACATCAGTATCAAATAAGATATTAAGGCAAATGCCTGAGGCATTTACAATATTAAGACATGCTTTTCACGAGCATGGAATGGTAGACGAAGCTATTTCAGATACAATAGATGAAATGAGTGAAAAGGAAATAGCACCACAACTTAAAAGAATAAGGGAAGCAATAATATCCGATCAACCTGAAGTAGAGCTTGAAAGATATTATGATACTGCACCTAATAGATTTTTAAAATTGTTCGCTGGTATTTCATATTTGACATATGAACTAGGAGATAGAAAAATTGAAGATACATCTATTTATCTTAAGAACTTAAATAATATTTTAAATGAAATTTATTTGGAAATCTTAAAGCAAGATAAGTTAAAAAGAACTTTTAGGAGTTTAACAATAATAGCTGTTGTACCGCTTATTTTTATCAAACCAGTTGAAAATTGGGCTACTAATAATTTTACAGCTTTATCTAATTTTTATAATAGTAGTATTGGATTTGCAATGCAGTCATTACTTATAGTATCAATATTTATGTCTTATTTACTACTAAGAGTTTTAAGAGAAGATGGAGAAGAAATAAAATTTGATAGAGTATCTAAAGTTAAATGGCAAGAGAAACTATATAAGATAAATTTTGTCAGAATGATTGTAGATGCGTTTAAAACAAAAAAACATACTTCAAAATATAAAAGAGAAGTTAACTTGATTAAAGATACTAATTCATATTTGACTATTGAATGGTTATATGTTAATAAATTAACTTATGCTTTTATAGCTTTTGTACTGACAATATTGTTAATATTAAATATGAATATAATTACTAAAAATGCAGCTTATACTAAGTTTAGCAACGAGTTTTTATCTCTTGGAAAACTTAGTGAAGAAGACCAACAAGCTGCTCAAGAAGTAGCAGATTTTGATTTAGAGTATATAAATCAATATAAAAATAAATCAGTATCTAAAGAGGAACTTGCAGAAAATTTGACAGATAAGGCAACAGGTACTGTTGATACAGAAGCAGTAGACAGAATATATGATAAAATAACAACAATTAACGATTCATACTTAAAATTCTGGCATGTAATAATTGCACTTGTAGTTGCAGTTATAGCATACTATATTCCAAATGTTGTGCTAGCTATAAAAAATAATGTCAGAAAGATGGATAAAGACAATGAAATAATGCAATTTCAATCTATAATACTAATGCTTATGCATATTGATAGAGTTGATGTTCAGACAATTCTTGAATGGCTATGTAGATTTTCATACGCTTTTAGAGAACCAATTGCAACATGTCTTAATAATTATGAAGCTGGTGCAGAGCAAGCTTTAGAGGAACTAAAGGATTCTGTTCCAAATAAGGACTTTCAAAGAATAGTAGATCAGTTAGAATCTGCTGTAACTAGAATTCCTGTTAAAGCTGCTTTTGACGAACTAGAGACAGAAAGAGCATTTTTCTATGAAAAAAGAAAAGATGCAAACGATGCTTTAGTTAAGAAAAAGGCTTCATTAGGTCAAGTATTAGGATTTACTCCTATGGTACTATTAATTGGTGGATATTTGGTTGCACCATTATTAATAGTAAGTATATTACAAATGTTAAACTACTTTAGCCAAATGGCATTTTAAAAAGGTTTAATTCATCTTAAAGATGTTTTAATAAATTGTGTAAAGGAGGAATATAAATGGATAACGCACAAAAAGCAATAATGATTGGTGTTGGACTTTTTGTAACTATTCTTGTTATTGCTGCAGTAATGTTAATTGTAAATGCTGCTTTAGACATGTTAGATGGAGCATCAGAAAATATTTCTAATCTATCTGCATCATTACAAGAACAGTTAACAAGAGACTATGATGATGTTACAGTTACAGGTGCAAAAGTTAAAGCTGCAATAGATATGTACTGTACAGACCAAGATATGATTCTTGAAGTTCAAGCAGTAAGTGGTGGAACAATACTTGAACTTGGTAGAGTAAGAGGAAATGGAACTACTAGTATAGATAAACCATTAGATTATGATTCTACTAACGTTCAGACTAAAGTTAGTGCTCTATCAGATAGCACAAATTCAGAAACTTATGTACCTTCAACTGCAAGATATCATGCACAACTAGTAAGAAGCTCTAGTGGAGATGCAGTTTTAGGAATAATATTTACAAGAGAAAAATAATAATTATGAATAATTTCAAGGTATATAATTTTTTAGTTATATACCTTGAACATTATATAGAGATATTTTAAAGATAATAGTTTATATTATTTTTAAAATGTTGCTATAAGAAAGGAGGAGAGTAGAATGGATGAAGATAATGTATCAAAAGCAATAATGATTGGTGTAACAACTTTTGTTGGAATTATGACTATATCTGCTTTAATATTATTTTTTAATTCAAGTTTAGATGTAGTAAGAAATGCTGGATCTGGGAAAAATTTTGATACGCTAAATCGTGTAGATATTGATTCTACTCTTCTTATGAGTAACACAAATAATTATATAAAAGGGACAAGTGTAATAAACTTATTAAGTTATTATGAACAAGATGTAAATGTTACAATCAATGTGCAGAATATAAAATACATAGATGAAAATGGAAATATTCAGTATATAGATAATATTGATCTTAATTCACAAGAAGTTAGTGTTAGAAAAGCTGCATATAATAGAGCTTTAAGATATATTATGGACAACCAAGACTTTACAATTAGTGTACAGGAAATAGATCAAGATTTAGGTTCAATGATTATAACTATAAGGGGAGTATAATATGGATGGAGTATTACAAAGAGTAGTATCTATACTAATAGCCGTAGTTATCTTTTTTATATTACCTGTATATATAGCATATGAGAAAAAGGATGATATATCATATGCTCTTGCTTTAAAGATAACTACAGATTTTGTAGATAATGTTAATTCAAGAGGTTATATAACTTCTGAGATGTATGATGAATTTATTGCTGATCTTGCTGTGACTCAAAATAGCTATGATGTTTATATGGAGCATACTGCAAAAAAATATAATCCTGTTATATATTCTTATAGCGATGATATGTCAACTATCAGAAGTAAATTTGATTATAATTTATATAAAGAAGATTTTGAAGATGGTGAGATTGTTATAGATAGTGGACCAAATGCTGGGACATATAATAATCTTATACTTGCTTATGACTTATCTGAAAAAAAATATACAGAAGAGCAAATTTTGGATGTTATCAGTTCTACAGATAAGACATTAAATATAGATATGAGTTTAGATACATATAAGAATTTAGACTATAGAAGTTTACCAGGAGTAACTAGTATTTATATGCCAGAGCATGATACAAAAGTTTATACAATGAATAAGGGAGATGAATTTAACGTTATAATAAAAAATAAAAATACAACTGTTGCAACTACAATATATAATGTAGTAACTTTAGGTGCCGCTGATACTAATAATACTAGAATATATGTAAATTATGGTGGTACAGTAAAAGGTGAAGGCTATATAGAAAAGACTGTTGAAGATGATAGCAAAAATTATAATCCAGAAAATGATAATTCAGACTCAAATACAAGTTCACTTGTAAATTCATATATAACAAGAGGATTAGTACTTCTTTTAAACGGTGAATATAATGATGGAACATCACATTCTAATTCTGCAAGTGTATGGAAAGATTTAAGTGGAAATGGAAATAATGCAATTTTATCTGGTTTTGACTTTAATGATGAGTCTGGTTGGATATATAATGGTTTACACTTTACTGGAAAAGAGTATGTAGCTCTTAATGATTTTAACTCATCTCAGATGACAATAGAAATGGTAGTTAAGTTTGATAGTGTTAGTGATGTAGATACTCCTTCACAATCAGTACTTAGTTGTATAAATAATGGCGGAGCTGGAATTATATTTAATCAGCTAAATGCGACAGATATAAGCAAAAGAGGAAAATTCTCTTTTGATGTGTATACTTCAAATGAGGATAGTCAGATATCGTCTGTTGTTGCTCCAACAATTGTTCAAGCAAATAAGATTTACTCTGTTTCTGGTTCGGTTGGAACAATGGCACTAGAACAACAAGAGGGTGATGATTTTGCTTATGAAACAAATGCACAGTTATTGTCTGTAAATGGTAAAGTCGATGGAATTCCATTTAATGATACATATAAGGCTCCTGCATCAGGTTCAACTTTTGTAATAGGTGGAAATCCTTTAGCAGGTGCTGGTGCACAAACACAGTTTAAAGGAACAATTTATTGTATAAGAATATATAATAGAGCATTGACAGAGGAAGAAATAAAACAAAACTATGAAATAGATAAGCAAAGATATGGAATAGAATAAGGAGGTAGTACTTTTGGGAGAAGCAGCAAATAAAGCTATAATGATTGGAGTTGGATTATTTGTAACATTAATGATAGTATCTGGTATAATGTTTATCTTCTCTCAAATGAAAGATGTATATAGACAGATAGGTACTACTGATACAACAATTGGTAATAGATTTGGTGAGTATGCTTCATATGATAATACTAGAGTAACAGGTCTTGATGTTATCAATTGCGCAAATAAATATTATAATGAAAACTTAGTTGTAATAATGTATAATAATGTGGTAGTAAATACACAAGAAGGTCTTACATATTTAGATGAACAATATAATAATGGATTTTTATTATATGAAGATTTATTTAATTCTGTTGTGGAAGAAGTAGAGTATGATGGACTTTTAAAAACTAGAATAACTTTTACTAAGATATAGGGGGTGGAAAAATGGAAAATGCAAATGAAGCGATTTATTTAGGTGTTTATGCAATGATATTTGTAATGGCTTTATCTTTGACTATTTTCTTATTTTCATCACTTATGACATATACAGATGAGGCTTATGAGTATATGCATAGAGTAGGAAATGATGCTGTAACAATTACTGGAGAAGTAAATAGAAACTTACTTTTGACAGGACAAGAGGTAGTATCATATTATTATAATTATGTAAAAAAAGATAGATTTTCAGATGAGACTTATAATAGTGATACTGTAGTTACAATTAATTTAAACACATCGAATGAATCACCACTAATACTAGATAGTACTAGTTTGACTTATAAAGAGGTAATTGAAAAAATAGGAGCAAGTAATATGTATATATTATCTGTTGATAATAGAACCAATGATAATGTAACATACTTGAATATAACAAAAGCTACAGACGAAGAACTTCAAGAGATGTGGTAAAAAAGGAGGAAGAAAATGAAAGATGTACTAAGTATGGTCGTTGCAGTAATATTTCTTGTTGTATTGCTAATAATTCTTCCTTTATATAATTACTTTGAAAGGCAAGATGATATGTCATATAATTTAGCACTTAAATCGGTAACAATGTTTGTAGATGAAGTTGCAGAAAATGGATATTTAGATCAAAATATGTATGATAAATTTATTCAAAGACTTGCAACAACAGGAAATTCTTATGATATTCAAATTGAAGCTAAAAAGAAAGTATATACTGTTGATCCTGAAAATCCTACAACTGATGATGGACAAACAAATTATATAGAACAGTTTAAATCATATTATAATAAGGATATATTCAATGACGAAACAGGACAGACAAGTAACATTATAGATAAAGATGACAGTTTAAAAAACGATGTGTTTTTTTTAGATGTTGGAGATAAATTTTACGTTACTTTGAAAAACACAAATACTACTATGGCCACTGCTTTATTGAATATTATAGTATCTGATTCTACAAATCAAAAAATTAATATTAGTTATGGTTCAACTATAAAAAATAATAATTGGGAGAATACAGACATAAGTCAACTTTATCAGAGTGATATATTAATTACATTAACTTTAGAAAATCCAAATGATATTAATGAAATTACAGGCTATCCAGAATATAGTTTTGATAATTCACAAGATAGAGTTATTAAATATAAGGTTAAAATTTTAAATTCGGATGATTCAAATATTGCTAGTAAATTAAAAGATAATATTCGTTTAGTAGGAACAGCACCAAATTGTTTTATTTCTCCTTCTTCTATAACTAGCGGTACTGATGAAGGTGAATATATAGTAGAGTTTAATTTAGATGAAAGTAAACAAAATACATATTTTTCTTCTAATGATTATAATACATTTAGGTGCTTTTTGCCAGCTAATGCAATTCAAGGAAAATTCTCAAAAAATGCTAGTGCTAATTCAGACCCAATAATAATTAAAATAAATAGTTCTATAAAAATAACAGAAGACTAGGAGGTGAAAAGGTGAAAATAACAGATTTTGCTTTGGTTTTTATTGCAATAATTTTGCCATTTATGCTGGTATTATATATAAACATTACATTTACAATAAAGGCGGAAGAGATGGAAATGTACTATCAAAAAATAATAGAATCGTCTTTAGATGATGCAGCATATGAGATGAAACAAGTAGAAAGTCAAGATAAACAAATAGATTATGGATACTCAGATAAATATAATAAAAAAATAAATGTAAACGCACAAGTTGGTGTAGATGCTTTTTTTGAGTCTATGTATAATACTCTAGGAATTAAAGGAAACGAAACAGCAGAATCTTATTTTGACCTTTTTGTACCAGCAGTAGCGGTTATAGAATACGATGGCGTTAGGGTTTCTAAAAATGAAACAGTTACAGCAGATGACGGAACAAGTGCTGTAAAAAGAGTACTAAAACCTAAAAGATACTTTACATATACATATTCAATTGTAAGAAATAATGGTGAGTATACATATCAATCGGGAGTGGCATCTAATAATGTCGTATCAGTTCATACAATTGAGTTTACAATGGATACTAGTATTACTCACAGAGGATATAATTATATTTATAATGAAGAAATTGAAGCAGAGACTTTTTATTTAGAAGACAATAATAGAAACTCAGAGCTTATTTCGGGAGTGGTTGATTCTGAATATAAGGATAGTTTAAAATCTGAAATTGTTTCATACTTATTAGATATGAAGCAATCAGTTATTGCTGAAGTTGTATCAAGTGAATTATCATTTGCAGTTAATGAGAATAACTTATATGCAAATCAAGCAGGAATGGTATACTCTTTTTCTTTTCCAGCTACAACTCAAGAAGAAATGTATAATATGATTGATGGAGTTGGAATTATAGCTTTTGTTCAGGGAATTTCAGTTGGAAATAAATATTTAAATACAAAAGCTTTTGGGGTAAGTACTTTAGATCAAACAACTAGGTATTATTTTACTGCACCAAGTACTGATTCTCAAATTCAAATGAATTTGTATCATAAAGTAATATCTTGCCCAGAATATCGACTTTGTAGAATTACAGATATGTCACCAAGGTATGCTACTTCAAGACAAGAAGCTGCTACATCTATAACAACAGGAACACTAAATGGTGTAAAACAAACATTTACTGGATTTTATCCATGTCCAATATGTAATCCATAATGTAGAGGAGGTGTAACTTAAATGGAAGAAAATTTTGTTCCTTCATATAAAAACGATGAAGAAAGACAAAAAGAAAGAAAAATAAAAAATAAAAAATATAAAATAAGAATGACTATTATAACTATTCTTTCAATACTTGCAATTGTTGGTATTATATATTTAAGTTACATTTTAATTAGTGCTAAATACAGTAAATATGAGCACTTTGAAGAAAAAATGAATATTTATGGGTTTTCGCAAGTATATGATAATGGTAGTGCTAAAACTAGTGAAAAGGTAACAAAATCTGAAGCGATTAAGATGATATTATCATGTCTATATAATGTTCCGAAGTTAGACGGAATAGCTCTTCCTACAGAAGAGACATATTCTAATGCTATTTGGGTTGAATATGCTAAAAAACAAGGTATTGTTTTAGAAGGAGAAATAGATGCTTCAAATGCAGATGATAAAGTAAAATATCAAGAGGTACTAGTTTGGTTATATAATGTAAAAGCTAAAATATTAAATATTGAGCCAGATACTTCAGCTAATTTTGAAGTAAAAGATATTAATGCATATAATACTGATCAAAAACTTGCTATATATGACTTATTAAATTCAGGAATAATAGTTACTAATACTAGTAGAATAGATGGAAATAAAATACTTTATAAAGGAAAACTAAATGAGCTTATTGTTAATTTTGCTGAAGAATATAATACAATAACAGTGGGCGATGCAAGAATAAACATAAATGAAGATAAAATTCCTAGTAATGCCAATATGTATCCATACACTTTAGCAAGTGTAGATAAGAGTGTATACGAAATTGAATTTAGTGGTAGTACAAATGAAGGTTTTATTTTGCCAGTTGATTATTATAGAGATAATAAACAATATTATGGTCAAATAAAGAGCTATGTTGAAAACTATTATAATTATATTTTATCTATTGACTATAATGATATATCTATTGAGCAAATGAAAAGAAAATTAAAAAAATATGCTTTTGAAGAATTTGATGATAATATTTTACAAAAATATGTTGAATATGTAAAAGAAAACCATATAAAACTTAGTGGAAAGGCTACTGCTGAGCTTCCATGTATATATTTTGATGGACAAGATTATAGGGTAAGAATAAAATTAGAACTAGTTATTGAATCATCTGATACAGATAAGAATATTCTTTTTTATGATTTAGAAGGAGATAATATTACTTATAATGATGATGAAATGACATTATATATTGATAGTATACTAAATAAAGATGGTGTTTCAGAAACATTATTTGTTAAAGAGGCAAGTATATACTCATTACTTGTAAAATCAAGTAGTAGTATTTCAAGTGGAGTGAAGTAATATGAAGAAAAAAATAATATTTATTCTCTCGTTTATAGCATTTACAATATTATTTATTCCAAATGTATATGCATATGATAGTGGAAGAGAAGTGTTTATAAGACATATAAATAAAGATACTGGAAAAATAATTTCAGGGCTACAAAATACAAATCAAGAAGAGATAAATCAGAATGGGAGTAGTTCATTAATTAGTAATTCAAAAGCAGATGATACAACAATTGAATATAGTGAGTATTATAATTATTCGGTATCTTCTACAATGAAGATTACAAAAACTCTTGTAATGCAAGTAAATGGAGTTAAATACGAATACTTAGGATATAATATTTGTACTCAGCCAAGTCTAGATGAAGCATATAGTATTGCTGAAGAAAAAAAGTCAGGAGTTAGAGCGGGAACAGCAAAGCTTGATATGGAATATGGTAATAGTTTAGCAAATGCTCAAGTTAGTACAATTCAATCAAATAATAATGATGTTACAATAATAGATTTTTATTATACAGAAAATGTTGTTGATGATATTTCACCCAAATTATTTAGCAATACAAATGTATGGAGTGGTAGTGATGCAGAGCTTACTTCAAATGTAACATATATTCCGTCAGGAGAAATGTTATATCCATATTTTAAGACACCCAAATATGTAATAAAGGACTTATCATATGAAAAAACAATAATTGATGGAAAGGTAAGTTATAGAGTAAATAATTTTACTGTTTACAGATTACAAGAGGCTTATTTAAAATCATCAGAGTCTAAACATATTGGTGAAAACGGAGAAATTGAAATAACTGGTGCTCTAGTAGGAAATGATCCTGCTGCAGCAATTTCTGGTATTGGAGATACATTTCCTATAATTGTTGAAAATAAAGATCAAATAACGACAGTTTTAAATGACTTAGTATCTAGTTATAATGATAAGCATACAACTGTTTTACCTGGTAAAGGTGATATAGATAAGAGCGATGGAGATGATACTTCACAGGGAGATTTTAATGCTGGAATAGTAATAAGTTCAGATGCTTTAAATGGACTTAGAAGTGCAAAAGGAAATGTTGTATATCAAGAATATGATGTTTTAAATGGAACATATGGTTCAACAAGAGAATATGAGTCAACAAATGATCATTATATAAATGTATATACACCTGTAAAAATAAATGATCCTCAAGTTATTACAACTAGTAATGCAACAATTGATCATTCTACTGTAAACTCATCAACTGTTATTCTTGCTGATGATGCTACTTTTGAAATAAGACTTAGTCAAGGTGATTTAGATTTTAATTATTATAATAATATAACGGCTGCGCAAAAGTCTAGGTTTGTAAATTATTACTATTTAATTTTTGATTTTGATGTTATACATAATGGAAGAATTTATGAAAAAGGAACAGCAATTAGAATGACCAATATGGCTGCTTATCAAGATGGATATACATACTTTCATGGTCAGGTAGCACCTAATGAGACTTTATCAAGAGATGCCTCGAATCATAAGATAATAATACTTGCATCGTCTTCAAATATGAATTCTAATGATTTATTACAATATGTTGTTGATCAAGAAGTAGCAATTCAACTTGACGAGACAATGGATGCAAGTAATAGAAAATATTTAACTACAAGTGGGGATAATACTGCTAATTTTTCAAACGATATTGAGTATTCTGAGTCTCATACTGATCCACAATATACAAGTGGAGCGAAACTTTATGGAGATGGCTATTACTTTGCAATGAAGACGGTAACAGTAAGAACTGCATCAAAAATATATGACTTTAGGATAACAGACTGTACAGACTTAGCATATAAGAGCGTATTTAGACAGACAGACACTAATGAAAGGTCTGAAAATAGTTATTATTCTGGAATTAGAAAAATGTATGTGTATACATTAGCAAATAAAGAATATACTGTTCTACAAGATAGATCAGATATTGATATTAATGGTACTTCAACTACTAAAACTTTACCGCTTGGACCATATAAGCATACAACAGCAAGCTATATAAGTGCTCCAAAGTTAGGTTATAGAATAGCATTTGATCTTAAAACCACTGGATATTATATGCCAGATTCTAGTGGAACAAGTTCAAGAAAAATAAAAATCAAACCATCATATTATTATATTTCAAAAGATGGTTCTCAACTAATAAAAGATATAGAATTATACTTTAAAGATGAAAGCGGAAAATATAAAAAGTTTGTTGGTAGCGGATATACAATATACTTTACACCTAATGATGGATATAGATATAAAAATGAAAGTACAACATCTAATACTTCTTACTTGTCTAAGAAGAAAGAGGCTTTAAATATTGGAAGTAGTTCAGGAGAGTTTTATTTAACAGACGCAATGATATCTCTTGATGATACTGGATATATTCAATCTTGGTATGGTGAATTCAAACTTCCTAATACAACAATAGCAGTAAGAAGTGGAGATAGTATAAATGATGCACTTACAGATGGATATATTGCAGTTAAATTCGATATAACATGTTATGATTCTAACTTAAATGAAACTATATCATATAGTGCTTTAAATAAATCAGCTGGCTCTGCAGTAAATACAACACAGTGGGATTATGAAGGATATTTAGGATTTTCAAATCCAGGTCAAGCAATAAATGAAAATACAAGTTTGAGACTACAGCTTGAAAAAGGGATTTGGTCAATAGATACACAAGAATTATATGACTTTGTAAAAGGTACAGTAGTTTTATATGATATTGATGCAAGAGCAGCAGATGATATACAATAAAAATAAATATGAGAGGAAATTAAATCTTCCTCTCATTTTTTTATTTCTCAAAAAATCATATGATAAATAATTAATAAAATTTGGTTTAGTATTAAAAGTACGTATAATATAAAAAAAGCTGAACTTATTTTGTCATTTTTAGAAAAAAATATAATAACTAGACAAGTCTTGAATAGATATATATTAGGGTGATTTTATCTTGAAATTAAGACTTGCTTTTTTATATGTAATTTCAGCCGTACTTTTTTGCTTGATTGTTGTACTAGCTCTTGAAAATATAAATAATAAAGAAGAAGAAAAGAAGGAGGAAGAAAAAATTGAATTTGAATCTGGTAGTACAATACAGCTTTTAAGAAGCGCTACGGGGCAAATAGAGACATTAGACTTAAATTATTACTTATTATGTGTAGTTGCTTCAGAAATTCCTTTTGGTTACGAATATGAAGCAATTAAAGCACAAGTGGTGGTGGCTAGGACGTACCTATTTAATAAAATTATAAATGATAAAGAAGAATTGGCAGACGTCTGTGATAGCTATATGCATTGTCAAGCTTTTACGGATATAGACAAATTAGAAGAAACATGGAAAAATAAAGGCTTTTCAGAAACTGATATAAAAAATGGAGAGGAAAAAATAAAGAAAGCAATTATTGAAACACAAGGAGAGGTAATTACATATAAAGGGGAAATAATTGATGCATTATTTCATGCAAGTAGTCCACAAAAAACGGAGGATGCAAGTGCAATTTGGTCAGGGGTAGATATACCATATTTAAAATCAGTAGAAAACGTAGAAGATGAAAATTATGAAAGAAGGACATCCACTAATGTTATAAGCTATGCTACTTTTAAAAATACTTTGATAGATAATGGATATATACACGATTTAACTTTAGATGAATTTAATAACATTCATATTAATGAATATACATCTAGTGGTAGAGTCAAAAGCATTGCTGTTGGACCATATTGTATAAAAGCAGAAAATCTTCGTACTTTATTTGGATTAAATTCAACTAATTTTACTTTAAGTATAAGAAATGAGAATATACAATTTGATGTTTTGGGATTTGGTCATGGAGTTGGCCTTAGCCAGGTAGGTGCCAATACATATGCTAAAGCAGGTAAGAGCTGTGAGGAGATAATTCACCATTATTATACAGATGTCGAGATAAAAGATATTAATAGTGAACAAATGAAAAGAGGGGAAATATGAAAATTAAGATTGAAAATATATTAGATAAATTTTTAGAAAAGCTAAATTTAAAAAGAATTGAACCAAAAAATAAAGGTAAACTAATAAAGTTTGATGCAGCGTCTAATGAAGATGAAGGTAAAGGTGAAGATGTTGAGAAAAAAAAGACCAGGAAAGGTTCTTTGGAGGTAGAAATTGTAAAAGAAAATAAAAAACTTTCCAAAAAAGGAGTTAGCATACTTACTTCTATGGTATTATTACTACTTTTAACAATTTCATTAGGAATAAATAGCAAATATAGTGAAAATACAGATACAGTATCTCCAAAAGACTTAAGTAGTGTTGCCACATCTTCTTCTGTAGATAATAATGACCAAATATCAGATGAAGAAACAACAGAAGATAAGGTGCTTGCAACTAAAGCAATAGTAAAAAAAGTCGAGGAAAAATTAATATTTAGTGTGCCAATTACTGGAGAGATACAAAAGATGTATTTTACGGATAAAGTTATATATTCTAAAACACTTGGACAATGGAAAACACACGATGGACTAGATATATCTGCAGATATAGGTTCAGATGTCTATTCAATAGAAAGAGGTGTTGTTGATGATATATATAATGATTCTTTTTATGGAACAACTATTGTTATTGAACATATAAGCGGATATGTTAGTAAATATTCAAATTTAGATGAAGAAGTATATGTAAATGTTGGAGAGAGTGTTGTTAAGGGACAGAAAATAGGAAAAGTTGGAAATACGTCTGTTGGAGAGTATTTAGATAGTGCTCATTTGCATTTTATGCTTTATTTAAATGATGTTAGTATAGATCCAACTTATATATATAATTAGGAGGTTGCTATGAGTGATATAGAAGATAGAGCTAAATTATTTGCAAATTATATTATAGAAAACAAGGCTACAGTAAGAGCAACGGCTAAAGCTTTTGAAATATCTAAATCAACTGTACACAAAGATGTAGCTGAAAGATTAGAGAAATTTAATCCTTCATTAGCTGCAGAAGCTAAGAAGATATTAGAACTAAATAAATCGGAAAGACATTTAAGAGGAGGACTTGCTACAAAATTAAAGTATAGTAAGATAAGTTAATATAAAGTTTGTGTTTATGGTTGCAAAAGGTTCCTAAATGTAATATAATTGTAACAGAAAGAGGGGAATATATAGTGATTTTTGGCGGACAAGATATAGGAATAGATTTAGGAACTGCAACTATACTAGTATATGTAAAAGGAAAAGGAATTGTATTAAGAGAGCCTTCAGTTGTTGCAATAGATAAAAATACAAATCAAGTTTTAGCTGTAGGACAGGAAGCAAGAAAAATGCTTGGTAGAACTCCAGGTAACATTGTTGCGCTTAGACCACTAAAAGATGGTGTTATATCAGATTATACTATTACAGAAAGAATGCTAAAGTATTTTATTCATAAAGTATGTGGTAAATTTGTTTTTTCACCTAAAATTATGATATGTGTACCTTCACGTGTAACTGAAGTTGAAAGAAAGGCTGTAATTGATGCTGCTACGCATGCAGGAGCAAGAAAAGTATATTTAATTGAAGAACCGATAGCAGCTGCCATAGGAGCTGGAATAGATATAACTAAACCTTATGGAAGTATGATAGTAGATATTGGTGGAGGAACTTCAGATATTGCAGTTATTTCTTTGGGAGGCGCTGTAAGGAGCACTTCTATAAAAATGGCAGGAGATAAATTTGATGAGGCAATAATAAAATATGTAAAGAGAAATAGAAATGTTATAATTGGTGAGAGAACAGCGGAAGAAATAAAAATAAATATAGGATGTATGTATCCTAAGTCAGTAACTGATAGAATGATGGTAAAAGGTAGAGATATTACATCTGGACTTCCTGTTGAGATTGAGATAACTTCTGATGAAGTTTATAGTGCTTTATCTGAATGTGCTGAAAAAATTCTTGAAGGTGTTCATTCCGTTCTTGAAGAAACACCACCTGAGCTTGTAGCGGATGTGTCAGAAAGAGGCATATACATAACTGGTGGAGGAGGTCTTGTTTGGGGGCTAGATAAACTTATAGCTGAAAAGACAGGAATACCTGTAATGATAGCAGAAGATGCACAATCTTGTGTAGCAATTGGAACTGGTAAAGCGTTAAACCATGTTGAGCTCTTTGAGTCAGGAAACGCTATAAAGATAAAAAAATATTAATATTTAAAAGCTTGAAAACTATTTTCAAGCTTTTTATATTTGACATAAAAAAGATGCTGTGATATAATTATCTAACTTAAAATATTAACTTATCTAAATATTAATATAATGAGGAGGAGTAGATTATGAGTAAATTAGAAAACACTAATCTAAAAAGAGACATTTATAAAGGAGAGCTTATTCGAATTGATTATTTGACAGGTGAGGACTACAGAGAAAAGTTATTACTAGTAGGAGAAAAGCTAGAAAGTTTACGGATATAGTTATGAACATAATAGACTGTTATTTTTAAAAAGATCATTTCTTAAATCTTCTAACATAGATGATGATATTAATGATCCCAAAAATCTTAATCAAAAAGTTGATGTGTACAAAAATGACAATCATAAAATTATATTATCTAAAAACTTAATTTTAATTGAAACAACAGAGGATTGTAATCATTTAAGAGGATATGAAAAGGGATTAGAAATCATAAGAAATATTATTATTTTAAGTGATGATACTAAAATTCAATCTATTAAATTTGAAGCAACTACAGAGGACTACATTAGAAAAATTACAGATATAGAAAAATACTATAATAATTTAAAAGTTGAAGAGTATCCTAAGGAAAAATATAACATTGAAAGAGATAATTATAATTCTTCTATGCTAAAAGAACAAGATGTAGAATTTATATCAACTTGTTTTAATACAAGATATTTTAGCGAATTAAAGGCATGTTATGTTAAAGAAGAAGATTTTTCTACTGCAGAGTATTATGATAAAAGAATAGGCAGGGTAATAATAAATATACAAGTATATTATTTTAATTCTCAAAGATTTTCAAAGGATAGTATAATTAAAGATATTAACAATTTAAAGAAAAAACAATTTGATATTCTTTTAAAATCTTTTAAGGATGAATATATACAAGAATTGTCTTAAGATATGGAAGACTTCTAAAAAGAAGTCTTCTTTTTTGTCGTTTTTTATATAAAAATAAAATTTATAACCTAATAATTTTATTTACAAAAAACTAAAAAAATAGTATAATGGGTAAAGAAAAATAGGAGGGATTTTTTTTGGATAAGCAAGTTAAAGAGGTATTTAAAAACTGTGTAAGAGAAGATAATATGTTTAATTTGGCAACAGTTAAAGAAATTAAATATTCAAAAAAACTTAATGCTGTTATTTTAGACTCATATAGCCCAGAAAATATACCTCAATCAGATATAGAAGAATTTGAAAGACTAGCTAAGACACAATATGAATTATCTAGTTTTAAAATAAATTATGAATATACTGGAAAACCAAAGGATATTGATATTCAAAATGTATATGACATTATTTCTTGCATTAACAGAAAATATGATTATACTCAAGATATATTTGAAAATTGTCATATAAATATAGATAATGATGAAAGAAATTTAAAGATTGAACTTGAGAAGCCATATTCTAATTTCTTATATATAAAAAGACTTGATGAATATATGAAGAAAAGTATAGAGAAGCAATTTGGTGATGATTTTAAGGTGGAATTTAAGGACATGCCTGGAATAGAAAAAGGTTATTTACCTGAAACTAAGATGGTTAAACTCGAAGATTTAAATTTAGATTTTAATAATTATAGTGTAGATAACAATGTACAAAGTACTAATAAAACTATTCAAAAGCCTAAATTTGTACCAAAAGCGCCTCTTACAGAAGAAGAAAAAAGAGAGCGTGAGCTTGCAAGAGAGCCACAACCAGAAAATGTATTATATGGTGTGAATATACAAAATCCAGTTATAACTAAAATTGAAGACGTTGTGCCTAGTAATGATAGAGTATGTATTTCAGGAAAATTAATTAATAAAGAAGAAAGAGAACTAAGAAATGGTAAAATATTACTTACAATTGATGTTACAGATAAGACGTGTACAGTGTCTTGTAAAATGTTTTTAGATAAGCAAAAATATGAGGAAGTCGATTCAAAATTAAAAAAAGATTCATATGTTATTGTACAAGGGCGTCCACAAATGGATGCTTATTCAAATGAGCTAACAATAATGGTAAATAATATATGCAAAGGTGAAAAACCTCCTGAGAGAATGGATAATGCAAATGAAAAAAGAGTGGAATTACATCTTCATACTCAAATGAGTGCTATGGACGCTATAACTTCCGCTACAGATTTAGTAAAGCAAGCAATAAAGTGGGGACATCCCGCAGTAGCTATAACAGATCATGGGGTTGTTCAATCATTTCCTGAGGCCAATCATGTAATAGTAGATAATTACGCAGATTTAGTAAAAAAAGAAGGAAAAGTAACAACTCAAGATATATTAGATGCTGCTCCTATTAAAGTTATTTATGGTGTTGAAGGATATCTTGCGGTAGACGTTGAGCCAGTAATTCCCAAAAAAGATACATATTGTATATTTGACTTAGAAACGACAGGATTTAATCCAGATACTGATGGTATAACAGAAGTCGCTGTTTGTAAAGTAAAAAACGGTGAGATAATTGATGAATTTACTACATTTGTTAATCCTGAAAAACCGATTCCATATAATGTTCAAGAACTTACACATATTACTGATGAAATGGTAAAAGATGCTCCTAAAATGGATGAGATGATTCCAAAGTTTTTAGAGTTTTGCAAGGATAGTGTTTTAGTTGCACATAATGCTCACTTTGATGTTAGCTTTATTGCAAACAAATCTGAAAAACTAGGTCTAGAATTTAAACCTTATGTAATTGATACATATGAGATGTCACTAGAATTATATAATGGGGTAGAAAATCATAAATTAGGTACACTAGTTGAATATTTAGGAATACCTCTTGAAGGAGCTCATAGAGCTATAAATGATACTAGAGCAACAGCAAAAATGTTTATACGTATGATAGAGGATTGTAAAAAAGAAAATATAGATGTAAATGATTATATATTTACAAATATAAAAGATAAATCTAAAAATTTGTCTCCAAATCATATAATAATTTTGGCGAAAAACTATGTTGGTTTAAAAAATTTATATAAACTTGTATCATTTTCTCATGTGTGGAATTTTCACAAAAAACCTAAGATTTCTCGTTCTATGCTAAAAAGATATAGAGAGGGATTAATAATTGGATCTGCTTGTGAACAGGGAGAATTATATCAAGAAGTTTTAGATTATAAATTAGGAAGAAGCGATGGAAGTAGAATTGAAGAAATTGCAAAATTTTATGATTATTTAGAGATTCAACCACTTGGAAATAATGAGTTTTATGAAAGAATTGGTAAAAAGATAAAAAAAGAGGGAAAAAGACCAAAAGGAGAGGAACCTGAATATATAAAGCTTACTCATCAACAGATAATAGATATAAATAAGTTTATAGTTGATTTGGGAGATAAATTAAATAAACCAGTTGTCGGTACCTGTGACGTGCATTTTATGAATCCTGAAGACGAGATATATAGAAGAATAATACAAGCTGGTCAGGGATTTGATGATGCAGATGAGCAAGCGCCATTATATTTTAGAACTACAGAAGAAATGCTTAAAGAATTTGATTATCTAACTCCTGAAAAAGCATATGAGATTGTAGTAACAAATACTAATTTAGTTGCTAGTTGGTGTGACAGAATAAGTCCTATTTCCGATGAGAAATGTCCACCTCACATAGAAGGATGCGAACAGGATATTAGAAATATAGCAATGGAGAAGGCACACAAACTGTATGGTGAAAAATTACCACAGATTGTTGAAGATAGACTTGAAAGAGAACTTAATTCAATTATTTCAAATGGATATTCTGTTATGTATATTATTGCTCAAAAGCTAGTTTGGGACTCAAATGATCATGGGTATATAGTTGGCTCAAGAGGATCTGTTGGATCATCTCTTGCGGCATATATGACAGGTATTACAGAGGTTAACTCTTTAAAATCACATTATAGATGTCCAAATTGTAAGTATTCTGATTTTTCAGATAACGGGTGTGCAAATGGTTTTGATTTGCCAGATAAGAAATGTCCAGTATGTGGTGCAGATCTGGATAAAGATGGAATGGATATCCCTTTTGAAACTTTCTTGGGATTTAAGGGCGATAAAGAGCCAGATATTGACTTAAATTTTTCTGGAGAATATCAAGCAAAAGCTCATAAATATACAGAGGTAATATTTGGAACTGGAACTACATATAAAGCTGGTACAATTGGAACTGTGGCTGAGAAAACAGCATATGGTTTCGTAAAAAATTACTTTGAAGAAAGAGGTATTACAAAACCTGTTGCTGAAATAAATAGATTAGCTCAAGGATGTACAGGGATAAAAAGGACAACAGGACAACATCCCGGGGGAATAATTGTTGTACCAAAAGGAAGAACTATATATGAATTTTGTCCCGTACAGCATCCAGCAGATGATCCATATTCTGATATAGTAACGACTCATTTTGATTATCACTCTATAGATAAGAACTTACTTAAATTAGATATATTAGGTCATGATGATCCGACAGTTATTCGTATGCTTCAAGATCTAACAGGAATTGATCCTACCAAAATACCGCTAGATGATAAAGAGACAATGGGGATTTTCTCATCTACTGAACCATTAGGTGTTACTCCTGAACAGATAAGATCTGAAGTTGGAACTTATGGAGTACCTGAATTTGGAACAAAATTTGTAAGAGGAATGCTTGTTGATACAAAGCCAACAACTTTTGATGAACTTATACGTATTTCAGGTTTATCACATGGTACAGATGTGTGGTTAAATAATGCTCAAACTCTAATTGAACAAGGTACAGTAACATTACAACAAGCTATCTGTTGTCGTGATGATATAATGATTTATTTAATAAATAAAGGACTTGAACCAGGTCTTGCTTTTAAAATTATGGAGATTGTAAGAAAAGGTAAAGCACCAAAAAAACTTACGCCAGATATGGTAGAAGAAATGAAAAAACATGATGTACCTGATTGGTATATAGACTCTTGCTTTAAAATAAAATATATGTTCCCAAAAGCACATGCTGCAGCTTATGTAACAAATGCATTTAGAATTGCATGGTTTAAAGTACATATTCCAAAAGCATATTATGCTGCTTTCATGTCAATTAGAGCAGACGAATTTGATAGTGATTCAATGCTTTATGGAAAAGATAGAGTACTTGCTAAAATGAATGAGATAGACTCAATGGGAAATAATGCAGCTCCCAAAGACAAGAATATGTACCCAATACTTGAGCTTGTACTTGAAATGAATCAAAGAGGAATTGAATTTTTACCAGTGGATTTATATAAATCTTCAGTCAATAAGTTTTTAGTTGAAAAAGATGGAATAAGACCACCACTTTCTGCTTTGTCTGGATTTGGAGAAGTTGATGCAAAAAAACTAGTAGAAGCTAGGGAAAAATATAGAACTTTTTCATCTGTAGAGGATATGACAATTAAATCTAAAATTGGTAAAGTTGCAGTAGAAACGTTAAGACTTGCAGGATGTTTAGATGGAATGCCAAGATCAGAGCAAATAGATATGTTTGATTTGCTATAATTTGTCTAATGACTTGAATTATTTAATATTCTAGGGTATAATATAAAATATAAAGGGGTGATTACTATGAAATTAGACATTACAGGTATTAGAATTGAAGTAACAGATGCTATAAGAAGTTTTACAGAAAAGAAAATCAAAAAGTTAGGAAAATTTTTTGATGAGAATACAATTTGTCATGTAACATTTACAGACAAATCTAAAGGTAAACAACGTGTTGATATGAGAATCGAATATAAATCACGTACTTATTTGGCAGAAGAAAACACAGAAGATTTATACTCTGGAATTGATTCTTTAGTTGAAAAAATTGAAGGTCAGTTAAGAAGAGATAAAGCTGCTGCTGAAAAACAAAGAAGAACAGGTATTCCTGAAATGGAAGTTCCTCAAGAAGGACAGGATGAAGAATAATATAAAAAACAAAAAAGACCACTTAAGTGGTCTTTTTTATATCTTTAAAGTGTTTACAATTTACATAAAATATGATATAATTATATTATGGATTGATTTTTTTATCGGTCTACTAATGTAGAAGAAAAAAAGAGTAAAAAGGAGGAATTATGAAAAAACTAAGGAAACTAGTCGTAGTGTTTGGTCTATGTTTCTTTTTAGCAGGAGCTTTTTTAAATTCTGGATTTTTTAAACAGAAACAAGATGAAGCTTATGCACAGCTAAAAGAAAAATACCAAATAACTACAGAAGTAGCAGAGGTTCAAGACGAATTAGAACCAGAGATCATAGAAGAGCCTGAAGCTACAGAGACTGAAAATGTAGAAGTCCAAGAGGTTTCTGAAGTAAAAACTACAAAAGAAGAGACAAAAGTAGATAATAGAACTACTGAGAATATCATTTGGGATTTTTTAAAAAATTCTGGATATACAGATATTCAAACGGCAGCTATTATCGGGAACCTGTATCAAGAGAGTGGTCTAAAATCTTCAAGTGTAGAACATGGCACTGGTGAAGGTATTGGAATTGCTCAATGGTCGTTTGGACGAAAAAATCAGTTAAAAAACTATGCCGCTTCTAAGGGCGTAGAATGGACTAACTTAAATGCGCAACTAGAATTTCTAGTAAAAGAATTAAAGTCTAGTCAATTTTACGAACCATATAAGAGCACGTTTGCTAATCCATACAGTATTAACGAAGCTGTGGAAGCTTATTGTTTTGGTTTTGAAAGACCAAATAGAGCTAAAGCAAACTTATCTTATAGAGAGAAAATGGCATGGCAAGCATACTATAGAAATGTGGATAGATAACTTTTATCCACATTCTTTTTTTACGTAATGTGTTTACATAAATTCAAAAATATGGTATAATTAAAATAGGGTAATATTTTATTTAGATATCAACTTAATAGGGGATATGTTAATAACCCCTGTTTTATATAAGTACTAAAGACTAAAGTATTACTACTATAATAGACATAGGAGGAAATTATGAAAAAGAAAAAGAAGGGGTTAAAAAAAATTAAGAAAGGAGTAGTTTTGTTATCAGTAGGATTTTTAGCAACTGGTATATTTTTAAATAGTGATTATGCAAAAACTTATCAAGATTCTGTATATGCGGAACTTAAAGATAAATATGGTATAACACTTCAAACTGAACCAGATGTCATTGAAGATACTCAAACAGCTGAAAAAAATTACAATTTAACTGTAGACTCAGACTTAAGAGTAGCCTCAAATGCAACTGCAGAAGACATAGATAAGATGCTTGAAGGCACTGCCTTACATGGTCTTGGAAATGCTTTTGTAGAAGCAGAAAAAAAATATAATGTTAACGCATTATACATGATGGGACTGGCAGCACTTGAGAGTGCATGGGGAACATCAGGATATGCTATTTATAGAAACAACCTATATGGTTGGAACGCTGTAGATAGTAATCCAGATAATGCTACTTACTTTAAAAGTAAGGAAGAAGCAACATTATATGTAGCATCAAAGCTACAAAAAAACTACTTGACTAGGGGGGGAGCTTACTTTGAAGGATATAGTCCAAGAGCTATTGATGTGCATTATTGTACAGACAAACAGCATGCGGATAAGATAGTCAACATTGTAAGCAACCTTGTAGAAAAACTAGGATAAAATTTCACCTAGTTTTTCTTTTTTTTTGTTTTAAAAATATTTTTATACATATAATAATATGGAGTGTAAAAAGAAAATTGTGAAAGTTTTGTGTTTTTTAGCACTCAAGTGTTGACAGTGCTAAAAATGGTGGTATAATATAATTGTACAAAGAAAAAAGACGTCTTTTAATATTGGTAAATGTGCTACCTATAATAGGTGTCAACACATAAAAATGAAAGGAAGTAGATTTATATGATGATGATACCAAGAAGAAATGATTTTGATTTATTAAGTGAGATGTTTAGAGATCCGTTTTTTGATGAGAGAGAAAGTAGGGTAATGAAAACAGATATCAAAGAAAAGAAAGACAAATATGTAATTGATATTGATTTACCAGGATATGAAAAAGAAAATATTAAAATTGAAGTTGAAGATGGATATTTAACAGTTCACGCAACTATTGACTCAAACAAAGAGGAAAAAGAAGAAGGCAAATTTGTACGTAAAGAAAGATATATGGGTTCTTGCTCAAGAAGCTTCTATGTAGGAGATGATGTTAAAGAAGAAGACATTAAAGCTACATTTAGAAATGGTATTTTGAAACTTGAAGTACCAAAAGTTGAAGAGAAAAAAGAACTACCAGAAAAGAAGTACATTCAAATTGAAGACTAATATATTTAGAGGAAATTCATACGAATTTCCTCTTTTTTTATTTATATATGTTGACATAATGATAAAATTATGCTATTATAAAAACATAACATGAGAGTGTGTATAAGTTTAACGAGCTACACAACCTTAAGATAATAAGGTACACTTAAAGATATTTTCATAAAAGGAGTCTCATTAGTAGAAGCTTTTTATGAGAATATCTTTTTTTATACTTTAAATTAATATTTTAAGTAGATATTCTCTATTAATTAAAAAGGAGGGATACGAAAATGCAAATATGTGTAGAAAATTTGAAAAAAACTTTTGTTATCAAAAGTGGAGGACTTATTAAAGCTAAGAAAAAGACAGAAGTAAAAGCCGTTGAAGATGTTTCTTTTTCTGTAGAAAAAGGAGAAATAGTTGCTTTTATCGGACCAAATGGAGCAGGAAAGAGTACAACAATAAAAATGCTTACTGGTATTATACAACCAACTGATGGAAAGATTGAGGTCGCTGGATATAATCCTTCAAAAGACAGAAAGAAATTAGCATATAAAATAGGATGTATGTTTGGACAAAAATCTCAATTATACATGCATTTAACAGTAAGAGATAGTTATAAGCTTCTTTGTAGCATCTATGACTTAGATAGTAAGCAAGCTGAAGAGAAAATTGAAGAAATAGCTAGTTTATTTAAAATACATGATTTATTAGACAGAGTAGTTAGAAAATTATCTCTTGGACAAAGAATGATATGTGAAATAGCTGGAAGTGTTCTTCATGATCCAGAAATTATTTTCTTAGATGAACCAACAATTGGTTTAGATATTTTTGCTAAAGCAAGAATAAGAGAGATAATAAAAAAGATGAATGAAGAAAAGGGTACAACTATATTTTTAACTAGTCATGATATTGGAGATGTTGAAGCATTATGTAATAGAATAATTATTATTAATAATGGTACTATAGTTACAGATTCAACAATAGATGAATTAAAATCAAAATATCTGTCTAGTAAGGTTGTTAAAATATCATATGATAGTGACATTGTATGTAAAAAAATAGAATATAATGTTCAAAAGTTAGAGCATAATCAAGTAGAACTTGTTATTGATACTAATAGGGAAAACATAGGAGAAGCTCTAGCATATTTTACTTCTTTAGGAAATATTGTTGATATACAGATAAGTTCTACACCACTTGAAGAGGTAATAAAGAAAATTTATCAAGAAAGGAGATAAAAATGAGAAAGTATTTAGCTATATTTAAATTTAATTTAAAATCTGAGCTAAACTTTAAAGCAGATTATATCTTTTCTTTACTATCATTTGCTATACATGTATTTGTATTTAATGCTTTATGGGATTATATATTGCAAGGAAAAATGATAGAAGGATATGGAAAGACTCAATTAATTTGGTATATTATAATTGGTGAGTTTTTAGCATATTCTATAGGAAAGAAAAACTATATTAAAGTATCAGATATGATAAAGAATGGTGATGTTGCCAATATACTTACTAAACCACTTAGTTTTATGAAATATATACTTGCAAATGAAGCCACTTCTATAGTAAATATTGCAGTTAATTTAGTTTTTGCAGTAATTTTAGGATTAACAATGGCAGGATCTATAACACTTGAGCCAATACAAATATTCTTATTTATAATATCAATAGTAATATCTTTTTTTATGGATATATTTCTATATGTGTTTATAGGAATGCTTGCTTTTTTAACAGAAGAAAATAAATCTTTCTATATGGTTATTTCAAAAGCTATGTTACTTTTAATTTTTACTCCACTTGAATTTTTTCCAACATGGGTGCAAAACATTTTAAGATTTTTACCTACAACATATATCGTATACCCACCAGGAAAAATATTTGTAAATTTTGACATAAAGTCAGCTCTATTTTTAATAGTATGTCAAATTGTTGCTTTTTCAGTTGTATATTTAGCAGTGTATGCAATTAATAAGAAGGGAGTGAAGAATATAAATGTTAACGGAGGTTAGAAATAATATTAGATACTTATTTGACGCTATAAAGGTAAGTATTAAATCTGCTATGGCATATAAAGTAAGTTTTCTAATACAAACAATATTTATGTTTTTTAATAATGCATCTTTTTTAGTCTTTTGGCTAGTAGTGTTTAGTCATACAGGCAATCAGGGAGATGTAACTTTTAATAATGTACTATATATATGGGCTTTTTCATCAATGTCTTATGGTATTGCATATTTCTTCTTTGCTGGAATTCAGAAAATAAATGAATATATTATTTCTGGTGCAATGGATAGCTATTTATTACAGCCTAAAAATGTGTTGCTAAACGTTGCTACTTCAAAGAGTAGTTTCTCAGCATGTGGAGATATTTTATATGGATTAGTAATTTCCTTTATGGCAAGTGGAGGAGATATATCAAAAGTGCTATTTGTTATATTTTTATCTTTATTTGGAAGTATATTTTTCTTTTCGAGTGAAGTCTTTTTTAGATCACTTGCTGTATGGCTTGGAGATACAAATATGATTGCAAATAGATATGTTGAAATGCTACTTATTACATTTTCGACATATCCAGAAAACATATTTAGAATTGGAATAAAAGTTATATTATATACTGTTGTACCAGTTGCATATTTATCATATATACCATCAAGACTTGTGGAAAACTTTAATATATGGTTATTTTTGCTAGTAGTTATAGTCGCAATTATATATCTTACAATATCAATATTTAGTTTTTATAAGGCACTTAGAAGTTATGAATCTGGAAATAGCATGGCTATGAAAGATTAAATTTAGAGGAAGTTAAAGTAATTACTTCCTCTATTATTTTGCTTTAAAATTTTGTTGCTATTTGACGACTTTTATGCTAAGATACAAGTAATTGATGTATATATTAATATACATTAAATTGAAAAGGGATGTGATAAATATGGAAGATAATACATGTAAATGTGGAAACTGTAAAAAAGACAAATTTATGGAAGAATTATTTACTAAATTTGAGCCAGAAAAGGATAATTTAATTCAAATATTAAATAGTGTACAAGAGCACTATGGATATATACCAACGAAGGCTCAAAAAGATATATCTGAATTTTTAAAGATTTCTTTAGCAGAGATATATGGTGTAATAACATTTTATTCTAGATTTACTTTAAAACCTAAGGGAAAATATAATATTGCTATTTGTCTAGGAACAGCATGCTTTGTAAAAGGCTCTGAAAAAATAATGGACAGAGCAAAGGAAAGATTAAAAATTAATCCAGGAGAAACAACAGCAGACGGATGTTTCTCAATAGAAGAAACAAGATGTGTTGGAGCGTGTGGTCTTGCTCCAGTTTTTACAATTAATGGAGAAGTTCATGGTAATGCAACAGTAAAATCACTAGATAATGCTATAGATGAAATATTAAAGAAAGAGAAGGAGGAAAATGTATGAAAACAATATTAGTTTGTCATGGTACAGGATGTACATCTTCCAAATCACCAGCTATATTAGAAAATTTTAATAAGTTAGTTAAAGACAAAAATTTAACTGATGTAAAAGTAATGCAAACAGGATGCTTTGGTCTTTGTGCAAAGGGACCTGTAGTAATAATTAGACCAGAGGATACTTTTTATGCTAAAGTAAAACCTGAAGATTGTGAAGAAATCATTCAAACACATATAATTGAAAATAAAAGAGTAGAAAGACTCCTATGTAAAGATATAGATGGAAAATTAGTTGAAAAACTAGATGAAATAGATTTTTATAAAAAGCAAGAAAGAATTGCACTTAAAAATTGTGGTAGTATTGATCCTGAGAAAATCGAAGACTATCTAGCTGTTGACGGATATAAGGCACTAGAAAAAGTTTTAAAAGAAATGACTCAAGATGAGGTTATAGAAGAAATAACAAAATCTGGACTTAGAGGTCGTGGTGGAGCAGGTTTTCCAACTGGAAAAAAATGGCTATTTACAAAGAATGCAGAAGGTACACAAAAATATGTTGTATGTAATGCAGATGAGGGTGATCCAGGAGCTTTTATGGATAGAAGTATACTAGAAGGAGATCCGCATTCTGTAATAGAGGCAATGATGATAGCAGGTTATGCTGTTGGGGCTAATAAGGGATATATTTATGTAAGAGCAGAGTATCCTATTGCAGTACATAGATTTCAAGTGGCAATTGATCAAGCAAGAGAAAAAGGAATACTTGGAAAGAATATATTTGAAACAGATTTTGAATTTGATTTATCAATAAGACTTGGAGCTGGAGCCTTTGTATGTGGTGAAGAAACAGCGCTTTTAGAATCTATTGAAGGAAGAAGAGGACAACCAAGACTTAAACCACCATTTCCAGCAAATAAAGGCTTATGGGAATGTCCAACACTTATTAATAACGTTGAAACTTATGCAAATATTCCAAAAATAATATTGAATGGAGCTGATTGGTATTCTTCTATTGGAACCGAGACTTCTAAAGGAACAAAAGTATTTGCCCTTGGTGGTAATGTTAAAAACATTGGTCTTGTAGAGGTACCAATGGGTACAACTTTAAGAGAGATAGTTTATGATATTGGTGGTGGAATACCAAACGGAAGAAAATTTAAAGCTGCACAAACAGGTGGACCATCTGGAGGATGTATACCAGCAGAATATTTAGATAAGCCAATTGATTATGAGTCCTTAAAAGAAATTGGTTCTATGATGGGATCTGGTGGATTAATTGTAATGGATGACACAAAATGTATGGTTAATCTCGCTAAGTTTTACTTAGGATTTACTGTAAGTGAAAGTTGTGGAAAATGCAATCCATGTAGGATTGGTACAAAAAGAATGTATGAAATATTAGAAAAATTAACAAATGGTGAAGGCACACTTGAAGATATAGATAAATTAGAAAGACTTGCTAAAACTGTTGCAAGTTCTAGTGTATGTGGACTAGGACAGAGTGCACCAAATCCAGTAATTAGTACATTAAAGTATTTTAGAGAAGAGTTTATTGAGCATGCTGTTGAAAAAAAATGTAGAGCTCATGAATGTAAAGCATTAGCAAAAATACAAGTGATTCCAGAAAAATGTAAAGGATGTGGATTATGTCAAAGAAAATGTCCTGTTCAAGCTATTGAGGGCGAAGGAAGAGAGGTAAGACATATTAACGAAGAAAAATGTATAAAATGTGGTACTTGTCTTACTAGTTGTCCATTTAAAGCTATTGAATAAGGAGGGAATTTAATATGGTAAATATAACAATTGATGGAATGAAAGTACAAGTTCCGGAAAATATCACCGTTTTAGAAGCAGCTAAAACAGTTGGAATAGACATACCAACACTATGTCATTTAAAAGATATAAATGAAATTGGAGATTGTAGAATTTGCTTGGTAGAAATTGATGGAGCAAGAGGATTTGTTACATCATGTATGCAAAAAGTTGAAGAAGGAATGATTATTAGGACTAATACGGATAAAGTTATTGAAGCAAGAAAAAACGTATTAAAATTAATTCTTTCAGCTCACGAGAGAAAGTGCTTGAGTTGTATTAGACATGGAAATTGTGAATTACAAGATTTAGCTTTAAAATTTGGCGTAACTGATATAGAATTTGAAGGAGAAATTGCACCAAAAGTTATAGATGATAGATCTCCTTCTATTGTTAGAAATACAGCTAAATGTGTATTATGTAGAAGGTGCATTTCTACTTGTAAAAATGTTCAAAAAATAGGAGCTATTGATTGTGTAAATAGAGGATTTGAATCCACAATTTCTACTTATGAGCATAAATCTTTGGGAGATGTAAATTGTACTTTTTGTGGTCAATGTATACAAAATTGTCCAACTGCAGCTTTACATGAGAAAGAAAATATAGATGAAGTTCAGGAAAAGTTAAAAGATAAAAATACACTTGTCTTAGTGCAAACAGCTCCTGCAGTTAGAGTTGCTCTAGGAGAAGAATTTGGAATGCCAGTTGGAACAAATGTTACTGGCAAGATGGTTACTGCGCTAAAAAGATTAGGCTTTGATAAAGTATTTGATACTAATACGGGAGCAGATTTTACTATAATGGAAGAGGCAACCGAATTTATTGATAGAGTAGTAAATAATAAAACCCTACCTATGATAACTTCTTGCTGTCCTGCTTGGATAAGATTTATTGAAATGGAATATCCGGACAAATTAGAACATTTATCTACATGTAAATCTCCTCATCAGATGTTCGGAGCAATACTTAAATCTTATTATGCTAAAAAAATAAATGTTGATCCAGAAAAAGTTTATGTTGTTTCCGTTATGCCATGTGTTGCAAAAAAATATGAAAGACAAAGATTTGAAATGCAAAAAGATGGTATGTATGATGTAGATGCGGTAATTACAACAAGGGAGCTTGCAAAGATGATTAGACAAGCAAATATTGATTTTCCTATTTTAAATGATTCAGAATTTGATGATCCTATGGGAGAAGCAACAGGCGCTGCTGCTATATTTGGAACTACTGGTGGAGTTATGGAAGCTGCTTTAAGAACAGCACAGGATCTTCTTACAGGAAAAGATTTAGATGAAATAAACTTTGAGGAAGTAAGAGGTAAAAAGGGAATAAAAAGAGCGACAGTAGTTATAAATGGAAAAAGTATTAATATTGCAGTAGCAAGTGGACTAGGAAATGCAAGAGCTATAATGGATGAAATTAAATCAGGAAAGGCAGATTATGACTTTATAGAGATTATGGCATGTCCTGGAGGATGTGTAATGGGTGGTGGTCAGCCAATTAAACCAGCTAAAATTCGTAGAATGATTGATGTAAGAAAAAAAAGAGCTGATGCTTTATACTCTATAGACGAAAAGATGATTATTAGAAAATCTCATCAAAATCCAGTGCTTCAAAAAATTTATGAAGAATATTTAGGAAAACCTAATGGAAAACTTGCCCATGAATTACTTCATACTCACTATAGCAAGAAAACAAAATGTGTTGATTAGAATTTTTAGACTAAGCAAAAAAGCTTAGTCTTTTTTTGTAATGAAAAAATAATTATTCTTTAAAAAGTGCTATAAATAAATAAAAAAATATATAAATCTAAAAAAGTTACAAAATAATGTTAAAAATATTACAAAAATCAACAAAATAATAATATATAATAAGTCAATAAAAATAAAATAATGTAAAAAGTTCGTTTTTATGTAAAATAAAGTTCTAATAATTATTTAAAAACGTTGACTACACTAAAAAAATGTGGTATAATATTAGTGTGAACTAGAGATAAAAAGTTATAGGTTTGTTTATTAGGAGGGATGTAAGTATGGTAAAAATCTTTAAAAATGTAAAAAGACTTAAACTAAAAATTGCTAGTATTATTATGCTTTTAGTATTATTTACTCTAGAGTTTAGTCCATTTGCAGTTAAAGCGGCTCCTCAACAGTTACAATTCTATTGTCCAGGATCTGTTTCTGTTGCAAGAGACGTGGCATATGGAAAAAATGTATGGTATAGTAGAGCTACATTAGGTGGAGAAGTCGCATATTGTGTTGACTATACTTGTACAGCACCAAGTGGTACAATGACTTTTAGAAAATATTTATCAGATGCTGGTATGGCAGTGTTAATGCATGGTTATCCAAATTGTACACCAGAATCTATTGGATGCTTAAGTGAAGATGAAGCTTATATGGCTACACAAATGGCTTTATGGGAAGTATTAAATAGAACAGGTGAATCAAATAAGGCTGGTATTCCATTTAGAGTTGATAACATAGAACCACTTGCTGGAAAAGAAGACTTTTATAATAGAGCAGTTACAGCAGCAGCTAAATTAGTTGCAATGGCTGAAGCTGACCCTTATACTTCAGTTCCAGTAATGAAAATTGGAAATGGAAATGTCGAATTAAGTTATATTGGTGAAGATGCATTAATTGGACCATATACAATTACTATTGAAGGTACAGATCCTTCAACAATAAAATCAATTACAGCATCATTAGTAAATGCTCCAGCTTCTGCTAGAGTAACAGATGCTAATGGTAATGATAAAACATCATTATCTAATGGAGAATCTGTATATATAAGAATGTCTTCATCAGAGGAAGATGCTACATTTAATATTAAGTTTAAAGCAGATATAGATAGAAAAGTTGGTGTAATCTATGAGAAGAAAGGTCAAACAGTTCAAGATTATGTAAGACTTGATACAGAACCTGAAACTTTAGAAGGTGAATCAACAATTGAATGGGAAAATGTTACTACAATAGGATCAATTGAACTTATTAAAGTTGACCAAGATGAAGAACCAGTTGTTGGTGCGAAATTTGCATTAAAAAGCACTGATGGAAAAACATACGGTGAACTTGAAACTGGTACAGATGGTAGAATAATGTTTTATGGTGTTCCTGTTGGAGAATATATTTTAGAAGAAATATCTGCACCAGAAGGATATGCTATAAAAGATAAAT
The DNA here is from genome assembly GCA_944387385.1 of uncultured Clostridia bacterium. GTDB lineage: Bacteria > Bacillota > Clostridia > TANB77 > CAG-465 > CAG-465. The sequence continues at coordinate 2,337 of CALXES010000002.1, read as the reverse complement.
CTCAAAATGTAACAGTTGTTGGTGGAGAAACTTCAACTGTAAAATTCGTAAATGAAAGACTTACTGGTAAACTAGTTATTACTAAAGTAGACGATGCTAACAAACCACTAGCAAACGTAACTTTTGAAATATATGATGAAGAAGGATATGTAATGGATACAATTACTACTGATGAAAATGGTAAAGCATCAAGTAAAAATTTAGACTATGGTACATATTATTTTAAAGAGATATCTGCTCCAGAAGGTTACATTATGGATGAGACTTTGTATAGATTTAAACTAGATGAAGAAAATAGAACATTCTATACAACTGTTACTAATGAAAGATATAAAGGTAGTCTATTAATAGTTAAAACTGATGAAGATAATACTCCAATTGAAGGTGTAAAATTTAATATCTTAGATGAAAACAAAGAAGTTATCACAACAATTGAAACTAATGAGAAAGGTTTAGCCGGTGTTCAAAATTTACCTCTTGGAACTTACTATTATCAAGAAATAGAAGCTCCAGATAATGTAATAATTGACAATGGAGTATATGAATTTAAATTAGAAACAAAAGATCAAATTGTTAGAAAAGATATCGTTAATGAAAAAGTAAAAGGCTCATTGAAAATAACTAAAGTTGATGACGAGGACAACGTTATAGCTGGTGTTAAATTTAATGTACTTGATGAAAATAAAAATGTAGTTGACGAGATTGTAACTAATGAAAGTGGTATAGCTATATCTAAAGAATTAACACCTGGAACATACTACTATAAAGAAGTAGAAGTACCAGATGGATATGTTTTAGATAGTGAAGAACACAAATTTGAAATAACAAATGAAGTTACTTTAGTTGCTGTTGAAGTTGTAAACGAAAAAGCTAAAGGCTCACTTCAAATTACAAAATATGATAGCAATGGTTCTACATTAGCAGGAGTAGAATTTGATATATTAGATGAAAACAAGAATGTAGTAGATCATATAGTTACTGACGAAAATGGTAAAGCTGAATCTAAAAAACTACCTCTTGGAACATACTATTATAAAGAAACAAAAGCTCCAGATAATGTAGTAATGGATGAAGCTGAACATCAATTTGTATTAAATGAAAACAATCAAGTAGTTCAAAAAACAGTTGTTAACGATGTAAAACATGGTAAATTAAAAATCATAAAAGTTGATGAAAATAATGAGCCACTTGCAGGTGTAACATTTGAAATACTTGATAAAGACATGAATGTAATTGATGAAATGGTAACTAACGAAGAAGGTATTGCTGAATCTATAGAACTTGAAAAAGGTACATATTATTATAGAGAAACAAAAGCTCCTGAGGGAATAAAAGTAGATAGTTCATTACATGAATTTACAATTGAAGAAGACGGACAAAATGTAATTGAAAATGTTATAAACTACTATATTAGAGGACAATTAAAAATATATAAACTTATAGATGGAACTCAAACTCCACTAGCAGGTGCAGTATTTGAAATTACAAATGAAAATGGTGAGGTTGTTGATACAATAACTTCTGATGAAGAAGGTATTGCATTATCTGAAAAATTACCTTATGGAACATACTACTTCAAAGAAATAGAAGCTCCAGATGGTTATATTAAAGATGAAAATACTTACCAATTTAAAGTCGAAAATGAAGATATAATAGAAACTGTTGTATATAATACAGAAGAAGAATTACCAGTAACTGGTGGATTAATAAGCTCAGATATGACAATAGTTTTAATGGTTGCATTAGTTAGTGTTGTAGGATATGGACTAATAAGAGCTCTATCAGCAAAAAAAGAAAACTAATAAGTTAGTAGAGAATATTAGAGAATAGCTTGAAAAAGCTATTCTCTATTTTTTTTATTTTTAATAAATAATGGAATAATTGTGAAGAAAAGATATTGAATTTACATAATAATTGTGATATAATATTTGCGTAAAAATAATTTGAGAAGGAGGAATGATTATGGAATCCAAGAAGAAGATTAATATTATAAGTAAAATAAAGAGAGCATATAGAACTTTTATGTATGAGGAGAATAAAGTAAAACAACTTGAAGAAATAGATAAATTATCATTTAAAGAGAAATGGAAAATTAATGGTTGGAAATATATCTACGTTATTATTGCTATTATTATAATTTGTATTTTTGGATATATAAATGCCAAAAATGAAATGGAAAATAATAAACTTCCACAAGGCGCGGATTATTTAGAAGAAAAACTGGAAGGTGATATTAGTACAATTAATTCTAGCGAACTTAGTAAGTATATGAGTGACAATTTGAATGGTATATATTTAAAAATTGCGATGACAAAAATAGGAGACAATGTTGCATAT
>CALXES010000001.1 GCA_944387385.1 uncultured Clostridia bacterium | reverse complement strand
CCAAGGGATAAAATCCCTTTGGAAACCCTTTAATAAAAATTGAATTTCAAACAATTTTTATTTTAATTTGATAAAAAGAAACTAAAAATAAGAGTTTTCATTGATATTTCAATAAAAAACTCTTATTAAAAATTTTCGAATTTTCTCATTTTCTCTCAATTTTTTTAAGTCTGGCGTCAGGGTAGCCGTCAGACTGATACTTCAAAGTATTGAAATATCAATCTTCTTAGCTATCTCCCGCAACCTAAAATATAGCTTTCAGCCTATTATTTTATATATTTTTTAAATCAAATATTACTATTTTAATAAAGAAAATATGTTTAAAAAGGCCAATGATATACAAATTCATAAAAAAATAAACCCTCATTATTAAAATTTTTTGTCTAATAATGGGGGTTCACTTCATTTTTGCTTTATCTCCTACTAATTTATATATCTGGCTATTTAGTTTATTATCTTCTTTACTTCTTCCTTAAAATAATTTTCTTTTTATTTTTTATCACCAATACTATTGCGATACAAACTAATGTTAGTCCAATAGTAGTAAACACCGCTGTACAGTTAATACTTCCAGTTTTTGGCAAATGTAGTTTTAATTCATTTTCTGCTATAAGTTTTATATCTTTATTATCACCTGTTATTTCTACATCTTTGCTACTTTTTAATAACTCATATCCTTCCGGAGCTTTTGTCTCTGTTACCCTATATTTTCCCACTTCTAATCCGTCAAATTTTATTTTTCCATCTTCTCCAGTTGTTAGTTCTTGTGGAGTATATGTACTATCTACATTTCCATTTTGGTCAAGCTTTTCTAGTTTAAATCTTGCTCCTTCTATCACTTTAGTATTATCGTTTTTATCTACCTTAGTTATCTCTATACTTCCTTGTATTTTTACAAGACCTGCATTTACAAATGACTCTATAAGTTCTGGCAAATCTGTTGAATTTAATTTAGTAATCTGATCAGTTTCATTAGAGCCAACATTAAACTTACTATTTATTTCGTCATTTACTCCAACTTGTTTTTCTGTTAATGTATATGTATCATCTGGCATTTGCACTTTTATATAATATATTCCTTTTGGTAAATTATCAAAAAAATAATATCCATTTGAATCAGTCTTTACATCTGAAACAATATTACCATATACATCTTGAACCTGCTCACCCGAATCATTAGTTATACTAACATTAATATTCGATGCAAGCTTTTCATCTTCATCTTTTATTCCGTTAAAATTAATATCATACCAAACTGTTCCATCAATTTTTCTGCTTACAACTGAAACTTTTACATTAGAAGATACAATTTCATCAGTAATTAAATTAGTTTGAGCTGATGTATTATTGACATAAACATTTTTAGGATTATTGTTTTCTGGCTCTAAATATATATCAACTATTATTTTTTCTTGAGATTTTACTCTACCTTTTAATGCAATTGCCGTTGCATAATCATTAACACTACCTGATGAGATGTTTTTCCACCTTGTATCTCCTATACTATCATCTTTTGATATAATACCTTTTACATATTCATCATTAGTATAGTATGCAAGTATTTCATCATCTTCAATTAATGAATTATCACTAGCATATCTTACTATATTCAAGCTCTTAAGTTTATATGTTCCATCAAAATTAGTTCCTCTTTGATCTCCATTATATGGCAAAATATCTAATAATTGAAATCCAGTAATAATTCCATCAGTATTATTTTTATATATTACCTGATAATGTATTAAATCACCTTTTTCGACAACCTGATTAGACGTAACCTTATATAATCTATGAGAAGCTAGATTAATTACTTCTATTGTATACGATGATTTTCTTTCATCTTCAGATCTTTTATCCACTTGAGGTGCAGAAATAACTGCTGTATTTGTATAAGATGTTCCGTCTGGAGTTTCTTCATTAATATGTGCTCTAAAAGTTATAGCCTCAATTGGCTCATTTACAGTACAATCATAAATTTTCCAAACTAAAGTTGTTGTTCCATCTGCATTTATTGTTATCTCTGGCTCTCCCATACTAGAGCTATTTGAAACATAAGTAATCCCTTTGGGTAAAGTATTAGTTACTGTAACAGTTACCCCCGACATATTATTTAAAGAGTCATTCATAGAAGAATTTATACTTGGCGTTAGTTTGTATTCTATTTCATATTCATTTTTTCCAAAATCATAATTTAATTTTTCATTGCCATCTTGAATCTGAGTAACGCTTACATCAATTTTAGCATCAGCACAAACAATAAGTAGCGTATTTCCAGCAGAAACTCCAGGATAGTGTGTATTTTTTAGTATTTGCCCTGATTCATCATACTCTGATTTAACATATGTTGAATTCCATGATACAGTAGGAGTAGTAATATAACCTCTATTTTCTATCATCATACTCTCTTTTTGTCTATCTAATTTATCAACATACATTCTTGTATCACTAGTAAATTGAAAAGTTTGACCTATAGTAGCTGTATCTTTTACTTTTACTGGCATTCCAAGATATGCACCAACTTGCGTTCCATTTGAAGCAAGAACTCCGTCTGTTGTCTCAAATAGGCCTCCAACGCATACCTTTCCTTGTGCTTCTATTTCCTCTAAAGTCTTATAATAATCTAAATCTTCTATTTTGGCCGTTTGTTGTTCTTGTATTGAATTCCAACCTTTACCGTCCTTTTTACAAGCATAATATAAATTTACTTTAAATTGACCACTATTATGCATTTTTTTTCCTTCAATATCTGAAATAGCCTCAAATGCATTAGTATCAAATTTTACAAGTATATTCATACTATATATATTATCGCTTTCTGTATTATTATTACCTGAATATGCAACAACAGTAAGATATACTTCTTGGTTTTGATATGCTATTCCATCACCTGTATTCCATGCAGAATGAATCATCCTTTTTTTTGAATCATATATATAGTGATCATGCCAATAATTTCCTGGTCTATATAATATATGTTGGGTGCTAACCTTATCATCTGTAGTTACTTGCTGAGTAGTTATTTGTTGGTCTGATATAGATGTAATATTTAAATTACTATCTTCAACATCTAAATAATAATTATAGCTATTACCTGTCTTTTCATCATATGGAACAAATACTTGAAAATATAATCCTGAATAATTTCCTATATTATTTGTATATTTTATTGTTCCTTCTGTACTTCCATTATCCCTAATTGGAAAATATCCATCAAAATCATATCCTTTAACATTTACACTAATCTTATTGCCCTCTTGAATACAAGTATACTTTCCAGATTTATATATTGCAGTTTCAAGTTCGAATTGAGTTGCATTATCATATTTATTTCTAACGCCATAAGGATAATATGCGCCTCTAAATAATGCTATTTTATTTCTTGATGGATCATAAAGATGCGCTGGATTTCCATCTAAACAATAGTTATATAATATTGGCGTAAATGTATCTGTAACATCTTCTGTTTCTCCATTTGCAATATTTGTCCTATATAACGATAATTCTAACTCATAATTTATCTCATCTTTTGAATACTCTAGTCCTTTTATTCCTTTATCTGGATCAGTATTATATAATTGTAGCAAAGCTCCATAAGTATATACTCTTCCTTTTACAGAATCGCCGTTATCATCAGTAATTGTTGTTTCTGTAGAAATTGTAGCATTTCTAACTAAAGATAAATTATATGCGGGTCTTGAACTAACTGTAATTTTTTTTGACGTAACTGACTTTTTTTCTTGATTACCATTTAGCCATAATTTAAATTCGGGTTGAATTTCAGTTCCATTACATGCTCCATCAACTTTTAATACAAATGATAAATTTTGCTTTCCTGGAATTGTAATATCCTCTTGAGTCATTTGATATGATGCAAAAAAAGTCAAGCCATCATCTGAAATAGTAGCTGTACCATCGGCCCAACCCATAGAATCTAAATCCCAATGAACTACATCTTTACAACTTTCTGGTATAGTAGCTTCAGCATATAATATTCCGCCTTTATAGTTTTCATCAGTATTATTATTGATTTTAAAAGTATTTTCAACAGTCCAAATAATTTGGTCAAACGACCTTACGATATCATTAGAATCATTTAAATCATTACCAGGACTATTATCATCATCAAAAGGTGCAGTACCAGTTTTGGTTTGTACAATTTCAGAAGATGAAATTATAGCACCATTATCTGGTAAAATATCTCCAGTAGCAGCTCTTGCCTCTTTAACATAAATTAAATTTAATAATACAAACATGCATAAAATTACAACAAAAAATTTTTTCATATATCTCCTCTTATATTTTTTCTCTTTTTATTCTATTCACTTTAAATCATATATTATTTTTCAACAATTTTCAAGGTTAAATTTTATTTAATAAAAAAAAAAAAAACGCACATACTTATTGTATGTGCGTTTTTACATTCTTTATATTTGAGAAACCATTCTTCTTATTCTTTTATTTATTAGATTAAATCCTAATGTTTCGTAGAATTTAATTAACTTATCGTTTTTAGCTACAAGTGAAACTTTGTTATACCCTTTTTTCTTAGCCATCTTACTAATCTTATCTATCATTATTTTTGCATAACCGTTTCCTCTATATTCTTTTTTTATAGCTATGTTTGATATATAAAATTCATCATCTTCACATTCTTTTTTATATACTAAAAAGTCTTTTATAGATGAATAAATATAACCTAATTTATTTAAAAGTCCTTTTTGAAATTTTAAAACTTTCTTTTCACTATTAATTGTTAATTTGCTTATATCTTTACCATTAATTAATAGTGCCATACCGACTAATTTATCGTCGATTTTTGCAACGACAAAGTTTTTTAATGAGAATCTATTATTTTTATTTTTCATTAAAGATTCTAATACTTGTTTCATTTCTCTTTCAGAACCATATCCCCATTCAACTTCAGGCTCAGGCTCTGTAATATAAATTAATTCTGCGATCTCTTTAATATCGCTCATTGTTGCCTTTTTAAGAGTAATCTTACCCGAGGCACTTTCCATTTTTAAACACTCTCCAATTCTTTCTTATCATTTGTGCTTTTATTAGACTGAAAACACTTAATCAGCTTAAAAAATTTTTTTATTCGATTTTGATTTCCACTCTCCTTATTTTCTTATGTTATTATTAACATAATAATATTATTATACCATATTTTTAACTATTTTTCAAGTTTTCTTTTTTGTCTACTAATATATTAAAATGTTAAATTATATAAAAAATACTAGATATTCTTAGTAATATCTAGTATCTTAATTATATTATTTCTTTGCCTCTTTAGCTTTATTTTCTTTCTTTGATTTTGCTTTTTCCTCATCTTTTTTTAGCTCAGCAAATCTTTTTATCTTCATAGTTGTAGTCTTTTCAAACTCATCTTTTTTAATCTCTAAGTATTTTATTGCCTTATATGAAGTTAGAGTTTTATTTACTTTCTTTATCTCTTCCCAAATTAAATTATATATTTCTTCATCAGTCATATCTTTTTTTACATTTTCTGCTATATATTCATAATTTGGTATTACTTTAACAGAAACTGTTAAATCATCTTTTTCACCCTTACCATATACCATACATTCTGAGATATATGGAATTTTACCAAGAACCAATTCAATTTCTTCTGGATAAATGTTTTTACCATTTGCTGTTACAATTACATTTTTTGAACGTCCTGTAATATATAAAAATCCATCTTTATCTAAATATCCTACATCTCCACTATTAAACCAGCCATCTTCACTAATTGCTTTTTTAGTTTCTTCTTCCATTTCATAGTAACCAAGCATTAATGTTGAACTCTTTATTAATACTTCACCTTCACCATTTTCATTTGGATCTTTTATCTTAAGCTCAGCACAAACAACAGCCTTACCGACAGAGCCAATATGAGGATCTGATTCTGGTGTAAGAGCAGCAATAGGTGCAGTTTCTGTAAGTCCATATCCTTGTAAGAACTCTATTCCTATATCTTCTATCCATTTACCAATCTTTTTATCTATAGGAGCAGCAGCAGATACAATTATACGTATATTTCCTCCTAGATTATCATAGATTTCAGCAAATACCTTCTTTTTAATATCAATTCCAACAAGTTTTAAAGCATTTGTAACATGTATCATAGAATTTACAAGTGTCTCTTTTCCACTTTTTTTAATTGTTTGATTAATTTTCTTATATAGACTTTCGATCAAAAGTGGTACAGCAATCATTGCTGTAGGCTTTGTTTCTTTTAAATTTGGAACAATATATTTAAGTCCTTCACATACAGCAACAGATGCACCACGTGCAAAAGGAAATAAAAATCCTATTGTTGATTCATATGTATGATGTAAAGGTAGTACAGAAAAAAGTCTATCATCTTCTCTTACATTAACATAAGAACCTGCCGCATATATATTTTCAGTTAAATTCCTATTACAAAGCATTACACCTTTTGATGCTGATGTTGTTCCAGATGTAAATATTAAGACCTTAAATTCATCTTTATCTATTTTTGTATCAAGTAAAGAATTATTACCATTTTCATATAATTTGCTTCCTATTTTCTTAACTTGTTCAAATCCTACATCTTTTCCATTTAAATCACTATCTGAATACATCTCAATAAAGTATTCTATCCCATCAAGTCTATCTCTTACTTTATCTATTAACTCTTTCTTTCTTGAAGAATATATAATTGCAGATGCGTTAGATCTTTTAACTAGATTTTCAAATTCGTTTTCTGGTAATTCTTTGTCCATTGGTACAGCTATACCTACTCCACAAAGCATAGCCATATATGACACATACCACTCATAAGTTGTTTCAGAAATAATAACAACTCTTTTATCTTTAAGACCTAAATATTCTATAAGTCCTGTTCCAAATCCAATTACATCATCTCTAAATTTGCCATAAGTAATATCTTCAAATTTTCCTTTATGATCAAATTTTTGAGTAATTAATACATTATCTTTAAACTTTACAGTAACATCTTTAAATACATCCTGCATAGTTTCATATCTGATTGGTTCTGGTATTGGATCTCCTGGTTTATATCCTTTTGTTTTACCTTTCTTTTTTGCTTCTTCTGTTAAATCGTCTATTTTATCAATATTTTTCATTTTGAATTTTGGAAATTTAAAATCTGGAACCTTGAAATCTCTTAAACTCATCATATAAGTTTCTCCTCTCTATATCTTATTGTATTATACTATTTTAATAATTTGTTGTCAATTGTCCAATTGGTCAGTTATTGTTGATATTTAGCATAATTTTAGCAAATAAATACATTTTTTCACTATTTTTTTGTAAACTTTACAACTATTTTTAATTAATATCTTGACAATATGAAAAATTTTTTATATAATAGTGTACTCGCAAATGATTTGCGTATTTTTTTAGGAGGATGAAATGATTGATATAATTAGTGAGACGATTATTGACTCGATTAAAATATTACCTTTTCTATTTATATCTTACTTATTAATCGAGTACATAGAACACAAATCATCTCAAAAATTAGAAAAAGCATTGTCTACCTCTGGCAAGTATAGTAAAGTAGTAGGAGCACTACTCGGTATAATACCTCAATGTGGATTTTCTGCTGTAGCAGCTAATCTATTTTCAAGTAGAGTAATCACTGTAGGAACACTTATTGCAGTATTTCTTGCAACTTCTGACGAATTAATACCTATAATGCTTACTTACCCTGAGAAAACTGGGGAACTAATTATTATACTAATCGCAAAACTAATTATTGCAATAGTTGCTGGTACTATTATAGATGTTATAATAAATAAAAGGAAAAAGACAAAGAGTCAGTTTGATAAAGATTCAATGCATGAACATATGCACGATATGTGTAAACACTGTGACTGTGAACATGGAATATTGAAATCAAGTATTCGACACACGCTTAGTATATTCTTCTTTTTACTCGTTATAACTTTCATTATAAATATAATAGTAGAATATATTGGAAATGAAAATTTCAAAAAAATTATTTTATCTGGTTCAATACTTCAGCCATTTGTTGCAAGTATTATAGGACTAATACCAAATTGTGCTGCATCTGTTCTACTTACTACTTTATATATAGAAGGAAGTCTTAGTCTAGGAGCAATTATAGCTGGTCTTTCTACTGGTGCCGGAGTTGGAACAATAATACTTTTTAAGACAAACAAGAACTTAAAAGAAAATTTAAAAATACTTGGACTTGTATATTTTATTGGTGTATTTAGTGGAATTATTATTGATTGTATTGTGAGGGTGATATAATATGAAAAAAGATATAATTTTTAATGTAATAAAAAATTCGCCAAATTCATTAACTGCCGAGGAAATTTATAATGATGTTTCACAAGATATAGACGTTAATCTTTCTACAGTCTATAGGACACTTAATAATCTTGTAGAAAAAGATCTAGTCACAAAAGTTGTTCGTCAAGACAAAATAGCATATTATGAGCTAGCAAATAACGAACACAAACACTATCTAATTTGTGATAATTGCAATAATGCTTACTCAACAGATATGTGTGACTTAGATAAGATAGCAAGAAAAATAAAAAAAGAAACTGGATTTAATATTACAAGTCATACTCTAGAATTTCATGGCATATGCCCTGAATGTTTAAAGAATGTCAAATAAGGCATTCTTTTTTTATTGCTTTTTTGATATAATATAGCTACTAAGGAGATAATAAAATGACAAAACAACAAAAACTAGAAAAAATTGAAAAACTATATAACGCATACAATGAAGGAAAATTAGGTGGTGAAATTATGCCAGAAGATGAAAATCCATCACTTAAAATAGACAGTTTAGAAAACTATCTATACTTTACTCTTCCAATGTCACTAAATTATCAAAGAAACTCATATAAATTATGGGAAAGTGCAAAAAAAACATACGATGATCCAGAAACTAATTTTGTATTTAATACAAAAGCTGTTATTAATTCTTCTTTTGAAGATGTACAAAAGGCATTAATAAAATACAGACTAGCTCTTCAAAAAGACAAACAAACTAAAATATGGATTAACCTATGTAATACTATTGAAGAATTACTAAATGGAGATATAAGAAATTTATTTAAAACAAATAATTTTGATGTAAATAAAATTAGAAACTACATGCAAGTTGAACATAAAAAAGAATTTCCATATCTATCTGGCAACAAACTATGTAATTACTGGATGTATGTTATGTATCAATATACTGACATAAAATATATTAATCGTGAAGCTTTAACCATTGCGCCAGATATACATGTTCTTCGCTCAAGTGTAAAGCTTGAAATTATAACAGAAAAAGAATTTAATTCTTCAAATGCTCAAATTATCTGCATAAATAATTGGAATAAAATTTTACAAGGAACAAAATTTGCACCAATTGATATTCACACTCCTCTATGGCTTTGGGGACGCTCTGGTTTTAAAGAGGTATAACTATAAAAAAAGAAGATTTTAATAAAAAATCTTCTTTTTATTTCATTGGTAACAAAAATACTAATGAAATTTTATTATTAAAAATTTTGTTATTATAACTTTTTCTCTTACTTTTATATTTCATTAATTATCTTATCTAAACCGGAAAAATCAATAAAATTAACTTTTTTATTATAAGTTTCTATCATTGCTCTATCTTCAGGTGTTTGCTTTTCTTCTGGTAGATTTTTAACGGCATTATAAAGTAATTTCATCATAGTTTTATGTGCAAAATTTAACTTTGAATAGTCAATTCCACCCCTTAAATGAAATATTTTTGCTTTTTCAAAAATATCTCTTGAAATTTGATTTTTTATATTATTTCTAATATTACTTATATTTATTTTATCTGTTGGATCTGCAAGACCTACTGTTACTATGATAATCTTTTTGTTTGATATATTATTTATTTTCTTTAACGTTTTAGACATACCTAATACTCCACCTGCATACAAACCACCAATATAAATAATGTTATCATAATCGTTTACATGACTAACCTTTTCAAAAGAAATTGAATTAATATTAGTTTTTTTTGAAAGTTCATCAGCATATTGTTTTGTAGTTCCATAATGAGAACCATATATTATAATATTTTTCATAGTATCCTCCACATCTCATATTTAGCTTTTAAATACTAGAATTGCTTTTGCTGTTCCTGTAATTGACATAGTAACTAATTCATATCCATCTTGTAACATTTTATTAGCTTTTTCTTCTATTTTTTGAGCCATATCATCTGTTTTTGGTGAATACTCTATAACAACTGTTTTATACATTTTTACCTCCAATCTATATTATTTTATATATATTACATCTTTATTTAAAATTAATGTTTAGTTTAGTTAATTATATCATCTAATATAAAAATAAAAAAGATAATAATTCAAAAAAACAAAAAAAACTAGACATATATGTCTAGTTAAATTGGTAGCGGCAACGGGAGTCGAACCTGTGACCTTTCGGGTATGAACCGAACGCTCTAGCCAACTAAGCTATGCCGCCATGTGTAACTTAAAAACCATCTTTTAGTTTCAAGCTACGTGAATTATTATACACTATTAGTTAAATGTTGTCAAGAACAATTTATTCTATTTTTAATTTTTCGTCAAAATAAGGACTCTGTTCTAACAAATTTGCATATTTTAATTGCCTTTCTGCTTCATATGCAACTATTGCTACTGCATTAGATAAATTCAAAGAACGAATTATATCTCTCATTGGAATTCTTGCAGCATTATCAAAATTCTCAAGTATAAAATCTTCTGGTAAACCTCTAGTTTCAGGCCCAAAAACTAAATATGCCTCATCCTCATATCTTACATCTGTATAGCATTTCTTAGACTTTGTAGATAGCAAATATAATTTTTTTCCTTTAGTTTTTTCTTTAAAATCATCTAAATTTTCATATTCAATTATATCTACTTTGTCCCAATAATCAAGACCTGCTCTTTTCATATGTTTTTTAACTGCTGCATCAGATGTATCAAACCCATATGGTTTTACCATATGAAGTTTTGCTCCAATAGCTGCACATGTTCTTGCTATATTTCCTGCATTTACTGCAATTTCTGGTTCTACTAATACAATATTTAAAGCCATCTTTACTCCTCCACTATTTTTTTTACTTTCTCTTCTAATACTTCATCATAGTCTATCCAGTCTTGTACATTTATTACTCTATATCCATCATTAGAAGACTTATCTTTTACAATTACTTTATCTATTCCCGCATTTATAACTACTCTTTTACACATGCTACATGAATCAATATAATCAACTAACTCTCCTGTTTTAGCATCTCTACCAACCATATACATAGTAGATCCTAAAGTGTCTTTTCTTGCTGCAGATATAACAGCATTCTGCTCTGCATGTACAGATCTACATAACTCATATTTTTCTCCACTTTTTATATTTAATTTTTCTCTTGCACAATATCCAAGATCAATACAATTTGTTCTTCCTCTTGGCGCTCCTGTATATCCAGTAGATATTATTTCATCATTTTTAACAATAACTGCACCATAGTTTCTTCTTAAGCAAGTACCTCTTTTTAGTACAGTATCAGCAATTTCTAAATAATAATTTACTTTATCAATTCTTTTCATATCATAAATTCTCCTTCATACTTAGAAAATTATATCATCACAAATATACATTGTCAATTTATGTTCTTGTTAAATACATTTTAAAATGGTATAATTTAAGTGGAGGTCATTATGAAGCACATAATAATGGTTAATCCAATTTCCGGAAGAAAAAATGGATTTAAGCATGCTATAATTGTACAAAAGCTATTAAAAAAATATAATATAGAATCAAGTATAATCTCCTCTACTTATTCAGGAGAACTGAAAAAACTATCATATGAAATTTCTAATAAGCAAAAGACAAGATTTTATTGTATAGGTGGAGATGGAACACTAAATGAAATAGTATCTGGCATTGTTAATACTGACTCAGAAATTGTTGTTCTACCTTGTGGGACTGGTAATGATTTTTCAAGATACATTAACGAATACTCATCTTTAAGAAAAATAATAATCAATTCGATAAACGAAAAACCTACAAAAGTAGACGTAATGAAATTAAGTGGAAATAGATATTGCATAAACATACTAAATGCTGGATTTGATGCTCTTGTTGCATACAATATGAATAAATTTAGATGGATACCACTTATATCTGGAACAGCTAAATATAATTTAGCTATACTATATACGTTGTTTTTTAATAGAAATTATAAGCTTAGAATTAAAACAAATGAGTACGTAATAAAAAATAAGTTCACGCTAGTTGCTGTATCAAATGCAAGATACTATGGAGGAGGAATCATACCATGTCCTAACTCTGTTGCAGATGATGGAAAACTTAGTGTTTGTGCAGTAGGTCCAACTTCTCTTTTTACAAAAATAATACTTTTGCCAAAATATAAAAAATGTAAACATGAAAATCTTAAGCTGGCCAATATAAATGATAATATTACTTCTGTATCGATTGTTTCAAATAGGAAATTTCCACTAAGTATTGATGGTGAAATAATTTATACAAATAGAATTAGAGCTCAAATTATAAAAAGTGCTGTAAACATTATAAAAATAAAGAAATAGAGGTAGAAATTTAATTCTACCTCTATTTTTTATACTATAGATTCATTAGATTCTTCTATATGTTTTTGCTTTTCTTCTTCTGTTTTAATTGAAAACAAATATGCACTTTTAGATGTTCTATAGTTTTTATATTCTAAAAGCTTCGGCCTAAATTTTTCCTCATTTTTATATTCTGGTATTAAATCTGAAAGAGCTTCCATATACATATTATAGGTTTTAAATTTACCATTTGTTAAGTATCCTATAAGACCAAATTGTTCAATTCCCATTCTCTTTTCTGTGATAATATCATATAACAATCTGCCTTCTTGTGTATCATCTTTTCCCATCAACATATTATATTGTTCTTTTGAAATACTTACTATTGGTGAAAACTGAACTCTTGAGTACTCATTTGTAACTCTCATTAAAGTTATAGTCATTATTTCACCTTTTTGAGTCTTTTCACTATAATCTAAAGCATAATTAAACGAAAAAGCTTTTTCAAGTAAAACATTAGGATGACTTGCTTTAAATTCATCATATACTTTATTTAAATCTTCTTTTAATATATCTATAACACTTGATGGTTTTAATTTATCTACATCAATAAAATCTAAATGAGCTACAGCTACAGTATATTTATTTCCTTTAAATTGGAATCTCTTATTTATATATGTTTTAAAGGCATATTCTTTTGCATAACTTTTTGAATGTTCTACCAAAATTATAATTCTTTTTCTCTCTTCAATATCTTTGGAAAAATCATCATTTATATCTTTAAAAGGTATTTCTATTCTTTCTTTTTTTCTATTTTCTTTATTCTTTATATTCATATTAATTCTCCTTTTTACGTTACTAATAATATCATAAATAAATAATAAAGTCAATTTTAAAAAAAGTCTTATTTTAAAGAAAAATAAGCTCAAATTGCTTTGCAATCTGAGCTTCATTTTTTTCTTATTTTAATCTATTCTTCTAGTTCAGTGTCATCTTCTTCAACATTTTCTCTTCTTTTTAAAAGTGGATATAATACTACATCTCTAATATTATAACTACTTGTTAAGAATTGTAAAAATCTATCTATTCCAAGTCCCCAACCAGAAATTGGAGGCATTCCATATTCCATTGCTTTTATGTACTCATGATCTATACTCATGGCTTCTTCATCGCCATTTTCTTTTAATGTATTTTGTTCAATAAATCTCTTTTCTTGTTCTTCTGAGTCAACAAGCTCTGAATATCCATTAATTATCTCTTGACCATTTACTATAAGTTGGAATCTATCTGTTATTGATGGATTATCATCATTACTTCTTGCAAGTGGAGACAAATCAATAGGATGTCCTGTTAAAAATGTTGGTTTAATTATATATGGTCTACTTACCTTTTTATATAATAAATCAATTAAATTTCCTCTTCCAAGATTTTCAATATTTTCATCTTCAAGTTGAATATTTCTATTTCTTATTTCTGCAAGTAAGTCTTTAGCTGTAGGAAAATCATTAATATCAATTCCACAGTCTTTAATTAACAAGTCTCTAAATGATACCTCGTCCCATTCTGCTCCAAAATCAATATCTTTTCCGCTAATATTTACAACTAAATTTCCGTCAAATAACTCACCAATTATATAAATTATCATTTCTCTCATTAGTTTCATATTATCTTTATAATTATAATATGCACTATATCCTTCAACCATTGTAAAGTCTTGTAAATGGTTGACACTTATACCTTCGTTTCTAAAATCTCTAGCAATTTCAAAAACATTAGTAAATCCACCTACAACTAATTTCTTTAAAGTTAGCTCTGGAGATATTCTTAAATACACATCTGCATCATATGTATTATGATGTGTAATAAAAGGTCTAGCTGTTGCTCCAGATGGTGTGTTTTGTAAAACTGGTGTATCAACTTCAATAAATCCTTTATTCCATAAAAATTCTCTCATCAATTTTATAAAATTAGATCTAAGCAAGAATCTTTTCTTTGTCTCATCATTCATAATTAAATCTAAATGTCTTTCTCTATATAGCATCTCTTGATTTGAAATTCCATGAAATTTCTCTGGTAGAGGTCTTATTGCTTTACCTAAAAACTCATACTTTTGTACTTGAATAGATTTTTCACCAGCTTGAGTTGTAAAAATTTCTCCTTCTACTCCAATAAAGTCTCCTATATCTACTGTTGAATGTAATAGCTTATATGTATCTTCACCTATATCGTCTCTTTTAAATACTAATTGTATTTTTCCTTCAATGTCTCTTAAATCCATAAAGCTAATTTTTCCCATTTTTCTTTTAGACATAACTCGTCCTGCTACTCTAACGTTTTTTGTTCCATCTGGTAAATTTCTAGAATCTTTTAGACTATGAGTAATCTCATATCTTTCTGGATGTACGTTAATCCCTAATTCTTTTAATTTTTCTTCCTTTTCTAAACGTACTTTTTTTAATTCACTAATATCTCCCATATTTGCTCACTCCTAAACTTTTATATTCTTTTAATATCAACTAGTTTATATTTTGCAATACCTGCTGGTGTTTCAACTTCAAATTCTTCACCCTTCTTTTTACCCATTAAAGCCCTTCC
Source organism: uncultured Clostridia bacterium (assembly GCA_944387385.1). Classification (GTDB taxonomy): domain Bacteria; phylum Bacillota; class Clostridia; order TANB77; family CAG-465; genus CAG-465. The sequence continues at coordinate 139,994 of CALXES010000001.1, read as the reverse complement.
AAGTGGAGACTCGTTTGAAATTTTGTTTTCAGCGACATTAACTTCTGTTGCTCCTACAATGCTATATGTAACTTCTTCATCAAATTCATAATCGTGAACAGTTACTTGTGTTCCAACTCCAGCTTCATCTGTTGATATTTCATGATCTGCAACAACTTTAGCTTTTCTAATTGTTGCTTCCATTTCAGCTATTTTTGCTTCAAGTAAAGCTTGTTCATTTTTAGCTTCTTCATATTCAGAGTTTTCAGATAAATCTCCAAATTCTCTAGCTACTTTTATTCTTTCAGCGACCTCCATTTTTCTAGGTCCCTTTAAATATTGCAATTCTTCAACTAATTTTTTATATCCTTCTTCCGTTAACATTATCTCTCTATCTTCCATAAATATCCCTCCTAAAATTTAACACTAATATTATACACTATATGTCAAGTATCAATTCACTTGCAAGTATATAAAGTTTACCTAATTTTGTCTTCTCATATCTAGATATATCCATACCTAGTTGATTAAAGATTTTTTCATAATGTTTTTTATTTTCTTCAAAAATTAAATAAGTATTTGACTTTACATCTAAATCACTATTATTGTAGTCTAAGATAAATGAGCATTTATTTTGTGAATTCTTGTATTTTTTTGAAAACACAAGGAATATATTATAATATTCATTTGGTATTTTGTCAAGAAGTTCGACTACACTTCCTAATCGATTATTTATTTCACAAACATAATTTTTAGCAATATTTGATGGATTTAACATATAAATGTCAACAATTTTATACTTATCTAACATTTCCTCTAACTTTATCTTTTCCTTTTTATTTAATTCATCAACTATTAATAAAACTCGAACATCTTTTATTTGTATTTTATTTTTTATTAAATAATCATCAATATACTTCTTATCATTATTATATAAATTATTTTGAATTGAAACAAAAGTAGGATTATTAAAACAAGTATTAAATATTTTTTTCAAATTACTATTTTCCTCTAAGTATCTACTCATTGCAATATAAATTTTTTTATTCTTTATTTTATATTTTAAAAACTTTTTAAAATATTTTAAATTAGTCTTATTCTCAAGTTTTTCTTCATTTATATTTATATAAAAAACACCTTTTAATTTAAAATAACAAAATCCAAATTTGCTTAATATCAAATTTAATTTATTTTTTTTGTAAAAATCCTTCTTTAATGTACAATTATCTATAAAAAGAATATTCATATATAACCTCTTTTCAATGTTATATATGAATATGTATAAATTAATATTACTTTTTAACAATGTTTTTTATCACATTAGTTTTAGTCCTATCTAATTTTTTTACAAGTAAATCTCTTAAAGAATCTGCTGTTAAGTCTCTAATTAATTTTCCACCCTCTGCAAGAGATATCGTACCTGTTTCCTCTGAAACTACAACAACTAAAGCATCAGATATTTCAGTTATACCAACAGCTGCTCTATGTCTAGTACCTAAGTTTTTTGGAACGGATACTTCAGATGCAAGAGGTAATATACATTTTGCTGCAAGTATCTCAGAACCAGATATAACAACTGCACCATCATGAAGAGGTGTTCTTGGCATAAATATATTTTGAATAAGCTCAGAAGAAACCTTAGCATTTAATGGTATTCCTTCTTTTAAGACCTCAGCTACTTTAGTATTTCTTTCAAATACTATTAATGCCCCTATTTGCTTCATTGACATTATTTCTACCGCTTTTGTCGTCTCAGATATAGCATGTTTTACTAGAATATTATCATCCATATCAAAAACATCTACAAGTTTACTCCTACCAAGTTTTTCAAATACATTTCTAAGTTCTGGTTGAAAAACAATAAGTAGTAAAATAATACCATAAGACATAAAATTATCTAATAAAAATGTAAGAACAACCATATTACTTAATTTTGCCACAATATATATAAATGCAAGTAACAATACACCTTTTACGATTTGCCCTGCTCTTGTCTTTTTTATTATTTTAGTAATATATACTATTAAAGTTATAACTAATATAATATCTATTGCTGTTATTACATACCTTAATGGACTACTTAAATCTAAAGTTCTAATAATAACATCTAACATTTCACCTAGGGATTTTATAATGTTTTGCATATAATCCTCACTCCTATTTTCTAACCAATTGCTGCAACTAAACCAGCAAACACAGAAAAGATCATTGTAAATGTTAGAACTCCTATAATAACATAAGTAGCTAGTTTTCTTTTTACACTTATATCATTTTTTGTACTTGACTTCATAACTTATCTCCCCCTTATAATAAAATTATATATCAAACTTACCTTCAAACCATGAATTTAAGTCATCAATCTTAACTCTTACTTGTTCCATTGTATCTCTATCTCTAATTGTAACTGATTTATCTTCTAATGAATCAAAGTCATAAGTTATACAATATGGTGTACCAATTTCATCTTGTCTTCTATATCTTTTACCAATACTTTGAGATTCGTCATAATCTACCATGTATTTTTTAGAAAGCATTTCTTGAACTTCTTTTGCACCATCTGCTAATTTCTTTGAAAGAGGTAATACAGCAATTTTAATAGGTGCTATAAATGGATGTAAGTGTAATACAACTCTTGTATCATCTTCTGAAACTTTCTCTTCTTCATATGCATTACATAGAAAAGCAAGTGCAACTCTACCAACACCAAGTGAAGGTTCAATACAATAAGGTACATATTTTTCATTAGTCTCAGGATCTACATATGTCATATCCTCTCCTGAAAACTTCATGTGTTGTGATAAATCAAAATTTGTTCTATCAGCAATTCCCCATAATTCTCCCCATCCAAAAGGAAATGCAAACTCAATATCTGTTGTTGCATTACTATAATGAGATAATTCCTCTTTAGAATGATTACGTAATCTTATATTATCTTCTTTCATTCCAAGATTTAAAAGCCATTCTTTACAATATTTTTTCCAATATTCATGCCATTCTAAATCAGTTCCAGGTTTACAGAAAAATTCAAGCTCCATTTGTTCAAATTCTCTTGTTCTAAATATAAAATTACCTGGAGTTATTTCATTTCTAAAAGCTTTACCAATTTGTGCAATACCCATTGGCAACTTTCTTCTAGTTGTTCTCATTACGTTTTTATAATTTACAAATATACCTTGTGCTGTTTCCGGTCTAAGATAAATTGTTGCTGTATTATCCTCTGTTACACCTTGAAATGTTTTAAACATTAAATTAAACTTTCTTATATCTGTAAAATTTGTTTTACCACATTTTGGACATGGAATATTATTGTCTTTTATAAAATTAACTAGTTGCTCATCACTCATTCCATCAGCAATCATATCATTTCCCTGTTCATGAGCCCATTCTTCAATCATCTTATCTGCTCTATGTCTTGTTTTACATTCTTTACAGTCTATTAATGGATCACTAAATCCTCCTACATGTCCTGATGCAACCCAAGTCTGTGGATTCATAAGTATTGCAGCATCAAGTCCAACATTATATTTGCTTTCTTGAATAAACTTCTTTTTCCATGCAGCTTTTATATTATTTTCTAGTTCTGAACCCAAAGGACCATAATCCCAAGTATTTGCAAGTCCTCCATATATTTCTGAACCAGGATAAATAATTCCTCTATTTTTACATAAGTTAACGATTTTTTCCATTGAATCTACCATTTTTATTGCCTCCTTATATTTGAATTTCTACATCAATTACATCAGTAGTATTTGCTATATTATCTGATTCTCCATTAAATACAATATGAAATTTTGAATCTTGAATATAAAAGTTTTCAAGTCCTGTTATCTCATAATTATAATTTTCTTCTGTTGCATAACCATTACTAATAATATAGTCCTTTACTTGATCTTTTAATATTGTTTTATAATCTTTTCCAAGTAAATCTATTATAACATCAGACTGAGAAAGTTCTGTTTTTGAAGATAAATCAACATTATATGTTGTAACTCTCTCAGATGTAACTTTTTGAGAATCTGTATCTATTATTTGCTGTGTTATAACCATTGATACAACTTTTCTAAGTCCAACAATATTATCAAAATAAGTATAAGTTACATTAAAAGAATAATTACTTTCAGCTTGTGTCATTTGTTCTTTTAAATTATCAAATCTAGTTACATATTCGCTTTGAATTTTTGCATTAATATCTGCAATTTCTCTACCATCTACATATATTGTTGGTAAATGAATATTACTAACAAAGTTACTAACACTTTGATCAACGCTACTAATATCTTTTATTTCATAATTAAGACTCATTGCTTGAGCCAATTTTTCTTCATCAGTTTGTCCAACGTCTTCTAAACCATCGCTTTGCGTTGTAATTGCATCTGAAGACAATCCTAACATTCTCGGATTATCTTCATTTTTTATAGCATAAGCAACAAAACATCCACCAATAATTAAAAAGCTCATAACTATTATTGCAGGCCATTTTGTTGTCTTTCTTCTTTCTGTAAATCTAATTGTTTCCATTTTATCACCCTCGCGTACATTTTACTACAAATTCTTTTGTATTTCAACATTTTTAGCTATTTTATTTTTTCTTTACAATAGATGTAATATTAATGTCTATTCCAAAAAGATTAATTCCAGTCATTGTATCTATAGAGTGAATTGTTACTTTCTTTACATCTTTACTTATACTAGGAATATTTTTTCCAAATACAATCTGTAAATCCATTTCAATTCTCATTCCGTCACTATACTTTTCAGTAAAAACTTTTTGTACTTTATTTACGCCATCAACTTTTTCTACTGTGTACATAATAATCTCTTTTATTACGTTATCTGATATTCTATATCTTCCAAGATAGCTATATGTAGGTCGTATTATAGTCTTTTCTGAGCTTTCTGCCTCATACATATTACTACTTTCTCTTCTATATATATCAAACATTCTAAGCGGATCCATAAAGTATCCTGAAAATTGTTTCTTTATTTCAAAAGTTGGAACAGGTACAACATGTTTTCCTTCTTCAAATCTAGATTTTCTTGCTTCTTCAATTTTTTCAGGGCTTGCAACATCTTCAATATATATTGTTTTTTGTATAGGTCCTAGTTTTAAATTTTCTGCTATTTTTTTTACCATATCATCAGAAGTCCCAAGAATTAAAATTTTATCTATTTTCTCTTTCTTAATTGCAGATATCATTTCTTTTCTACGATCTTCATATAAGAAAATAGCTGCTTTAACTGAGGCAATTTTACTTTCCTCAGTTTTGGCAGATTTTCCAGCTATAACTTTAGTTTCTTTTATTAATATAGCATCATCTATTATATACTTTATATCATATGATTTTGCCACTTTTAAAGCATTATAACTCTTTCCTGTTCCTGTCTTACCAACAAATGCATATACTTGCATCTAAACACCTCTAAACTTTCATAGCATCTTTTGCAGAAAGACTGAATTTTCCGTCTTCTTTATTAATTTCAATAACCTTAACTAAAATTTCATCTCCAATATTTAATACATCCTCAACCTTATTTACTCTTTCTTTAGAAATTTTAGAAATATGTAATAATCCTTCTTTTCCTGGTAATATTTCAACAAGTGCGCCAAATTGTAATATTTTTGTTACTTTTCCAAGATAAACCTCATTAAGTTCAACATCTCTTGTTAATGATTCAATTATGCTAATAGCTTTATCTAACATTTCTTGGTCAATACCTGCAACATAAACAGTTCCATCCTCTTCTATATCAATTTTTACACCTGTTTCATCTATAATCTTGTTGATTGTTTTTCCACCAGACCCAATTACATCTCTTATTTTATCTGGATTTATTTTTATTGTTTCAATCTTTGGTGCATATTTTGAAACATGTTCTCTTGGCTTATCTATAGCTTTTAACATTACCTCATCTAAAATATAATTTCTAGCTTTATGAGTTCTGGCAAAAGCCTCCTCTATTATTTCATATGATAGACCATCAATTTTTATATCTACTTGTATTGCAGTAATTCCTTTTTTTGTTCCTGCTACTTTAAAATCCATATCTCCAAAGAAATCTTCTATTCCTTGAATATCTGTTACCATTATATAATCATCAGTTGAACCGTTTTTAGTAAATAAGCCTGTAGAAATTCCAGCAACTGGAGCTTTAATTGGAACTCCAGCATCCATAAGAGCAAGTGTTGATCCACATACACTACCTTGAGATGTTGAACCGTTTGAACTTAAGACTTCTGATACAACTCTAATTGTATATGGAAATTCCTCTTGAGAAGGTATAACTGGTTCTAAAGCACGTTCTGCTAATGCTCCATGACCTATTTCTCTTCTTCCAGGTCCACGAGAAGGTCTTGCTTCTCCAACGCTATATGGTGGCATATTATAATGATGCATATATCTTTTTGACTCTTCTTCATCAAGGCCATCTAATTCTTGAACATCAGACGAACTTCCAAGTGTTACCATAGATAATACTTGTGTAAGTCCTCTTGTAAACAATGCACTTCCATGAACTCTTTCAAAAAGTCCAACTTCTGCAGATAAAGGTCTTATCTCATCATTTGCTCTTCCATCAACACGTTTTCCATGAAGAATGATTAAATCTCTTACTGCCTTTTTTTCTGCTTTATATAATGCCTCTGCAACCATTGATTTATTTTCTTCATATGTTTCTTCACCAAATTTTTCTTTGTATTTTTCAATCACAAATTCGTTTACTTTAGAAACATTCTCGTCTCTTTCATTTTTTTCTACTGTTTGAACAGCTTCTTGCATTTTATCATATGCAATATCTGAAATAAAGTTTGCTAAATCTTCTGGAATAGCAAAAGATTTATACTCTGCCTTTGGTTTTCCTATTTCTGATTTTATATTATATATAAATTCACATAAATTTTTGATTTCTTCATGAGCTACTTTAATTGCTTCAAGCATTTTATCATCAGGAACTTCGTTTGCTCCTGCTTCAATCATACAAATCTTAGTTGGAGTTGCAGAAACTGTTAAATCTAAAATAGATTTTTCTCTTTCTTCTAAGTTTGGATTTAAAACTATCTTATCATCTATTATGCCTACCTTTACAGTACCAACTAGAGTATCAAAAGGTATGTCAGATATATTAAGAGCTATAGATGCTCCAACTGAAGCCGGTATTTCTGGCAATACATCTGGATCTACAGCAAGAACCAAAGCATCGATTGCTGTATCATTTCTATAATCTTTTGGAAATAAAGGACGTAGTGGTCTATCAATAACACGAGACACAAGCACGGCCTTTGTTGATGGCTTTCCTTCTCTTTTAATATATCCACCTGGTATCTTTCCTACAGCATATAATCTTTCATCATAATCTACTGATAATGGTAAAAAGTCAATACCTTCTCTTGGTTCTTTTGACATATTTACATTTACAAGTACAGCTGTTTGGCCATATCTTACTAAACAAGAACCGTTTGAAAGATTAGACATCTTTCCTGTTTCAACTACAAGCTTCTTGCCTGCAAATGAAGTTTCAAATTTTTTATACATTTTTGTTCCTCCCTAATACTAATAATTTAGTAATCCATAGGTTTGTAATAATAATTTCTAAATATAAGATCTATATTCACAAATTATTACTACAATTACACCTATAGACATACTTGTTTACATTATACTATAAATAACTTTATTGTTCAAGTAAATTAATACAAAGTAACTTAAGTTTGATGTCAAAAAAAAGTAATTGTAATAGATATTAATATTATACTCTAAAAGCATATAAAATATATTTTAAATTAAATTTTATATAAAAAGCATCCTAACATAAGTTAAGATGCTTTTTTATTATTTATTTTTCTTTCTATTTTTTATTATTACATATACTATTCCTATTACACATATTACTGCTACACTTGCTACTGCATACACTGCTATATCTCCTGTATCTATATTTTCTACTTTTGGTATCTTTTTATAATAGTATATTACTTCTATTACTTCTTCTTCCATATTTCCTTCTTTATTTTTTGGTATTCTCTCTATTACTACCTCATACCCTTCTATTTCTTTTTCTCTTGTTGTATATCTATCTCCTACGTATCCTCCTATGTATTCTCTTTCTGCTATCTCTTCTTCTGTTTCTTCATCTACATGTTTTACTATTACTTGTGCTTCTACTTTCTTATAATAATATACTACTTCTATTGTTTCTTTCTCCATTTTTCCTTCTATATTTTCTGTTGTCTTTACTAATACATATTTATTTGTCTGCTTCTCATTTATCTCTTCTATCTTATCTTCTGTCTTATATTCATCATCTATTCTTCCTATTATTTCTTCTCCTTCTATTAATTCTTCTTCTGTATCTATGTCTACATATTTTACTATTACATTTGTTGCTTTTTTCTGATAATAATATGTTATTGTCTGCTCTTCTCTTTTATATTCTCCATCTTTATTTCCTGGTTCACTTACTAGCTCATATTTATTATCATATTTTTCATTTATCTCGTCTAATTTATTTGTTGTCTTATATTCTTCTCCTACTATTCCATTTTTTGTTTCTACTTCTATTAAGTCTTCACCTGTATTTATATCTTTATGTTCTATTTTTATTGTTCCTGGGGCTTTTCTATATTCATATACTACATAGATTGTATCTACTGTCATTTGACCTGTTTTATTTAACACTTCATCTGTTACTAGATCATATTGTACTTTTGAGTTTCCATTTATTTCTTCTAGTCTATTTTGTGTTGTATAATTATCGTCTACTCTTCCTATTATCTCCTCTGTTGGATATAATACATCTGTTACATTCTCTGGACTACTTACATCTGTTCCTTCTAATACATGCAATACTTTTACTCTTGTTGCTTTCTTTTGATAATAATAATTTATTACTTGTTTTTCTAGTTTATATATTCCTTCTGTTGGATCTCCTGTTGTCTTTACAAACTCGTATTTATTATCATTATTTGCATTTATTTCATCTAACTTATTTTCTGTTGTATACTCTTTATCTACTTTATCTTTTAATATTTCTTGACTTGCTAGTACTTTTTCTGTCCCTATTTCTAAATAATTTACTTCTACTTCTCCTATTTTCTTTTTATAATAATATGTAACTATCTGCTCTTCTCTTTTATATTCTCCATTTTTATTTTCTGGCTCACTTACTAACTCATATTTATTATCATATGCTATATTTATCTCATCTAATTTATTTTCTGTTGTATACTCTTCTCCTACATATCCATTTTTTATCTCTTGCTCTATTAAATCTTCTTTTGTATCTATATCTTTATGTTCTATTTTTATTATTCCTGGTGCTTTTCTATACTCATACACTACATAGATTGTATCTACTGTCATTTGTCCTGTTTTATTTAAAACTTCATCTGTCACTAAATCATACTGTACTTTTGAGTTTGCGTTTATCTCTTCTAATCTATTTTGTGTTGTATAATTATCATCTACTCTTCCTGTTATCTCTTCTGTTGGATATAGCACTTCTGTTACACTCTCTGGACTACTTACATCTGTTCCTTCTAGTACATGTAATACTTTTACTTTTGCTTGTTTTTTCTGATAATAATAATTTACTACTTGTTTTTCTAGTTTATATATTCCTTCTGTTTGAGCTCCTGTCGTATTTACAAATTCATATTTATTTTCATATTCTTTATTTATTTCATCTAGCTTATTTACTGTTGTATATTTATTATCTACTTTATCTTGTGTTATTTCTTGTTTTGCAAGTACCTTTTCTGTTCCAACTTCTAAATAATTTACTTCTACTTCTCCCAATTTCTTTTGATAATAATATGTAACTATCTGCTCTTCTCTTTTATATTCTCCGTTTTTATTTTCTGGCTCACTTACTAACTCATATTTATTATCATATGCTATATTTATTTCTTCTAATTTATTTTCTGTTGTATACTCTTCTCCTACATATCCATTTTTTATCTCTTGCTCTATTAAATCTTCTTTTGTATCTATATCTTTATGTTCTATTTTTATTATTCCTGGTGCTTTTCTATACTCATACACTACATAGATTGTATCTACTGTCATTTGTCCTGTTTTATTTAAAACTTCATCTGTCACTAAATCATACTGTACTTTTGAGTTTGCGTTTATCTCTTCTAATCTATTTTGTGTTGTATAATTATCATCTACTCTTCCTGTTATCTCTTCTGTTGGATATAGCACTTCTGTTACACTATCCGGACTACTTACATCTGTTCCTTCTAGTACGTGTAATACTTTTACTTTTGTTTCTTTCTTTACAAATCCTGCATTTACATTTGATACTGTTAATTCTGGTAAATCTATTGAATTTAATTTTGTTATCTCATCTGTTTCTCTTTCTTCTACATCAAATTTACTATTTATCTCACTATTTGTTCCTACTTCTTTTTCTGTTAATTCATATTTACTACTTGGTATTGATACTCTTATATAATAATTCCCTCTTGGTAAATTTTCAAATTTATAATACCCTTCTTCATTTGTTCTTACTGAACTTACTTTATTTCCATTTACATCTGTTACTTCTTCCCCTTGATCATTTGTTAAACTTACTTCTACATTCTTTAATAATTCTTCTCCTTCATCTTTTACTCCATTTGAATTTGTATCTTCCCATGCTATTCCTTCTATTTTTCTTTCTACTACTTGACTTACTGCATTACTTGTTACCATCTCTTCTGTATCTTTATATACTTGTGCTGTTGCACTATTTACATATTTATCTAATCCTTTATTTCCATTTGTTTTTACATAGATGTCTACTGTTACACTTGACTGTGCTCCTATTTCTCCTTTTATTACATACGCTACTACTTTTTGTTTTATTGTCTCCGCTTTTGCTTCTGTCCATCCTTCACCTAAATTTTCATCTTTTGACGATATTTTTCCTCTTACGCTCTCATCTGATGTATATAATATTTTTAGATTGTCATTTGATACTTCTTCTCCATTTCCATTTGTCTGTGTTACTACAAGTCTATCTAGCGTATAACTTCCTGTATATTCTGTTCCTCTACTATCTCCATTATATGGTAGTATATCTAACATTTGAAATTCTGGTATTGTTCCATCTGTATTATTTTTATATGATACTCTATAATGTATTTCTCCATTTTTCTCTATTACTGGTGTTTCTACTGACTTATATAATCTATGTGATGATAAATTTATTATTTGTATTGTACTTGTAGATGTTCTTTTAGCAATAGGTGTATTACCAACTCTTTCATCATCAGTAGATATTACAGCTTTATTTGTATATTGTACTCCGTTTGCTGTGTCTTCATCTATACTTGCACTAAAATATAATTCATCTATTTTTTTATCTGTAACACAATTATTAATATAAAATATTAAAGTCGTTGTACCATCACCATTTTTAGTTATTTGTGGCTCTCCATAATTAGAACTTCCTGCGACATATGAAAGTCCTAGTGGTAATGTATCAGTTATTTTTATTGTAACATTAGATATCTCACTTTTATTTTGATTATCTTGGTATAAATTTGGTTCAATTTTATATCTAACAATATTTTCATTTCTTCCCAAATCAAAATTTACTTTTGGCTGATTACTAGTATCAAAAGTTGATTGTTGTATTCCTTGTTTTGCTCCAATTATAAGAAGAGAATTACCATATACATGAGCACCGCTATGTGTACCAGAAATCTGTACTCCATTTTCATCATATTCAGTCTTTATATAGTTTAACCCACTAGAACTGTAAACTGGCTTAGGATAAGTATCGTAACCATTTACGATAGTCTGACTATATTTTGTTCTATCTAAGTCTTCTAACCAATATTTATTTGTTTGAGTAAAACCATATGTTTGACCAATAACTGCATTTTCTTTTATTCTTAAATAAGTATGTATTCTTCTTGAAGGTATACTATACGGTAAGTCAAGGAACCCATCCTTTGATTCATAATACATTCCAACACACAAATACCCATCTGGTATATCTTCAATGCTATTATATATAACCAAATCTTCTATAACGGCTTTATTCATCTCATCTTGCGAAATCCAATTTGTACCATCCTTTTTGGTAACAAAATAATTATTAAAAGTCATCGTATTAAAAGAATTTAGAAAATAATATTTTCCATTTACAGCAACTGGCTCAAATGCTTCTCCATCAAATTTAACTAATTTATCTATTTCATAAACATCATCTTCATTTGTTCTTCCAATTTCAGAAGTAGAATTTAAAGTAAATATATCCCCAATTGAAGCAGTAGCATCTCCATATCTCCAATCTGTGGATAAATAAGCATTTCCCTCTTTGTTATATATGTACGTATATTGACTATAAGATCCATTTCTAAATCTAACATGTGTTAGTCTAACCTTATCATCAGTAGTTTTTTCTTGAGTAGATACATCAGTGCCTGAAATAGATGTAGCTTTAAAATCTGTATTTTCAACAGTTAAATAATAATTACTATTTGCAATGGTTGTTGCATCATTATCTGGAACAAAAATCTGAAAATAATCTGATACAAAACATCCTATATTTTCAGTATAAATAGTACTATGTTCCTTTGTAGATTCTGCATCACAAACAGGAAACATTCCATTAAATTTATAATCTCTTACAGTAACACGAATAGTATCTTCATTTATTTGTGTCATTTCAAAATTTCCAGAATCATATACTCTGTTACCATATTTTTCCATATTTTCTGAAGTTGCTTTTCCATAAGGTATATTATAATTAAACCTACTATGTACTATTCCACTAAATACCATTGATCTATTAGGTATATAACCATAATTACTACTATTATTTACTTGGTAATTCCAAAGTTTTAAATCACTATTTTTTGTTATGTCTTCAACTTCTTTACTTCCAACATCGGACCTTTCCATTTTCAATTTTATATCAAAAGTAATATCACCTTTTGGGAATTCTAATCCCTTTAAAGCTTTTGATGGACTAGTATTATATAACTGTATAACAAAACCATATCCATACATTCTTCCAACTTCGCTACCTTCTCCAAAATCAACATCTACTCTTTGATTCCAATAGCTATTATTTACTAATTTTATATTATATCTAGGAGTTGCACTAACTATATTCTTTTTAGGAATAACTGTTTGTATATTATCATCAGTATTTCCATTTAACCATAATTTTATTGTTGGTTGAAATTCAGTATTATTAGCTGCCCCTTCAATTTTAGTCACAAAAACTAAAGTTTGTTTTCCTGGTATTGTTATATTTTCTGTTCCCATTTGATAATATCCACTAAGAGTTAAACCATCATTAGATACTTGGGCATTTTCTACCCACGCCATTGAATCTAAATCCCATTTTGCTGTTTCACTTGTAAACACATCTGGTAATGTTGCTTCAAAAAATATTTTTCCTCCTGTATATCCTGTCGCATCTGAATTATTTAATACCATTGTGTTTTCAATTGTCCACGTAACTTGATCAAATGAACGTACTATATTATTATCTTCACTTGAATCATTTCCTGGCTCATCATTTTCGTCAAATGGTCCTGTTCCTGTTTTTGTTTGTATTATTTGTGAAGATGAAATTTTTGCACCATTATCTGGTAACTCCTCTACAGCATTTACCTTATTAAATGTAATAAAAAAAGCAAATACTATAGTAATAAACAAAAAATATTTAGTTTTTTTCATAATCATACCTCTTTTATTTTTATTTTTCTCATATATTTTTATATTATCCTATAATAAAACTTTTTTCAACAAAAAATAAAATGGCTAATAAATTTTTAAAATTTTATTTATAATTTTTTTACATTACAAAAAAATAGAATGCATATTTGCATTCTATTTATACATTATTACTTATTATTTCTTCTAATGCTTTAGATAATTGATCTGGACAGGATGTTTTTTTAATGCCACAAGGAATACCCTTTAACATCTTTATTACATCTTGTATTTTTCTTCCTTCTACAAGCTTTGAAACACCTACTGTGTTACCAGGACATCCTCCAATAATTTTTACTGAATTTATAGTATTATCTTTTTCATTTATATCAATTATCATCTGCTTTGAACAAGTTCCTTTAGGAATATATGTATATTGCATAACATACCCCCTATGCTTTTCCTGCACATCCTAAAACATCTTCAATTTTATGTTTTACCATATCTTTAACAGCAGTTCTTGCTTGACCTAAATATGTTCTTGGATCAAAAACTTCTGGTTTATTTGTAAAACATTCTCTAATATTTGCTGTCATAGCAAGTCTAATATCACTATCAATATTAATTTTACATACAGCCATAGTCGCAGCCTTTCTTAGCATTTCTTCTGGAACACCTTTTGCACCTGGTATTTTTCCACCATATTCATTACACATTTTAACAAATTCTTGTGGTACTGAAGATGCCCCATGTAGTACAATAGGAAAACCAGGTAATCTTTTACCTATTTCTTCTAATATATCAAATCTTAATTTTGCATCTCCCTTAAATTTATATGCTCCATGACTTGTTCCTATTGCTATTGCTAAAGAATCACATCCTGTTCTTTTTACAAATTCTACAGCTTCGTCAGGATTAGTATACATAGCATCATCTGCTGAAACATTTACATCATCTTCAACTCCTGCAAGTTTTCCAAGCTCTGCTTCAACAACAACTCCTCTTGCATGTGCATAATCTACTACTTTCTTTGTTAATTCTACATTTTCCTCAAAAGAATATTTTGAACCATCAATCATAACAGATGTAAAACCACTATCTATACAATCTTTACATGTTTCAAAGTCTGGACCATGATCTAGATGTAGTACTACTGGTATATCTTTTCCTGATTGCTTATTACATTCAATAGCAGCTTCTACTAATTTTTTTAAATATATTGGATTTGCATATTTTCTAGCCCCAGCTGATACTTGAAGTATAACTGGCGAATTAGTTTCATTTGCAGCTTCCATAATCCCTTGTACTATTTCCATGTTATTTACATTGAAAGCACCTATTGCATATCCCCCTTCATAAGCTTTTTTAAACATTTCTTCTGTTGTTACAAGTCCCATAAAATTACCTCCTTTAAACTTTACCCATTTGGTCTCTTGTTTTTTCTATATCTTTGATATTCAGTTTCTTGCTCTGTTTGCTCTTTGTATGCATTTTCTTTTATTTTATCTTCAATATCTTCATTTCTATCTTCCACTATTTTTTCTAACTCTTCAGGTGATTTATCTTCTATGTTATTTACTTGCCTAAGACTTGCAAAAAAGTTAGCATCACTCTTTTGCTCTTCTTCTCTTACTTCTCTTTTAGTTTCTGTAACACTTGCCTGTTCTGGCATTTGCTCAATATTTTCATCATATATTCTTTTATCTCTTTGAGCATCTCCAATCTCCTTTGCAGCTCTATAATCTCCTTTTTTTAAAGAGTCTCTTTGATGTATTTGTGATTCTTCAAAAGTTCTTGCATCTCTTTCTTTTTGCTCTTGTTCTACATCATAGATGTTGTCTGCCATTTTTGATTCTGTTACTTTTTCAACCTTTCCATCTTTATTATCAAAACGATTATTTACAGCAGAACTCTTTTCAAGATTAGCATCTTTAACAAGCTTTTCGTTTTTTCCTTGAATTTGTAAATCTTTACTATATTCACTAAGTGAAGGAATACTCTGTATTAAATCTAAATTTGCTTCTTCATAATCCATCTTAAACATGGCTTTTTCTTGTGGTGATTTAGTAGAATCTTTTAAAGCTTTAATATACTTTCTATATCTTTCCTCTCTTAAAGCATATAATTGATTAATTCTTAAAGTTCTTTCATCTGTATTCTGTTCTATTCCTTTTTGGTTATAATCAAACTTGGCTTTAAACTCTTGCTTTTGTTCTTTAATACTGTCTAAATTTGAAATATCTTTACCAGTATGATTATGATAAAGCAAATCTATTTTTTCAAGATTTTTTTCCATTGCAATTATCTCTACTGCCTCTTTAGTTCCAATAGCTACAGCCATACTTTCATATTGAGCATCTTTTATTCTCATTACCTTTGAAGAATAATCTGAATACATTCTTTTATATGCCGCTTGATAAATCTTTGCTTGGAACTCTTTTTTCTTATCATTAAGATTTATTTCATCATTACCTTTTTCTTTTTGCTCTTGTTCTAAATCTTTCTTTACTTGATCTTTAGTATTTTTATCTACACCTTCTAAAGAAGAGTCAACTTCTTCTTCAATCATATTCTTTTGAAGTTGCTCTTTTTCAATTGCTTCTTTATTTAAGTCATCCATAGATAATTTTAAATATTTTTTCATAAGAGCATTTTGAATATCATCATTGTTTATTTTTGCATATTTTTCTAAAAGCTCATCACTAATATCATATGTTTCTTTAAATTTCTTTTTAGTAATTTTAGTTATTTCAAGATAAGACTCTTTAATATTTTTATCTCCATAATATGCAGCAAGACTTTCATTTATATCAAAATCTTTATTAAATCCAATTCTATCTTTAATACCTGAAAACCTATCTAAAAATCCCATATATATCCCCTCATCTCTTTTTTATTCTACTATATTAAAGCCTAAAATTCAATAGAATAAACAAAAAATTAAAAGTCTAAATCTAATTCAATAGGACAATGATCACTTCCATAAACTTCTGTATGTATCTTTGCATCTTTAATCTTATCTTTAATTTTTTCTGATACAATAAAATAATCTATTCTCCACCCTATATTTTTTTCTCTTGCTTGACGCATATATGACCACCAAGAATATTCAATCTTTTCTGGATATAAATATCTATATGTATCTATAAAGCCTGATGATAATAGCTTAGTCATCTTTTCTCTTTCCTCATCTGTAAATCCAGCATTAAAATGATTAGTCTTAGGATTTTTAAGATCAATTTCCTCGTGTGCAACATTTAAGTCGCCACAATAAACAATAGGTTTATTTTTTTCTAATTTTTTAAAGTATTTTAAAATTTCATCTTCCCAAATCATTCTATAACTTAGTCTTTCTAATTCTCTTTTAGAATTTGGTGTATAACAACATACAAGATAAAAATCATTATATTCAAGAGTAATTATTCTTCCTTCATTATCATGCTCTTCTATACCAAGTCCATATGTCACACTTATTGGTTTTTGTTTTGTAAACACCATAGTTCCTGAATAACCTTTCTTTTTAGCACTATTCATATATCTATAGTATCCTTCAAACTGTATTGTATCTGCCTGTTCTTCTTGAAGTTTTGTCTCTTGAATACAAAATACATCAGCATCAATTTCTTTAAAAAAGTCATTAAATCCCTTTGTAATACATGCTCTAATTCCATTTACATTCCATGATATAAGTTTCATTTTATTTATCCTCCTTTATAAATTTTGAACAAAAGCTTTTTCTATGAATTGGTGTAAGTCCATATTTTTTTATTGCTTCAATATGAGCTTTTGTTCCATACCCTTTATGTTTTGCAAATCCATACTCTGGATATTTCTTATCATAATCTTTAAGAAGTCTATCTCTTGTAACTTTTGCTATAATAGATGCAGCAGCAATAGATTCTGATTTTGCATCCCCCGATACTACGGTTTGTGCATCAATGTCTATATCAATCATTTGATTTCCATCTATTAACACAAAATCTGGATTTATCTTTAAATTATTAATCGCTTGCTTCATTGCAAGCTTTGTTGCATTTAATATATTTATATCTTCTATAATATCTACGTCACTTATTCCAACACCAACAGCGAGTGCCTTTTTACTTATGATATCATACAAGTTCTCTCTTTTTTTCTCAGATAGTTTCTTAGAATCATTTACTCCTTCTATCATTTCATCTTTATTTAGTATAACTGCTGCTGCAACAACCGGTCCACAAAGAGGTCCTCTTCCTGCCTCATCTACACCGCAAACAAGCTTATATCCTCTTTGATATAAGCTATCTTCTATCTCTAGCATATGTTTTAATCTTTCTTCTTCTTTCTCTTTCATATTTCCCCCTCAAGCTATAATTTTATACATTTCTTATATACTTCATTTTTATTTACGCCTAATTCTTTTGCAACCTTTTTTATTGCTTCTTTTTTATCTAGTCCTGAATTTATATAAATTTTAACGAATTCTACTGGATCAATTTTTTCTAATTCTTCCTTTTTCTTTGCCTCAAGCTCTAACTCATTTATTCCTTCAATTATTAATACAATCTCACCTTTTATTCCATTTTCTTCTATATTTTTTATTGCCTCTTTAAATGTTGTATGAAAATATTCTTCATGAATTTTGGTAAGTTCTCTACATATACAAATATTTCTTTCTCCAAATACTTCATACATATCTTTTAATGTATATAATATTTTATGTGGTGCTTCGTAAAAAATCATTGTTCTTATTTCTTCTTTAAGCTCATTTAATCTTTTTATTCTCTGTTTTTTTGCAACAGATAAAAAACCTTCAAAAGTAAATCTTGTTGAATCCATTCCAGATTTAACAATAGCAGTAATTAAAGCAGTAACTCCTGGTATAACTTCTATTTTATAATCATTTTCAACTAAATATCTAACAAGACCTTGACCAGGATCGGAAATAATTGGCATTCCAGCATCAGATACAAGTGCTATATTTTTTCCTTCATCAAGCAAAGATACAACCATTTGAACTTTCGCATCCTCATTGTGTCTATGATAGCTAATCATCTGCTTTGATATATTCAAATGATTTAAAAGCTTTAATGTTTGTCTTGTATCTTCTGCAAGTATTAAATCTACATTTTGCAAAGTTTCAATTGCCCTTAAGGTAATATCTTTAAGATTACCAATAGGTGTACCAACTAAATATAATGTACCTTTTTCTCTAACTTCCATTATTTTTCACTCCCATATATATCTAGTATTTCTTCTGTATAGTTACCAAATTCATCATATTCAATAAGAGGTGGTAATACATTAATTTCATTTCCGCCATAAAAAACATATTCAACTAATACTATACTTGCAGATGAATTAAATTTAGGATATACAAATCTAATGTTTTTTGCTTCTAAATTATATTTTCTTGCAAGAGAAATTAAGTCTACCAATCTTTGTGGTTTATGTACCAAATATAATTTTCCTTTTTGTTTCAAAATTTTAGATGAACACTTAAATACATCTTCAAGTGTACATTCTTTTTCATGACGTGCAATATATTTTACAGTATTTTCATTTTTAATTCCAGTTCCAATTTCTTTATATGGAGGATTACATACTACTATATCTACCTTTTTATCTAAATAATAATCCTTTATATTTGCTTTAAAAGGATATATACAATCTTCTAAATTATTCAATTTTATATTTCTTTTTAAAAGATTATACATTTCATCTTGTAACTCAACAGCATATATTTTATGTAATTTTTTCTTTTGAGTTAATATAACTGATATAACTCCTGTTCCAGAGCACAAATCTACAACTACATTTTTTGAGCTATTTGAGCTAACAAAATTTGCAAGCAAAACACTATCTATTCCAAAACAAAAATAATCTGTATTTTGTATAATCTTTTTTCCGTTCAAATTCAAGTCATCTATACGCTCGTTATTCATATATTCTCACTTTCTAATATGACACAATTATACAACATATCTAATTTGTTTTCAAGGAAAAATAACAATAGGAGCAATTGTTACTCCTATTAACTCCTATGAAATCTTTTCTTTTGGCTTAAATTTACCCAAAATAAAAGGATATGTACTTGTTATCATCTGACTTATTATTCCTAAAACACAAACAGCAATTATAGTTATTAATATAATTTTTATAATTTGATTATTAAATAATGTAATATTACTGCCAAGTGTATTTATAACTGTAGTTATTGATTTTAATATAATTGGTTTTTGAAACGCATAATACGTTATTGTGTTCCTTCCTATATATTCAAGTAGTCTATTACTATTTATCTTTTTACAAATAGTTATTACAAGCAAAATCCCACCAAGTGCAGCAGGCATATAATATATAAAATTCCCAACTACAGAATTATACATACTAGATGAACCATAAATTCTAAAATTAAGATATGTAAATACAATACTAATTAATAGATATAATATACTAATTGGTAATTTTGTAATATTATTAAATTTTTCTTTATTTAGTTTTGCTACATAACCAAACATTAAAAAACTTGTTGCAAGTGGAACCAGATCTAAACTCCAAAAAAATCCATTTCTTATATAATATAAAACAATAAAACCTAAAACAGATAAAAATATACCAAATATGGTCAAAGCTACTTTATTTTTATTTTCGCTTTCAAACTTTTTACCAATTATTTTAACTATAGGATACATTAATAATTCACCAAAAAACAATGCAACAAAAAACCACAAAGAAGCATAAAAGTTACTTTTTCTATATGACACAAATATACCTATAAATTGCTCTAAAGTCTGTAATTTATAAAAAGCCATCAGGATTACACATAATTCTTGCCCAAAATATAATTATTAGACACAAGAAAAAATATGGAATAATAAGTCCTTTAAATTTTGATTTTAAAAAAATCTTTAAATTTATCATATTTATATGGATTATATACCATTCCAGATAAAAAGAAAAATAAAGGCATATGAAATGAATTAATCCAAGCATATAACCATGATGGAATAATTGTAATATGTCCAATAATAACAAGAAGCATAGCTACTCCCTTTGCTACATCAATATAATGTTCTCTTAGTTTCATATATTCTCTCCAGAAAAAAATTAATCTAGATTTTTTAAGTAGTACAATACTAAAACTTTTGTACCATCTGGATATACTTCATAATCTGATTTTATAAAATTAGTAAAGCCGTATTTAAAATAAATTTGCATATTCTTAGTCTCACTAGGTTCTACACCAAGTGTAACACTTTTATATCCTTTTTGCTTTAAATCTTGTATCATAAATTTAAAAAGTCTTGAAAAATACCCCTTTGATTGATAATCAGTATTAGTTCTAAAAGCAGATAAATATGCAGTATTCTTATCTATAATTCCATCACTATTTTGAACAATATCTTTATTTATATTTGCTGTAGCCTCACAAATTATTTTACCATCTAATATACCATAATACGGTATTATTTTATTTTCAACCATGTTTTTTATATTTTCCATCTTCCATATAATCCAATTTTCTTTCTTACTTGCATGTTCTATCTCATAGTCCCATTTAGTATTCATTTCTTCAAAAGATGCAATCTTACAAATATAATTATTCATAAATCCCTCCTTTTTTTCTAAAATATATCATATAATTTAAATTCAAACAACTATAATTTATTTTTTTTGATACTATTTAAATTAAAATAGAATTATAGTATAATATCTTTGGGAGAAAAAACAATGAAAATAGAATATACAGCACTTGAAAATGATAGAGATAAAAAATTAAAAGACATATTAAAAAAAAGATTATACATCTCCAGTGAACTACTAAAAAAATTAAAATATTCAAATTGTATATATGTAAATTCAAAAGAAGAATATACAAACTATATTATTAAAACTAATGACAAGATTTGTATAGATTTAGAAAAATACTTAAAAATAAAAAACAGCTTGAAATTTGAAGATAAATTTGAACTAGTAAATAAACCTTTAGATATACTATATGAAGATGAATATCTATTAATTGTAAATAAGCCATCAAATATGCCAACGCACCCTAGCTCAGATAACTATACAAACACACTTTCAAATATTGTAGCAAATCATTTAAAAAAACAAGGCATATATAATATACATATAGTTACAAGACTAGATAAAAACACTACTGGAATATGCATCTTTGCAAAAAACGAATATATACAAGAACTATTTGTAAAAAAGAAGAATAAAATAAACTTAAAAAAAGAGTATACAGCAATAGTTAATGGAATAATAAAAGAAGATCATATAATAATAGAAAAAGATATTGCAAGAATGAATAATACAATACTTTTAAGAGAAACTGTACCAACTGGAAATGGTGATTATGCAAAAACAGAAGTAGAAGTATTAAAAAGAAATAATAATCTTAACTACACTGTAGTAAATATAATACTACATACTGGTAGAACTCATCAAATTAGAGTTCACATGATAGATATTGGACATATACTTTTAGGAGATACTTTATATGCTAAATATTATAATATAGCTAACATTGATTCGCTTATTTTAAGGCAAGCACTTCATGCAAGAAAAGTATCTATGAATCATCCAATAACTAACAAACCACTTAAAATAGAAGCACCTCTTCCTGAGGATATGAAAAGCTTAATAAATCAATAAAACCAGGATATTAATCCTGGTAATTATTTTATTCTGTAAATATCTTCTTTATACTTTTAATACTTTTAAACTGCATTCCTTTCTTTCCCAAAATCTTATTAGTAAATTTTATTACAATATTTACTATTTTACTATTTCCTATATAAATATAAGGTGATTTTATTCTATAAGAATTTAATATATCATCCGATAAATTATTTCCTATAACACATACCTTACCATTATACTTTTCAACTAAGTCTTTAAACTGATTTTTCTTATTCTTCTTTAGTACAATTAATTTTATTTTTTCTCTTGTTTTAGAATCTATCTTAAATATATTATTTTCTAAAATATTTTTTGCATAGACATTCTTAGTAGCTATTACAATATCATAATTATTTTCAATAATATATTTTAATGTAGTATTATATACACTATATAGTTCAATACGTGCTAAATTTGAATAGATTCTAGAATAATGTGCTTTACACTCTCTTAAGCTATATTTACTAAATAATGAATATACAGCAAGTCTTAGTTTTAAACCTGCATAACCATTTTCAAAGACATCAAGTCTATTTACTTTCCATAAAATATTATCTATTGTATTTATGACTCTACTGTCTGGAAAAAGTTCTGCGATAATTATATTGTCAATTTTTTCAAAGTCAATAAGAGTTCCATCTAAGTCAACAATTAATAACTTTGACTCCTTATACTTCTTTTTAATTTCATCATAATTAGATGATATATTTGAGTTTGCCATTAGACCACCTCTTTCCTTTAAATAATACTACTTGATTATATCATTTTTAACATAACTTTTCAAGTATTCATATATAAAGTCATCTATTTTGCCATCCATAACAGCTTGAACATTTCCAGTTTCATATCCTGTTCTATGATCTTTTACTAAAGTATATGGACAAAATACATATGATCTTATTTGACTTCCCCATGCATTATCTGAAGTTTCCCCTTTTATATTATTTATTTTTTTCTCATAGTTTTCTTTTTCAAGTTTATATATCTTTGCTTTAAGCATTTTCATAGCATACTCTCTATTTTGCATTTGAGATCTTTCTGTCTGACAACTTACTACAATTCCTGTTGGTAAATGTCTAAGCCTTACAGCAGATGATGTCTTATTTACGTGCTGTCCACCAGCACCACTTGCTCTAAATACATCCATCTCAATATCTTCTGGTTTAATATCTACAACAATCTCATCTGAAATTTCAGGAAGTACTTCAACAGCAGCAAACGAAGTATGACGTCTACTATTTGCATCAAAAGGAGATATACGTACAAGTCTATGAACTCCTGATTCTCCTTTTAAGTATCCATATGCATTTTCTCCTTTAACAAGAAATGATACTGATTTTACTCCAGCTTCTTCTCCATCTTGATAATCTAATACTTCAATTTCAAATTCATTTCTTTGACTCCACCTAGTATACATCCTATAAAGCATCATTGCCCAGTCTTGAGATTCAGTGCCTCCAGCTCCAGGGTGTATAGTAACGATAGCATTACTTGCATCATATTCTTCAGATAGTAAAGCACTTACTTCAAGTTTTTCTAAATCTTTCTCTAGCTTAATTGCTATATTTTTTGCCTCTTTAAATGAATCTGCATCATTTTCTTCCTCAGCAAGCTCTAAATATGTTATTGCATCATCATATTCTTTTTTGGCAATATCATATTTATGTACTTCATTTTTAAGATTTTTCATTTCCGAAAGTATTTTTGATGATTTCTCATTATCATTCCAAAAACCATCTATAAGAGTCTTTTTTTCTAAGCTTTTAATTTTCTCCTGCTTTTCAGATACTTTTATTGCATCTTTTAGCGTATCAAGTTTTTCTTTTAAAATAGCTAAAGTCTCCTTAACGCTATCAAAATCCATTATATCACATCCCATATCTTATCTTTTTTTTCTAACTCATTTGGCATAAACTTAAATTCAAGATACTCATCTTTTGTTGGATGAAAAAAAGACAAATAATATGAAAATAAAGCTAGATTTTGTCCTACTTTATTTATCTTTTGCCCATATTTTATATCTCCGTATAAAGGATGTCCAATATTTGCAAATTGAACTCTAATTTGATGATGACGTCCAGTATGTAAATCTATGTCAACAAGAGAATATTTTTTTCCATTATATTCAAAGTTTTTTAGTACTTTATATTCAAGAATTGCCTCTTTAGAACCCTTATATCCTTTTTCTACAACTCTAGACATATTTAGTCTTTCATTTTTTACTAAATAATCATTAAGTTTTATATTATTATCCGAAATGGGCAAATAACCGTTAACAATTGCAAAATACTTCTTTTTTACATTTTTTTGTCTAATATATTCAGATATTCTTGAAGCTGCTTTTGAAGTCTTTGCAAATACCATAACTCCTCCTACCATTCTATCTAATCTATGAACAAGTCCCAAATACACATTTCCTGGTTTTTTGTACTTTTCTTTAATATACTCTTTTATAATAGTTAGCATATCCATATCTCCTGTTTTATCTGCCTGTACAGGAATACCAGGATTTTTTACAACTACTATTATATGATTATCTTCATATAGTATTTTTAAATCTTGCATAAAACTCCTCCAAAACACGAAAAAACTCCACAAAAATGTGGAGTTACTTTTGTAATTAAGCGTTTTCTTTTTGTTCTTTAATTTCAACTACTTGTTTTTTATTGTAATATCCACAAGAAGGACATGCTTTGTGTGAAAGTACTGGTTCTCCACAATTAGCGCAAGTAGATAAATTTGTCTCTTCTAATTTCCATGTTGAACGTTTTGTATGTGTTCTTTGTTTTGACCATCTTCTTTTTGGTTGTGCCATTTTATATTCCCTCCTTAAAAGCCATATACGACTATGCTTAGCATAGGTATTTTCTCTAAAATTAATTTGTTACTCGTATATTATATAATAGTTAAAATAAAAAGTCAAGAATAAGTTTGAATTTAATAACAAATTATGTTTTAAAAAATTATATATTATTTTATCTAAAAGTGTATGATTATGTAACTTTTTAGTTTTCTCTTTACTTTTATTGCAATATACAGTATAATTTATACAAGGTTTTTATGTTATGTACCTATTTTAATAAAGGAGGTAGTTATATGCTTACTAAGGAAAAAATAAAAGCATTACTAAAAATTGATACACAAAATAAAAAGGATACCAGGACAATAAGAATAATGTCTTGTGATACCCCAGTAAAAGATAATTTTGTCTATTATTTAAATGATATAAGAAAGGAGTTTGGTGAAAATCCAAAAGGTTTTGAAGATCAATTAACATTATGTATCTATAAATACGATAAAGATTTAAATCTTTTTTTAAATGGAAAGATTAGCAGTATAAACGTAAAAGCCCCAACGATAAGTCTTACAAAGAAGCTAATTGAAAATGCAATAAAAGAATTAAATAGTTTTTACCAACTACTTGAAAATGTTGCATATGAAAATGACTTTTCATCTCAGACAATTTATGATGTTATTCACTTTAAATTAAATAGCTATATTGCTATTTTACAGCTATGCGGATTACTTGATATAAGTGATGATATATATAGATCTAAAACTTTAGCAAGAATTCTTAATGCCAAAAATCAAGCAGAAAATTACAAAGAAGGAAAAATGAATTCCTCTTTACTAGTTAGTGAATATATTGAGCATATAGCATATTTTAAATCACAATTTAAAATTATTGAAGAATATAAACTCTACGAGGAAGATTTCTTAATATATGTAATTATGTTTGATATTAGACACTATAAGCACAATAGAAAAAATAGAATTCTTAGAAAAGATTGATTAATTTCTAATTATTTTATATAATAATTGAAAATGAGGTGTTTATATGGAATGTAATATGGAATATTTAAAAATCTTTCTTATTTATTTTTCAATAATTAATGTAATTGGATTTTTATCTATGGCAATAGACAAATTCAAGGCAAAGCATAGCATGTGGAGAATTCCTGAAAAGACTCTACTTCTTATACCACTTCTTGGAGGAAGTATTGGTTCGCTAATTGGAATGTATACTTTTAGGCACAAGACTTTACATCCACAGTTTAAGTACGGTATTCCTTGCTTTCTAGTTGTAAATCTAATTTGTATCTATTTTATTTTCACAAAATTTATTTTATTATAGCAAAATAGCCTTGAATAATTTTCAAGGCTATAAACTTTTTTAAATTAAACTAAAAAATGTTTTTGAAACTAAAACTAAAAATGCACTATACATAAAAATCGTAAATGGCTTAAGCAATACAATAATTGCTATATATGTCTTAGCATTCATATTTGTAACTCCTGCAAGATAACACAAAAAATCATCCGGAGCAATTGGAAAAAATATGGCAAGAGCAAAGAATTTTTCAAATTTCTTTCCTTTATCAAGCCAATTGATATATTTATCTATAAGCTCTTTTTTAAACATTTTTTTTATTAATTTCATTCCATATTTTCTAGCAATAAAAAATACTATAATTGATCCAATAACAATTCCAACATAATTATATACAAATCCCCATAACGGACCAAAAACAAGTACTCCTACTCCCTGACTTATTCCACCAGGAATTAGCGGTATAACCACTTGAACTATTTGAATTATTACAAATATAATTGGAGCAAATACTCCTCCTTTTTCAAGAAATATCTTCATTTTTTCTTCGGATGTAAAAATTTCTGCCTTTAATGCATAATAAAAGAATATACACATTAAAATTGTACCAAAAACAGTTATTATATTAATTATTCTTCTTGTTTTATTATTTTCCATTATTATTACCTCTTACACATTCTTTGTAAAATTCCTCCCACATATGTTTAACACTGTCCTTGCTATAGTATCTATTTCCATCTCTTGATTTTTTACTCATCTTATCATAAAAATCTTTATCATCTCTAAGCTTTAATATTAGTTTTTTAAACTCGTCATTATTGTCTGCACAAGTATAAAAATCAAATAATATTCCATTATATATGTCTAAATCTCTTGTTAAAATTGGTAAATTTACACACATAGCTTCTAAAATACACATAGGAAAAAGCTCTTCATATGAAGGCAAAAACATAATATCTGCTAAATTATATATATCATTCATTCTATTTCTATTAATTAATCCTAGGAAATGAACATTATTAGGTAAATTATTAGAAATAGCCTCTTTAATCTCTTCATATCCTTCACTCATTTTTCCAAATACAGCAGCTCCTGCCCATAAAAACTCTATATCTGGCATACTTCTTGCAAGCTCTATTAATTCTAAAACACCTTTTCTTTTTTGAAGTTGTCCCACAGATAGAACAACAAACTTATCTTTAGGTATATCAAACATATCTCTTAGTTCTTCTTTTTCCTTATTACTCTTTTTATAAAAATTATCTGATGAGACAAAATTTGGTATATATTTAATCTTATTTTTTTCTATTCCATAATTATTTAAAATATCTATAAAATACGGATTAACAACAACTAATTTATCCATACTACTATAAAACTTTATTAAATATTTATAAAATATCTGTTTAAATGGTTTAAAAAGATGTAAACTATTTTCCAAAGTTTCTGGAACAAAATGCACATATCCTACTGTAGTAGATTTATTTTTTAAAAATGGTAATAATAAAAAATATTCTAAATTTACTGTATGAAAGTGTGTTATATCACATCTTTCAATCTTATTTTCTTCTATATTAAAATCTTTTATCTCTTTTACTAAATTAACTTGTTCATCATGAGCAGATAAAACTCCTTGACCTTTAATTTTATCTGCACCAGACATAATATTAACTGTTACCATATTATATCTCCTCCTAACATTATTATAATTAAATTATATAACTTCTAAATGACATTAAAATGACTTTATATTATTTTTTGTCTATTTCATACATTATATCCTCCTCTTTACAAAAAATTATACTTAATCAATCAGTTGCGTTCTACCAATTTATAGTTGTTTTTTGTACATTTTAGGTTGCAAAACAAAAAAATGAACTAGATTTCTCTAGTTCATTAAAAATTATATGTTATATTACATTTTTTCTGGACATTCTATTCCAAGTATTGAAAGTCCTTTTTTTATTACTATTGATGTTGCATAAACAAGTACACATCTTGCTTGCTTTAGCTTTTCATCATTGATATTTGCAACACTACATTCATTATAAAATCTTGAAAAAGCTACAGAAACATCTATTAGGTATCTTGCTAGAACAGATGGCTCATATTCATTTGCAGCTTTTCTAATAATAGATTCAAATTTTTCAAGTTCTTTTATTAAATCAACTTCTTGTTTTTCTTTTAACAAAGTATAGTCCATATTACTATTATCTATATCTTGAATATTAAATCCAACCTTTTCTAAAATTGATTTTGTTCTTACATAAGTATATTGAACATATGGCCCAGTCTCTCCGTCAAATCTTAAACTCTCATCTAAATCAAAGATAATTTCTCTATTTTTTGTTGTCTTTAAATAATTAAATATTAATGCACCAAGACCTATTTTTTTAGATACTTCATCAATATTTTCAAGTTCTGGATTTTTTGTAATCATAATGTCTCTTGCTTTACTTATTGCCTCTTCAATCAAATCATTTATATATATTACATTTCCTTCTCGTGTTGACATCTTACCAGTCTTTAATCTAATCATACCATAGGCTACGTGTACCAAACCTTTTTGATATTTTTCATCAACTAAATACTTGGCAACTTCAAAAACTTGTTTAAAATGCAATATCTGTTCTGTTGCTGTTATATATATACATTTTGTAAAATCATATGTTCTTGCTCTATATAATATAGCTGCTAAATCACGAGTAGCATATATTGTTGAGCCGTTAGATTTTAATACTATACATGGAGGCATATTATCTCCCACTTCAACTACTTTAGCTCCTTGACTATCTTTTAAAACACCTTTTTTATCTAATATTTCAACAACTTCATCCATTTTATCATTATAAAAAGCTTCACCGTTATATGAATCAAATCTACTTCCCAACAAATCATATATTCTTTTATATTCCTTAAGAGAAACTTCTCTAAAATACTTCCATAATTTTGTAAGCTCTTTATCTCCTTGTTCAAGTTTTTTAAAGTTTTCACGAGCTTGATTCATAACAACTTCATCTTCTTTTGCTATTTTATTTATTCTTACATAAATATCAGATAAAGCTTCAAGTGGATTTTCATCAAAATTATATTCGTCTTTAAATCTTTTATACCCTTCAATTAATATTCCAAATTGTCTTCCCCAATCACCTAAATGATTAATTCCTGTAACATTATATCCTAAGGTTTCATATAAATCATATAATGCTTTACCAAGGACCGTATTTCTAAAATGTCCTAAGTGAAATGGTTTAGCAATATTTGGTGATGAATATTCAACAATTATATTTATTCCATTTCCTTCTTTTGTAGATCCATATTTCTCCTTTTGAGACACAATTTTACTTAATACATCACTAACAATATTATCATTATTTAAATAAAAGTTTAAGAAACCATTTACCACTTCAATTTTAGATACAGACTCATCTAAAACAATCTCATTTTTAATATTATTTGCTATATTAACTGGTGAATTTCTTAATACTTTTGCTAAGTTAAAACAAGGATATGAAAAATCTCCATTTTGCTTATCTTTGGGAACTTCTATCTTTTCTTTAATTTCATCTAAAGTCACATCATTATTATTTAATGCTTTATAAATCATATTAGCTATATTTAATTTAATTTCTTCCATTTTTATCTACACCTTTCATTATATAAATATTTAGTTTGATTTTAAGTACTCATGGGATTACTCCCATCTACGTTTTCTCACTACATATCTATACAACACTTTTACATACTTCACCTTTATCTAACAACTCCTTTTGCATAATTTTCTACTACTTTATAAATAGCATCCTTACTATCATCTAAAGCAACAATATTTCTTACTTCTTGACCACATTTATTACATCTATAAATTATCACTTTACCCTTTTTTGGTGTTTCAATAACATTTATTGGAACTAAAAGTCCTTTACAACTATTTGCTCTATCTCCTGGCGTAATATCTACGTGAATAGAATATAAGCAGTGATTGCAGTGATCTCTTGAAGTATATTTTAATTTCTCAACTTTATTATTACAATTTACACAAATAAATTCATTATCATTTTTTACAAACATACTAAAACTCCTAGTGCTACTATTATACTAAAAAACAATTATTTTTTCAAGTTTTTATGTAGAATTAGAAATGAGCTCATTAAATAAACGAGCTCATTTTTAACTTTTGTATTAAAATCTATTAAGTACTTGTTTCTTTTTTGAAATTGAATTTTTCTTTTTTAGTATATATATTAATACTAGTATAACAACTATTTCAAACATTATTAAATATGTAGTATTATCCTTCGACCAGTTTAAAATACTAAATTTTACCTCTTCTCCTACTACAACGTCAACATCCCCTAAATATTTATTTTCATAGTATATACCTGCACTTCCAATCACATCACCAATCTTATTTTTCGAAGTTAACAGTTCAACTCCTGAATAATCTATTTTAACATTTTCAAAATCAATTACAGAATCATTTGGTATATATGCTTTAACGTCTTCATTTACACAAACAGATACATTTTGCTTTGTACTATGATATGTTGGTAATGTTAAAATTCTATCACCCTTTGAAAAAATATTTTCAAATTTATAACTTTCATCTATAATATTATATAATTTCTGACTATCTTCTAAATGATATAGTGTACCTGGTACAATATCACATCCTAATACAATACAAATTAAAGGTTTTTCAGTATTTTCTGAATAGCTTGCAAGACAATATCCTGCGTCTCCTGTCATTCCTGTTTTTCCACCAGATATTTTACTTACATCTATTCCATATAAATTTGCTAAGACAAATAATGCATTCTTTACTGTTATACTTCCATCTTTTGTTGTATATTCATACGCAGACATAAAATCTCTTAGTATTTCATTTTCATATGCATACTTCATCATTAAAGCCACATCATAAACTGTAGAATAATTATTTTCATCATCTGCACCTATAGGGTTAGCAAAAGATGTTTCATTCATTCCTAATTGTTTTGCTTTATTATTCATCTCTTCAATAAATTTTGCATAATCTCCAAATACATTTAAGGCAATACAAGCTGCACTATCTGCTCCCGATGGAATAAGCATTGTCCCAATCAAGTCATAATATGATATTTCTTGACCATCCTCAAGTCCTGCAACAGAATATTCCTCATCATAATACTTTTGAACACTAGGCAAATCTACAATAACTGTTTGATTTAGATCTTCAATATTCTCTATACACACAATAGCTG
The DNA here is from genome assembly GCA_944387385.1 of uncultured Clostridia bacterium. Taxonomy (GTDB): domain Bacteria; phylum Bacillota; class Clostridia; order TANB77; family CAG-465; genus CAG-465. The sequence continues at coordinate 108,336 of CALXES010000001.1, read as the reverse complement.
TCATTACCTTTGTAATACTTGCAATAGGAACCTTTTGTTTACTATCTTTAGAATACATCTCTTCTAAATTGTCAAGTGAATATATTCCATAATACTTAGAATTTAGCTCTAAATTTTCTATAGCAAAAACATTAGTATTTATATATATTATACAAATAATTAGTATTAACAAAATTTTTTTAACCATAATACTATAATATAATTATTTAATAAAATTATTCAATCTTTTACACAAAAAAATTACAATTTTAATAACTACTTTGTACCAAAGATTCTATCTCCAGCATCTCCAAGTCCTGGTAGTATATATCCTTTTTCGTTTAATTTTTCATCAAGTGCTGCACAATATATTTTTACATCTGGATGCTCATCTTGCATTTTTTTAACTCCTTCTGGTGCAGCAATTAAACATAAAAATTTAATTTTTGTTACTCCTTCTTTTTTTAATTGATCTATTGCATCACAACCTGATCCTCCTGTTGCAAGCATAGGATCAAGAATTAATACCTCTCTTGACTTTATATCTGATGGTACTTTGAAAAAATATCTTACTGGTTCAAGTGTTTCTTCGTTTCTATACATACCAATATGCCCAATCTTTGCATTTGGTATTACTTTAATAAGTCCATCTAACATACCAGTTCCAGCTCTTAATATTGGTAAAAAAGCATATTTGTCCTCGTTAAGTCTTTTACTAGATATTTTTTGTAATGGTGTTTCAATCTCTACATCATCTAAAGTTGCATCTCTCATTGCCTCATAACACAAAAACATACCAAGTTCACTTACAAGCTCTCTAAACTCCTTTGTTCCCGTATTTTTATCTCTAAGTATTGATAACTTATGTTCAACTAATGGATGATCTAAAATAACTATATCTTCTTTTTCAATTTTTTCTTCAACTTCTTCTTTCACATTTTCACCTTCTTGTTTAACTTCATTTTCAATTTTTCTATCTAAATTTTCTACATCAATATTTTCAAATTTTTCTTCTTTTGTTTCCTCTTTATCTTTTGGTAAAAATAAATTCAAAAGTACACCAACAATTGCAGCAAGACTCATTCCAGATATTGCAACTGTAGAGATATTTATAGCAGCTCCTCCTAACCCTAGTACTAACATACTTGATGCTATAATTACATTTCTTGATTTTGAAAAATCCACTCTATTTTCTATTAATACTTTAAGACCATTTACTGCAATAAATCCATATAATATTAAAGAGACGCCACCAAGTACTGCATTTGGAATAGTTGAAACAAGAGCAGTAAATTTACCTAAAAATCCAAGTAAAATTGCAAATATTGCTGCAAGTCCAATTACCCAAACTGAAGCAATCTTTGTCATCCCAACAACTGATGTATTCTCTCCATAAGTAGTATTTGCAGGTCCACCTAAAAGTCCAGCAACAAAAGTTGCAATTCCATCTCCAAGTAAAGTTCTATTAAGTCCTGGATCTTTTATTAAATTTTTTCCAATTATTGTACTTAAAGCAGTATGATCTCCTATATGCTCTGCTATTGTCACAAGAGCTATTGGTGCAATTGCCATTGCTGCATCTAAATTAGGAATATATGATACAAATGGTAAGATAAAATCTGGAATACTAAAAAATGCTGCCTCAAGTACTGGTGTAAAATCTACTAATCCTAGTATTACAGAAAGTATATATCCAGAAATCATTCCTATTAAAAAAGGTATTACTTTTAAAAAACCTTTTCCATTTAACATCACTACTGCTGTTACTATAAATGTAAATACAGCAACAATTATTGATTTGTAATCTAAATTTAAAATATCTGAGCTTATTCCAATTTCAGATATTGCTGTTGGTGCAAGACCCAATCCTATAATCATTATCATTGGTCCAATTACAATTGGTGGTAATATCTTGCTTAACCACTCTTTTCCAATAATACTAATTATTATAGCTACAATAACATAAATTATACCAACTATCATAATACCTGTTAAAGCTCCACCCACACCAGCTTTTACAGCTCCTACAGCAATCGGTGTAATAAAAGCAAAAGAGCTTCCAAGATATACGGGAGATTTTCCCTTTGTACATAAAATATAAATAAGTGTACCTATACCTGATGTAACTAAAGCTACAGGTATTGTTAAAACTGTTTCGCCAACAGCACTATTTACTAATATTGGAACAAGAATTGTTGCACCAAACATAGCAAAAACATGTTGTAATGCAAGTATGATCCATTTAAGTACTGGTGGCTTCTCATTAACATCTAGTGTTAATTTAGCCTGACTCATAAAAAACTCCTCCTTCAAAAAATATATAAAAAAAACACTTAATATAAATATTAAGTGTTTCTATCTAAAAATAATAATTTATTAACTTTAATTAGGGGTAAAAATGCTAGTAAACTTTGTTTACTTCTTAATCTAATATTAATATTTCCAAATACTTTCTCTGACATTTTTCTCACCCTTGTTTAGTAATATACATCAAATACTAAACTTTTGCAAGCAGTTTTTTATTATTTTATATAAATTTTATATTTCTTTTATTTGTTTTACCTTGTTAATTTTTGCAAGCTCTGTTATAAATTGGTTTTTATTAAATGTGGTATTTAACACTTTACACTCATATAGTATATATCCAAAGTCTGAATCACTAGCATTATCATCATCTACAATTTTTAGCTTAGATATGTTTACTTCATATTTTACAAATAAATTATTTAATTCTTCTAGTATATCTTTTGGTGCTTCAGTAAATACTTTAAATTTAAAATCTACCAGATGCTCTAAATTAGAATTTACAAGATATGAGTATCTTAAAATTATATATACAATACCTGTTGCAATTATTGCATATATATATAACCCTGATCCAACTGCAAGACCAATACATGTTATTGCAAGAAGTCCTGAAGCGGTTGTAAGACCTCTAACTTTAAATCCATTACTAAGTATTGTTCCTGCACCAATAAAACCTATACCAGATAGTAGCTGAGCAGGCATCCTAGAAGGATCGTTTGTACCATAAGTTGCTGCAATTTCAATTCCACAAATCATAACTAGTACAGAACTTATTCCAACTAATATATGTGTTCTAAGTCCTGCTGGCTTACTAGAATTTTCTCTTTCATAGCCAATAATTCCAGCAAGAACCGTAATTAATACTAATTTTAAAATGACTTGAAAAGTCTCATTATAATAAATATTTGATAGCTCAGTAAAAAATTCTGACATAATTATCACCCTTTTTTATTTTTATTACCTATTAAAGCAACCATTTCCAATAAATTCTCTAATTAACGAATCGATAGGAATATTTGATGTCTCCATTGGTAAAAAGTTATTTAAATACTCATATAGTCTTCTTGCTTCTGCATAATACTTACTAGATTTATCTAGTTGTAATAGTAAAGGTTGAGCAAAAGTCTTCATAACTGCCGGCTCATATATAATACTTGAGTTAAATATACTATCAACATCTTCTATATATGGAAATATATATTTCTCTTCTCCTTTTTTTACATTTCCCCAAAGCTCAAAAGTTCTATCCACACTATGACCACGAGTTGCAAAATCCCTTACAAGTCTTCTTAAGAATCTAGTATCTGATGATGATACTTTTGAATAACCGTCCAAATTTAATGTAGTTATAGGAGCAATGTATATCTTATATTTATTCTTAGCTGGTGTAAATTTTGTAAGAATTGGGTTTAATGCATGAATTCCCTCAACTATCAATACATCCATAGGATTTAGAGCTAAATATCTTCCATTATATTTCTTTGTTCCATTAATAAAATCAAATTCAGGAAGCTCAACAACTTCTCCTTCAATAAGCTTTTCCATATGCTCATTAAATAAATCAATATCTAAAGCATCAACTCTTTCAAAATCATACTTTCCATCAGGACCAAGAGGAGTATCTACTCTTTCTTTAAAATAATTATCCATAGATATAGTTATAGGATTATATCCTGTAAGTCTAAGCTGTACACCAAGTTGTTGTGCAAAAGTTGTTTTTCCTGAAGAAGATGGCCCAGCAATTAGAACAAGCTTTATATCTTTTTTCTTTTCTATATCTTGTACAATTTCTACAATTTTTCTCTGATGAATTGCCTCAGATACTTGTATTATATCTAACATCTCATTTTTTATTATCTTATCGTTTAACTCACCAATATTATCTATATCAAAAATCTTTTTAAACTTATAAAATTCTTCTATAGCATCTATTAGTCTTGAATTATTTACTTGTGGTTTATTTCCATTAGCATCCTTTGTAACTAGTAAAGCACCATTTCTAAATGGAATCAAGTCAAATACATCTAAATATCCAGTATTTGGTACTAAAACTCCATAAAAATTGTTATAATACCCATTACAAAAATATACATTTGTATAAGATTTTATCCTTGTAGACATATTCTGTATCTTATCTAAATCTCCAGACTTCTCATAATATTCTCTTGCTTCATCTACACTAAGCATTCTTTTTTCTATTTCATAATCTGCGTCTATTATTTCTTGCATCTTATCTCTAATCATTTTTATCTTTTCTTCAGTTAAATAAAATTCTGGCATTATAAAATATTGGTTTCTATTAATTGTAGTTTGAAAATCTACATCTTGATATCCAAAAAGCTCAGTAATTGCCATATATAATACAAGTTTTAAGCTTTTAGAATATACCCTATATCCATCTTCAGAATCAATTTTAACAAATCTAATTTCTGAATCTCTAACTAATTCATATTTTTGAAATTTAACCTCATTATTTACTGTAATTGCAAGAACGTCTTCAACATCGTCTTCTACCATTTTTACAGCATCAATAGCAGTTGTTTTATATGGAACTGTAATCTCACGTCCATCTTCAAATGTTAATTTTATTTTTTCCTTCATAAATCATACCTCTCTTTAATAATAAAGTCATACTATAATTCTAATATTAATCTCAAAAAAAGTCTATTTTTTTCTAAGATTTTCTAAAAAAACTTTAATAAATTCTTGATTATTTTTTGTTTTTACTAGTATATTCATAATTCTTTCAACCATTTCTGTATTATTTGATTGTGATAGTAATTTTCTAATATAGGTTGATGTTTCTTGTTCTTTTGGTAAAAATAACAAGTCTTCTCTTCTAGTACTAGATTTATATATATCAATTGCAGGATATATTCTCTTTTCAGATAGTTTTCTATCTAAAAATACTTCCATATTACCAGTACCTTTAAATTCCTCAAAAATCATATCATCCATTCTACTACCAGTATCAACAAGAGTAGTTGCAAGAATTGTTAAACTACCACCATTTTCAATATTTCTAGCAGCACCAAAAAACTTTTTAGGAAAGTTTAGTGATGATGGGTCTAATCCACCAGATAGAGTCTTACCACTAGGTTCTACTTCTAAATTACTTGCTCTTGTAAGTCTTGTTAAACTATCTAATAATATAACTACATCTTTATTATGCTCAACAAGTCTTTTGGCTCTTTCTATTACCATTTTTGATACTTTAATGTGATGCTCTGGTGATTCATCAAAAGTTGAATGTACAACTTCTGCTTCAATAGAACGTTCAATATCTGTTACTTCCTCTGGTCTTTCATCTATTAAAAGTACCATAAGTTTTACTTCAGGATTATTTTTTAATATTCCATTTGCAATTTGTTTTAAAAGTGTAGTCTTACCAGCTTTAGGTTGAGCAACAATTAGTCCACGTTGTCCTTTTCCAATAGGAGCAATTAAATCAATTAGTCTTGTTGCATATTCATCTTTTTCTGTTTCAAGACGTAATCTCTCATTTGGATAAATTGGTATTAAAGATTCAAAAGATCTTCTCTTTAACACAAATTCAATTCTATCACCATTTACATTTTCTATATAAATAAGTGACGGATATTTATTTTGTGGATCTGTTGTAAATCTTGCAATTCCTTTTAATTTATCCCCTGTTGCGAGTCTAAATCTTCTTATTTGAGTTGCAGATACATATACATCTTTACTACCTGGTAAATAATTATCACTACGTAAAAAACCATATCCTTCTGACATCACTTCTAGTATTCCCTCTGTGATGAAATCTGTCTCATTATTTTCAATTTGAATATCTATTTTATCTTCTAATTCATTAGTCTCTTGTAGACTTTTTATAATTTCTTCTACTAAATATTCTTTTTTTAATCTTTCATAACCTTCTAAATTTAATTTATCAGCAATTTGTCTTAATTCTGACAATGTTGAATTTTTTAAGCTGTCCTTTGTGAACATACTTTCCTCCATTCTATATAATTTGAGCGAACAAATCATATTCGTTATAGTCAATAATCTTTACAAGCGAATATTCTCCAACTATTGCCTTTGAAGCACTGTCTTCATCTATTTTTATATATATTCTTCCATCAACATCAGGTGCTTCAAGCATTGACCTACACACGAAATATTGTTCATCTTCAGATATATCTTCTATAATAACTTCATATTCTTTTCCTAATCTTTGTTTATTTTTTTCTAGCGATATCTCCTTTTGAACATCAAACAATTTTTTAAGTCTTTTTTCTTTTATATCTTCATCTATTTGATTTTCAAAATCATAGCTTTTAGTGTCTTCTTCTCTAGAATAAGTAAAAGCACCAAGTCTATCAAACTTAATCTCTTTTATTCCTTCAAGAAGCTCCTCAAACTCTTTTTCTGTCTCGCCAGGAAATCCAACTATACAAGTAGTTCTTAGTATCGCATTTGGAACTATTTGTCTAATTTTTTTTATTCTATCAAAAATAATTTGTTTTGTATCATGCCTATTCATATCCTTTAATAATCTATCATTTAAATGCTGAATAGGTATATCAAAATAATTACAAACTTTATCATTTTTACCGATTTCTTCAATTAATTCATCTGTTGTTTCAAACAAATACATATATAATATTCTAATCCATTTTACTCCCTCAATTTGAGACATTTTTTTAAGTAGTTCTGCAAGTTTAAGTTCTCCATAAATATCAAGTCCATATTTTGATGTATCTTGTGAAATAACACAAAATTCTTTTATGCCTTGCTTTGCAAGTCCTTCTACTTCTTGTAAAATATCTTCCATTTTTCTACTTTTAAATCTTCCTCTAATTAAAGGTATTGCACAATAACTACATCTGTTATCGCAACCGTCAGATATTCTTATATATGCTAATGGATAAGTTGAAGAAATAACTCTATTGTTAAAATCTAATTTTTGACTAAATTTATATTGATTTAAGAATTTTGTTTGATTAAAAAAGTTTGATAGAATTTCAGATAAATTATCATATTCATCTACACCAATAACTAGATCAACTTCTGGCATAGACTCAATAATTTGCGATTTATACCTTTTCGCTAAACAGCCTGTTACTATTAAGGCTTTACATTTTCCAATCTCTTTATAATCAGCCATTTCAAGTATAGTATCAATTGCTTCCTCTTTAGCTGATTGTATAAATCCACAAGTATTAACGACAATTATTTCTGCATCTTCTACCTGATTTACTATGTCAAACCCTTGTGATTTAAATGCTCCAAGAATCATCTCACTGTCAACTTGATTTTTAGTACATCCAAGGGTTACAAGTCCAACATTCATACTATTTTCCTCCATCTATAATACACAAAATATTATAGCATATATTTAACATAAAATAAAGTAAAAAATATATTTTTCTTCATAATATTTTATTTACTTTTTATGTAAACAGTGATATAATATAATTGTATTTATAATATATTAAAAGGAGTTGATTAATATGGAACCTAGTGTAAAAGTCAAAAAGCTATATTTGGATGAAAATTTTAATCCGATCATTCAAAAAAATAAAGATGGAGTTATTATCTTTTACTCTAAAGAAGGACAAGAATCTATAAGATATGAAATGACATATCACTATTTTATGCGGTAAACTAATATTTATTACACAAAAAGATAAACAAAATAAAAATAACAAAATATACTCTATTATACAAATAATACTTGCAAAACTAGAAATGTTATTTTTATTTGATAAACTATATTATATAAATTACAAAAAAGAAGATAATGTTCTTTTAGAACTATATAATAATATGCTCATATACTAGAAAAAAATCCTTGATATTCAAGGATTTTTTATTTTATATATACAGTTTCTTTTAAAATCTCATGATTTGTTATCTCATCGCCACATTTATATGTAACAAGCTCAGGTTTTATTCCATAAAGCTTTAATATGTCTATTAAAATCTCATAATTTTCAAAAAATGTATTTTTATTCGATAAAATTTTATCTACTGATTCTATATTATTTCTACCAACAAAATGATTTTTCCAAATCTCCTTATGCATATATTTTTCATATGAGTCACTATATCCAAGTTCAATTAGTTTTTCTCTATTTCCAAAACATATATAATCATATGTCCTCTTATTAAAACTATATTTTTCAACAACAGAAATATCATTAATAGAGCTTGTCATAAAAGTATCTTGTGCAAGTCTTTTAGATATTTTCCTAATTACGCTTTTATTTGTATTCATATTCTTAAACTTAAAATATTCTGATGAAATAATACAAATATTATTAATTGTATCATTTAAAATATCTATCTGTATACTATAATCATTTACAGAAGCTATATCATAGCTTAAATCTTTAAACATCTTTTCAATTACTTTTTTTATCTCTAATATATCCTTATTATTGAAAATAATGATATTTGAAAATTCTTTATTCATTTTACCACCAATTTAAGTATATATAACTTTAATCATTTTGTCAAACAAGAAGTGGCTGAATTTGCTCTCCATGTAAAGCAAGTTTTATTGTATCCATTACTTTTGTATAATCTAAAACTAAAGACTTAGGCTTTTTCTTATAATCGTCTTGCCTAAATGGGACAAAGTAAAAATTTTTTGTATCATATAATAGTCCAATATTTTTAAAATTAGCTCCAAGTCCATCATTTGTAGATATTCCAATTACAACTGGCTTATTATTTCTTATATGACCTTTTGTTGCCATTAAAACTGCACTATCTGTAATTCCACTTGCAAGTTTTGCTACTGTATTTCCTGTACAAGGAACAATTATCATTATATCCATCATATCTTTTGGTCCTAAAGGCTCTGCTTTTACAATATCATCTACAACTTTTTGACCTGTCTCTCGTTCTAACATTTCTATAAAATTATCTTTAACAAAAAATCTAGTATCATAAGTCTTTGTTACAAATGACACAATTGGAATTATTTTATTTACCTTTTCCTCTTTTAGAGCATCAATTAATGCTTTAATCCTTGGAAAATTGCAAAAAGATCCTGTAATTCCTAAACCAACATTTAAATTATCTAGCATTTTACACCTCCAATACTATAGTTTATGAGTAAAAGTTTTCAACGTGAAAAAGAGCAAGTAAATACCTGCTCTAAAATAACACTACCCTTTTTTAAATAATTTTACAATATTATATATAAATAAAATTATTAAAATAATATATATCAAAAGTAAAACTATTGCTTCTAATGAATAATTTGCTAAGCTATAAAAAAAGAATTCAATTTCTCCATCTTTTCCATCAACCCAATTTCTTTTTAAACTAAAAACTATGCTCCATATCGGTAAAATTACTGATAAAATACTCTGTATTACACCACTAATTTTTTTAGTCTTTATAGTAACAATTATTCCTAAAATAAAACTTAAAACAATTACTAACCAATAAAGCACCCAAAAACTTTCCATATAACCCTCCAAAAATTCATACTTATATTATAACTATTATAAATAAAAAAGAAAATACATAATCGTATTTTCTTTTTGTATTATCTTATATTTTTCTAAATAATCCAATTACTTTACCAAGTATTTGACAGTTCTTTACAATTATTGGTTCCATTGACGAATTCTCTGGTTGTAATCTAATATGATCTTTTTCTTTATAAAATGTTTTTACTGTAGCTTCCCCATCAATCATTGCTACAACAATTTGACCATTTCTTGCAGTTTCTTGCTTTGAAACAATGATATAGTCACCGTCATTAATTCCAGCTTCTATCATACTCTCGCCTTGTACTTTAAGTATAAAGTTATCATTTTTAAGTGAGTCTTTTGAGAAGAAACTCTCTCCTATTGACATATAATCTTCAATATTTTCTGTAGCAAGAATTGGTTCTCCAGCTGCAACTTTTCCAACAATTGGAACAGAAATTGTAGACTCTGTACCAACAACTCTAATTGCTCTAGTTTTTAAATCTCCTTTATCTATATATCCTTTATCTGCTAAACGCCAAATATATTGATGTGCAGAAGATGTAGACTTAAATCCAAGTGCTGCACAAATCTCTCTTACTGATGGTGGATACCCAGTTTCTTTTATTTGTTTTTTTATATATTCTAATACTCTCTGCTCTTGTGCATTTAAAGTAGCTTCACTCATATTCATACCCCTTTCAAACTAATGTTTGTTAAATTATATCATAACGTTTTTTTATTGTCAAACAAAAGTTCGATAAATTAGTAATATTAAGAAAAAAGAAAAGTAGATCTACTTCTACTTTTCTAAATTAAATCTATATTTCCTCTTCCCATTCTTTTATTCTAAAACCAGTAAGTACTTTATTATCAAATACTAGAAGTGGTCTTTTAATTAGCATACCATTTGACGATAGCAATTTTATCTTTTCATCATCTGACATATCTACAAGCTTTTTAGACAGTTCCATTTGTCTATATAGCATTCCACTTGTATTGAAAAACTTATTAATAGGTTTATTTGACATATTTATCCATTGTTTTAACTCATCATACGTAGGCGTATCAGTTACTATGTCTCTATCTATAAATTTTAAATTTCTATCTTCTAACCATTCTCTAGCTTTCTTACAAGTTGAACACTTAGGATAATTTACAAATAAATACTCCATACTCTACTCCTGCCCAAAAAATACGCCCATATCTCTGGCTGTTCTACATAAATCATCTGATTCTATATTTAATACTCTTGGTACTCTCTCTTTAGGGAATGCCATTTTTACAACAGAGCCACCTTTCATTCCGACAATATATCCAGGCTCTCCATTAATTAATAATTTACAAGCTGCATTTCCAAGACGTGCACCAAGTATTATATCAGATGTAGTTGGTTCACCACCTCTTTGAATATGACCAAGAATTGTAGCTCTTGTCTCATATCCTGTAAGTTGCTCAATTTGTGCAGCAAGTTTCTGAGAAACACCACCGTATCTTTTTTGCTCGAAGCTATCTTTTACAAGCATTGCAATTGTCTCTTCTCCGCCTTTTTCTTTAGCAGCTTCAGATACAGCAATTATTACATATCTTTTTCCAGACTTCATAATTTCATCTACTTTATCGCAAACAGCTTTTAGACTATAGTCTTGCTCTGGTAGAAGTATTATATCTGCACCTGAGGCAAAACCAGCATATAAAGTTAAATATCCAGATGTTCTTCCCATAAGTTCAACTACCATAACTCTTCTATGTGAGTATGCAGTAGTTATTAATTTTCTTATTGCATCAACTGCTGCATCAATTGCTGTTTGAAATCCTATTGTTGGCTCTGATGCTGACATATCGTTATCTATTGTTTTAGGAATTCCAACAGTTGGCATACCATGTTCATAAATAACTCTTGCTGAATCTAATGTACCATCTCCACCAATTATTACCATTCCCTCTACGCCTTCTTTTCTTAGTTTTTCTATTCCTTCATCTACTCTATCTTCAAATTCACCAGTCTTTTTATTATAATAATGAAATGGACATTCCTTATTAGAAGAACCTAACATTGTTCCGCCTTTTGTCTCAATACTTCTTACTACCTCTTCATCAAGTTTTACATATATTCCTTCTACAAATCCTATGTAACCATCCATTACACCTAAAACTTCAATTCCTTGTGTGTTTGCAGTCATTACTATTGATTTTATAGCACTATTTAGTCCTGCACAGTCTCCACCTGCTGTCATAATTGCAATCTTTTTCATAACCTAATCTCTCCTTACTTTAATAAACTCTTCTCTTGAATGCTCATTTTTTCTGTAGCATAAGATTTTAAAATACTTGGTATTTTACCTATTTTAGATTTATTAACTAAATACATAAGTGTTTCTTTGGGATTTACTTTATAAAGCTCTCTTAATACCCATCCTGTCGCTTTTTGATATAAATGATATTCATCAAAAAAAACATCATCTAATACCTTAAAAACGCATTCTTTTCTATTTAATTTAGCCAAAGATAACAATGATACAATACCCATTCTCTTTTTCCATACATTATCTGAGACAGTATAATTTCTTAGTACATTATATATATATTCATCATCATTTAAAACAAGTTGCTTTCCTATACATATTGGAGCAACACTATCTACTAAATCCCAATTATTAATATACTTAATATTTTCATCTATAAACTTCATTATCTCATCTTTATTATTTGCATTTACTTTATTTACTAAACAAAAAATAGCAAATCTTCTATAATCATGAATATCAGAAGAAATAAAGTATTTTAATGTATTTAGTGAAACTATATTATACCACAATTTTGCAAGTTTGCGAAGTCTTGGGACTCTAATTCCTAACAAAATATCTCCTTGTGCATATCCTCCCTCTACAGCTTGAATTGTCCTTTTTTCAAAATCTAGATCTGCCTCTTTAGGGGTAGTTTCAATATCTAAAATTATATTTAGTATATCTATTTTATCTTTAAGTTCATCTTCATTTTTTGTAAGATAGCTTCCAACTACAAAGCTATCTGCACCTGCCCTTATTACTTGGGCAATAGTATTTTCATTTATTCCGCCATCTACTTGAATAGTAATATCTTTATATTTTTCTTTTAATTTAATTATTTTATCTATCTGTTCCTGCATAAATTCTTGTCCACCAAAGCCCGGCTCTACAGACATTATTAAGACTTTATCTATTTTTTCAATATAATCTTCTAAAACAGATATATTTGTAGCTGGTTTTAATGCCACTCCAATTTTTAAGTTTCCATTTAAGTTATTTTTTTTATCATAAAGATAATTTAATACATCTTTAAAATTTTCAATTTCATAATGAATTGTAATATCTAAACATCCTCTTTTTATAGTATCATCTATATATTTTTCATAAATAGGATCTTCTACCATAAGATGTGTATCTATATAATAATTAAATTTATTAACTTCTTCTATTTTTGATATATCTATTCCATTATTTGGTACAAATTTATTATCCATAACATCAAAATGTATACTTATTTTAAAAAGCTCTTCTATTTTTGTCTTATTTAATGCCATTTCTACATATTTTAGCTTATTTAAATATTTAGATATATCTTTAACATTTAAAAGAGATATAGATAAGTTTTTCATATTCTCCCCCCCTTTTAACGCTATTTTAATATTACTATAACTATTAGCATATTGCAAGATAAAACAAAAAAATTAAGAAAAAAATACTAATAGAAAAATTTCTATTAGTATCTTATTTATATCTTCTATCATACTTTTCTTTTAACTTACTATATATATATACATATCTTTCATATCTACCTTTATCTATTTTGTTATTTAATACGTCCCTTTTTACTCCACATACTTCTTCACTTTCTATTACATGAACACAATCTGCATAAGTGCATTTAGAGTTTTTAAAATCTGGATAGTATTCTCTTAATTTTTTATGATCTATATCATATAGTTCATAACTAGAAAATCCTGGTGTATCCAAAATATATGAATTTTCTGATATAGTATATAAATTTACAGATTTAGTTGTATGTTTTCCCCTTTTTGTTTTTAATCCAATATTGCCAATTTCTAATCTTTCTGGTGATTTTTGCAAAATCTCTTTTGTAATTGATGATTTACCAACACCTGAGTTTCCTGAAAAAGCTGAAGTCTTTTTTATAAGTAGCTCTCTTAAATTTTCTATTCCAATACCTTCTTTAGCACTTACATATACAATTTCTATTCCAAGATTTCCATAAATATTTTTTATATACTCTAAATCTTCTTTAGCTTTTTTATCTATATCTACCAAGTCAATCTTATTTACACATATTATTGGAATTATATTTTTAGCAAAGCATAAGGTAATCTGCTTATCTAAAAGGATAAAATCTGGTACCGGCGCTCCAATAGATACAACTATAATCATTTGATCAATATTACTAACTGGAGGTCTAATTAAAACATTTTTTCTCTCAATTACAGATTCTATCATATAGTCTAAATCAACTTTTTTTACAATTACTTTATCTCCAACACATATATTACCTTGCTTTTTTACGTTTCCTCTTGCTTTTGCAGTAATAATTTTGCTTGAATTTTCTATATTTATTACATAAATATCTAAATCTATTCTTATAATCTTTCCTACTATATCCATATTCACTCCTATCATTTCTTATTATATATTACTATAATTTATTCTTTTTTTCAAGAAAAAAAAGAAAGCTTTATTTTAAGCTTTCTATAATATTTTTTCTATATTTAAAGTAATCCTTTAAGCCTCTATTTATAAATTTATTTTTTCCTTCTAAAATCTCTGTCATTAAAGGATTTGCAATAGAAAATGCAAGATTATACTCTTCCTCATCAATAATTCCTTTTTTTAAAGCATCTTTTAGTTCGTCTCTATCATCAAGTAATATAAAAGGTGCACTATTAGTAGCACTCGCTTGATAAAGTATTACATCTAAATACAAATCATTATAAAAAGGAATTTTCTCCCCTTCAATTTCTCGTATTTCATGATCTAGTACAATATCAAAATAATACTCTAATATCTCTAATTTATCATTAATATGCACTCTGACATTATATAGTTTATCAAGTGGTGAATACTCAAGCACTGTATAGTTTTTATCTAGCTTTGTTATCCACCTACCATTTACAGGTATTAAATGAGGTCTTAAAACTTCGTGCACTTCCTTTAAGGTAATGTATGAGTTTAATTCTTCACTTTTTACTATCGTAATATCTAAACTGGTCGCTTCTTTTACCTGCTTTTTTCTAACATCAACCCATTTATTTAATTCTTTCATAGTATTTTCTCACTCCTTTTTAAATTATTCTCTTTCTTTTACATGAGAAATCTCATCTCCATAAAATCCTTGCAAAAATTCTCTATTTTTAGGATTGTAAAAACTACATGAATACAAAAACGCCATTGTATCTCTATCAATTTTATCTAAATTACCACTATAAGTTTTTAATGTAGTCATTATCCTCTCAATTTGCAAAGCAGCATTCTTTGGGTCATCATTTATTACAAGCCATTTACACACTTTAAAAGCATTAGGAAGCTGAGATTTACTTCTTAAAAGTCTACTAGGATTTCTATCTTTCATCTGAGATAGTAATCTTTCTTTAGTGGGTGGAATAATATATATAAAAATAGCATTTTTATATCTCGACTTTAATTCTTTAGCTCCATTTACTCCCATATCTATAATTAGATATTTATCTTGAAGATTAGAACATGACATATCAATAATTGGAGTCCCGATAAGAATATCCATCTACTAAATTTTTTGCAATCAATTTATTTTGTGAATCTAACTTATTAAAAAAATCTTGAGTAATAAATTGGTACTGTCCATCCGATGCTTCATCTTTTCTTCTAGGTCTTGTCGTATAAGTAGAAACTCTTAAATAATTTTCAGGATCTCTCTCTAGTAAAGAATTAATAATTGTTCCTTTTCCACCACCACTTGGACCTGATATAACAACCAACATATTATTCATAATATATTTTTTCTCCTTTACTATATTTTTCTTATTAGTAAATAGTAATGCCAATAGCTTTTAAATTCTCCATTTTTCTCCTTGAATTCTTGTGCTTGTGCTAAATACTCAATTTTAAAGTTTTTAAAAAGCTTTGGTATGATTTCCATATCTGCATAAAAATGAGGTACACCTTTTTCTGGTCCTTCATCCATTCTTAATTTAGTATTAGAATCAACAATTATATTTTTAGGGTCTTTATAAGTACTAGCATTTTTTGATCCTAATGTTAAGAAACATTCTCCATTAATTTTAAGTAAATTATATATTCTATTAATAATAATTTCTATACCCTCAGTATCAGTATGTGATATAACATTTCTACATAAAATACAATCAAAAGAATTATCCTTATAAGGAATATCCATCATATCAGTATGTAAAAACTTAATATCTAATTTTTCACTCTTTGCCCATTCTTTAGCACTATTTATTGCATCTTGGGATAAGTCTATAGAAGTAACATTAAATCCTTCCTTTGCAAACTGAATACTATGTCTTCCAAGTCCACATCCTATGTCTAAAAATTCTTTTTTTCCTTGTCTTATCCATCTATTAATTAAATAGTATGATTCAATAGATGGTTCAAGCCAAATTTCTTTTTGAGTCTCCTCATTTAACATATTCCAATTCCAAGCTTTAGATTCAATCATAAAAATACCTCCTTACATAGAAATTAATCTTTCATCTTCTCTTTTTTTTAGAGAATCTGCTTTTATATTTTTCTTTGTCACATGTCTTAAGTACGAAACTTCTTCTTGCCAATATTCTCCTTCAAGTTTTATATAATGCTCCTCTATGCTAAACTTTGCATCTGGTGCATCTATTCTTTTTAAAAGCTCTCTAAACTGTTCTTTTGTAACTTTTTTTTCGCTTTCTTCTTTGCATCTTTTAAAATTAGGGCAATTAGGTTTACAAAAGCCAATTTTACTAGTTCCAATACATATATTATAACTCTTACAGTTAGGATTACAATAGTATATTCTTGCACTATGACCATTATAATCTGGTCTACCTAAAATGTAACTTATGCCACAAGATGTCTTTTTAAATGTAGGATAATTTATAGCTACTTTTTCAAAGACATCATTTATTCTTTTAAAAGTCTCTGGAAGTAATACCTTATGATCTGGATCATACTCTTTTGGAATGTATATATCTAGCTTATCTAATACATTGCATAAATATGTGTTTAGTCTTATTCCTGAGATAATACTTGCACTACAATATTTTGTAACAATTTTTGCTACATGTTCAATACATTCCTCACTACTATTTATCCCCTCAATTACTGGCCTATAATAATTAATAAGCTTTATACTCTTGTTTTGTGATATATTTTTCATTGTTTCTATCTGCTCTTTTTCAGATCGGTTTTCTAGCTTTTCAGATAGTCCAGAAAATGTATAAAGTATTACTAAGTCTAAATTTAAATTAGCTAACTCTTCTACCTGAGATTTACTAATATATCCTTTTGTAATAAGTAATACTGGATTTTTCATATTATATTTTTTCATGTATTTTAAGATTTTTAAAGTACTTTCATAAACAACTTTATTTAAAAACGGATCCGTTTGATTATTCACAGAAATTGGTATTTCTTCTGTATAAAGTCTAAAATTTAAAAGACCGTTTTACAAGTTCTTCTTCGTCTGATACTTTTCTTACTTTTGTCCTATTTCCAAGTACACTTAAAATACAATATTTGCATCCAATAGTACATCCATCATAAGATGAAATAGAAATTGAAGATTTTAAATAATTTAACATCTAACTCTTCCTCCTTTTTATATTATATTTTAGGACAAATTGCCAAAAATATTGTAATTGTTTACTACATAGCCTAATATTTATTATGCCTTATCATTTACATCAGTCTCGTAAATTATGTCCTTTTTCGTTAAGACAGATTGTAACATATATGCAAGTCATTTGCAACCAAAACGACAAAAAAAGTGCAAATCAATTGCACTTTTTTCTTAAAAGTTTTCTTCTCCACTTTTTATTAAAGAATCATTTACTAAAATGTTATATGTTAGTTTTTCATATCCATTAATTGTAAACGATATTGAGTGATTTTCTTCATCATAAGTAAATGTTGTATTATTTAATGCTCCACCATCTACACTAACTCTAACTGTAATATCACTTTGAGCAGTTCCCTCAGGTATTCCATTTACGGTAACTGTCTTATTTACTATTCTTCTATTAACTGTAATAGTAATTAAGTCTCCTTCTTTTAAGACTGAATTTTGTGGATATGATTGAGCAAGTACTGTTCCATTAGATTTACTCTCATCCTCTCCATATTCAACTTCAACTTTTAGTTTCTTATCTTCTAAGGTAGACCTTGCTTCTTGTTCCGACATTCCAATAACACTAGGTACTACAATTTGCTCTTTTCCATCTCCAGAGCTTACTGTAAGTTTAATTACACTACCATATGGTCTTTCTACATCTTTATAGTCTTGAGAAATAACAAGGCCTGCAGCTACTGTATCAGAAGTCTGTTCTACTTCTTCAACTACAAAACCAAGTGTATTTTCAAGCTCATATCTAGCTACTTTTATATCTTTTCCTTCAACGTTTGTAACTGCAACCATTCTAGTTCCTCTACTTACCTCAACATTTATGGTTTTATTTGTAGTTTTTGTTCCAGCTTCCGGATCTTGCGACATTATCTCTCCTTCATCATATTCTGAACTATAATCTGTCTTAGTTTGATTAATTGTATATCCGAGTTTTTCATACTGTTCTATAACTTCATCTATATTTCTACCGATAACATATGGTATTTCAACTTCTTCTTCTGCTCCATTTCCAATTATTTTTTTTATAAAATATCCAAATAATATTCCAACGATTATCACTACAACAGCGACAATAGAAAAAATCATAATCATCTTTTTCTTTTTAGCTTTTTTTACATCTTCTAAATTATCTTGTTTCTTCTCTTCATCTACAACTTTAGCTTCTCTTGAATGAGCGGGAGTATATGCTGTTCTTCCAGTTGTTTGTCTAGTTCTAACATTTGGTACCACATTCTCTTCTGGTACATCGTTTAACACAGGAATTACTTGAGTATCTCCAGCTTCTATTGAGCTTGCTGGCCTTGATACTAAACTATTTGTTGGCTTAGATAAGGCTATAGAAATATCTGTTAGCATTTCAGTAGCTGTTTGATATCTTTTGGCTGTAGATTTCTCCATTGCTTTTAATATTATCTCATTTAATGGCTTGCTAACATTTGGATTTACTTTTATTGGCTCTACTGGATCTTCTTGAATATGTTTTAATGCAACAGATACAGCAGATTCTGCATCAAACGGTAATTTTCCTGTTGCCATTTCATACATTACTACCCCTAAAGAATATAAGTCTGATTTTGCATCAGTATATCCTCCCTTTGCATGCTCTGGTGAAAAATAATGTACAGATCCCATTGTCTTTCCAAAACTAGTTATTGTTGCAGAGCTAGTATTTGTAACTTTTGCAATACCAAAATCTGTAACTTTAGCAACTAAGTTTTGATTTAAAATGATATTTTGTGGTTTTATATCTCTATGAACGATATGTGCTTTATGTGCAGCTTCAAGCGCAGAAGCTATTTGAGTTGCAATCTTTAAAGTTAGTTCACTTGAAAGTGGACCTTTAGCTTCTATATAATCCTTTAATGTCTTACTCTCAAGTAGTTCCATCACTATATAACTAACTCCCTTATCTTCTCCTACATCAAATACAGAAACTATATTTGGATGAATAAGAGAAGCAGCACTTTGAGCCTCAGTTCTAAATCTTTTAACAAAAACCTCATCTTTAGAAAACTCTTCTTTTAAAATTTTTACTGCTACATATCTATTTAATAAATTATCTCTGGCCTTATACACATAAGCCATGCCACCTTCTCCTACCTTTTCGATAATTTCATATCTACCAGCAAGAATTTTACCTATTAATTCCATAAATGTCTCCCCTTTATATTTCTACAACAATTACAGTTATATTATCCGTACCACCATTTCTATTTGCTTTATCTATAAACACATCAGATAAAATTAAAAAATTAGCTTGATTAACTGTTTGTAAAATATCCTCATTTGTAAGCATATTAGTTAGTCCATCTGAGCATAAAATAAGAAATCCTTTATCTTTAATTAATATATCTACTTGAACATCTAATTTATTAAAAATTCCTAACGCCTTTGTTAATACATGCTTTTGAGGATGAGTATCCGCTTCACTCTTTTTTATTAACTTCTTCTTTAATAATTCGTTTACATATGTATCATCAGATGTAATCTGCTCAATAATTTGTTTATTCTCATCAATATAATATAATCTGCTGTCTCCAACTGATTCATAATAAATTTTTCCATTTACTTTACCTACAAGTACTATTGTAGTACCCATTCCCCTATATTTAGAATTTGCCATTTGCATACTATATATCTTCTGATTAGTAATCTGAATAAGTTGCTTAAAAAATTGCTTAATATCATGTTCATCAGATTTTTTTAATTTATCTAAGTTAACCTCAAAATTGTCCCTTATATTATTTACAGCAACCTTACTTGCAACCTCACCACTAGAATATCCGCCGAGTCCGTCAGCAACAACAAATAATGCCGTATCTTCATCATATATTCTTGCGTATAAATTATCTTCATTATTTTCTCTTTTCTGTCCAACATCTGTTCTAGCTGTATATCTCATTATTCCACCTCTTATTTTCATATTATAACAGAGAAATAAAACTTTTTTCAAGCATTTATTTATTATTATCCTTTTCTTTATATTTTTTGTCCGAAAATTCATCTGTTTTATCTATATATTTCTTTCGAAGTTGCCCACAGGCAGCATCAATATCTGACCCAAGTTCACGTCTTACAGTTGTAACAACTCCACATGAGTTTAACGTATTCATAAAATCTTCTATTCTCTTTTCAGGTGCTTTTTTATATACTCCATTTTTTATCTCATTTACTGGTATTAAGTTAACGTGAGCTATCATTCCTCTTAAAAGCTTTGCCAGTGCATAAGCATCTTCTTTTGAATCATTTTGATTATATATTAAAGCATATTCAAATGAAATCCTTCTTCCTGTTATTTTAATATATTCTTTACAAGCATCTAATATTTCTTTTATTGTATATTTATTCGCAATTGGCATAGTTTCTCTTCTTTTTTCATCTGTTGTAGCATGAAGTGATATAGACAAAGTGCATTGTATATTCTCTTGAGCTAAACGATATATATTTGGAACTATACCACATGTAGATAAACTTATATGTCTTGCACCAATATTTAGACCTAATGGGTAGTTAATAATTCTTATAGATTTAACCACATTATCATAATTATCTAAAGGTTCTCCTATTCCCATATAAACAATGTTAGATATTTTTTCATTTGTATACCTTTCCACTGTATGTAGTTGTCCCTCTATTTCTGATGCAAGAAGTGGTCTTACAAATCCTTCTTTTGTAGAAGCACAAAATTTACATCCCATCTTACATCCAACTTCACTTGAGACACAAATTGTATTTCCATGATGATATTTCATTAATACTGACTCTATAGCATTATTATCTGGTAACTCAATTAAAAATTTCATTGTACCATCTTTTTTAGATTTTTGACACTCTATTACTTTTAGCTCCAATATATAAGTTTTCTCTTTTAATTTTTCTCTTAAGGCTTTAGAAATATCTGTCATTTCATCAAAGCTTGTAACCTTTTCTCTATGTATCCATTTAAAAATTTGACGAGCATGAAATTTCTTTTCACCAAGTTCTTCTATAAAATGTTCTAATTCTTCAAATGTAAGTTCATTAATATTTATTTTTTCCATTTTTTCTCCTTTTTATAACGTATATATAATACTATAAAACTATCAAAATTTCAAGATTTACATAAAAAATAGATGTAAAGCTACATCTATTCTACACCTTCAATTTTTATATGAGCACCATTTACTGTTTTATATACTCTTTTTGCATTCTTTTGTATCTTATATTCTATTTGCTCTTTTAAATCAAAACCTAATATTTCAGATAATCCTAAAAGATATATTGCAACATCTGCAAGTTCTTCTCCTAAATCATCTTTTCCTTTTAAATACGCATCATATGCCTCTGCTACTTCACCATATAAATAACAAAATTCTTTTGGAACATCTGTTACATTAAATCCTTTATCTAATTTATTCTGATATACTTTCTTTTGCATTTCTTGTAAATCCATATCTTTTCCTCCTAAATAAATTTATCCATCATATTAAGTCTATTTCCAGCCATAAACGCCTTAATATCCATTCTCTTAGAATTTTCTGGTTGTATTTGATTAATAATTATATATCCATCTTTACATCTAATATATAATTTATCTTTTGCCATTAATAATATATCTCCAGGTTCGACAGTATTGTCTATATTATCTTCTATTTGGTAATTTACGTCAAATACTTTATATTTTCTTCCATCTTCAAGCTCCATATATGTACCAGGAAATGGTGAAAGTCCTCTTACAAAATTAAAAATTTCTCTTCCTGACTTATTAAAATCTATTTTTGTCATCTCTCTTGTAATCATTGGTGCATAAGTACCTTCTTCAGGTTGAGGAATTGGAATAATTGTACCATTAACAACGCCATCTATTGTCTTTACTAAAAGTTTTGCTCCAATTACCATTAAAATATCATGTATGCTTTCTAAATTATAACTATCTTTTATCTCAATTTCCTCTTTAAGAAGCATATCACCTGTATCCATACCAGCATTCATAAACATAGTTGTAATTCCAGTTTTTTCTTCACCATTTATTATTGACCACTGCATAGGTGCTGCTCCCCTATATTTTGGAAGAAGCGATCCATGAACATTAATGCAACCATATTTTGGAATATCTAGTACTTCTTTAGGAAGTATTTTTCCATATGCAACAACTGCTATTACATCAGGTTGTAGATTGTTTAAAATGTCTAATACTTCTTGATTATTTTTAACTTTTTTAGGCTGATATACAGGTATATTTTTCTCTAGTGCATATTCCTTTACAGCAGAGGCTTTTAATTTCATTCCTCGTCCTGATGGTTTATCCGGATTTGTAAAGCATCCTACAATGTTAAATCCTGCTTCATATAGTTCCTTTAAAGACTCACGAGCAAATTCTGGTGTGCCCATAAATACAATTTTAATATCTTTTCTCATATTATCCTCCTAGTACAAAAAGATTAAGATAATATATATCTTAATCTTATATATTAATCTCAACTTTATCAAATACTAATTTATCATCCTTAATATTATAATAAGTTTCAATCTTTCCTATAGTTTTATTTTCAGTAACACTATCATCTAAGCTATAAAGTATGTATTGAGTAGTAACAAATTCAAGGTTTCCATCTTCGTTTACATCTTTAAATTCAAATTTTGAAATTTTATCTCTTAAATATGTCTCACGATATTTTGATAGATCGATAGATAATTCAGTAAAATCTAAGCTTTTAGTCTCTTTATAATTTTCAAGATAATCTTTTCCATAATTATCAAGAGTAACTTCAAGTACTGATTCATTTTCTTCGCTTCTACTTGTATATATTGTATATCCTAATAAATTATCTGATGTAGTGTTTTTTATTATATTTACAAGGCTATCTTCTTCTAATTTTAGCAAGTCTACACTTCCTGTTTCATCTGAAATTAAAAAATATCTATCATTTTGATCAGTAACAACATTAAGCGTAGTCTCTGGCTTATAGTCTTTTTTTGTCTCATAAACTAGCTCTTCATTTGTGCCTCCATCAATTACTACAAGAGAAACATCATTATATACTTCTAAAGTTGAATTTAAAGCATTATCATTACTTCTTTTTTCTTTTCCCATAATAAATACATAATCTAACATTTGATCATCATTAAGGTCCTGTTTATATATATTTATTATAGTATTATCTGCTAAATCCACAATAGAAGATACTTCTTTTTCATACGCAATTTTAAGTCCTGATTCAGATGACTCAAATTTATATAATAAGTATACACCTACTCCAATTAAAGTAAATAATACAACTAAAAGAATAGCTTTTTTAAGTCTTTTAAAAGAATAAGTAAAGCCTATCTCTTTTATAATTTTCGAAAAATTTCCCATCTCATCACCTTTACTTCTGCTCGGAAATCCTATCTAAAAACACGATACCATCTAAATGATCTATTTCATGTTGAAGTACAACTGCTTCAATATCTTTTGCATATATCTTTTTCTTTTTGCCATTAATATCTATATACTCTACTGTAACTTTTTCATGCCTTAATACGTTTTCGTATATATCTGGATAAGAAAGACATCCTTCCTCAACTTCAATCATATCTTTAGATCTAGACGTGATTTTAGGGTTAATTAAAATATGTCCATCTTTTTTTCCATCTTCTTCTATATAACTTATATCATAAACAATAATTCTTTTTAACATTCCAACTTGACTTGCTGCAAGACCTATTCCATCATATTTATACATAGTATCAAGCATATCTTGTCCAAGTTCTTTTATTTTTTCATCTATTACTTCAACTTCTCTACATTTTTTATGAAGAATTTCATCTCCATCTTTTCTAATTTCTCTAATTGCCATTAATTTATATCTCCTTTTTTACAATTCTATATCTACTTTTGACTTTGTCTGTGTTCCTTCTACATTTTCAGCAACATTTTTTACAGCTAATTCATCTTGTGAATCTTCCGAATTTGCAGTATTATTACCGCCCATTTTTAACTCTTGCCACTCTTCTTTAGATATAAGGACTTGTCTTGGTTTACTTCCATCATATCCAGAAATAAGTCCTCGAGCTTCCATTTGATCAACAATTCTTCCAGCTCTTGAATATCCTATTTTAAACTTTCTTTGTAGCATAGAAGCAGATGCTTGTCCCATATCCATTACCAAATCTATTGCATCATCTAATAATTCATCTGCATCATCTTGCTCTTCATCTGAACCTTTTGCATTTTTTCCATTAGCTTTTTCAATACTCTCAATTATATCATTATCATATGTTGTAGTAGCTGAATTTTGCTTTATTTCATCTACTATATTTTCAATTTCAGATTCTGATATAAATGTACCTTGCATTCTTAATGGCTTTGTTTCACCTACAGGATAGTATAACATGTCACCTTTTCCAAGCAATTTTTCTGCTCCTGCCATATCTAAAATTGTTCTAGAATCAACTTGTGAAGAAACTGTAAAAGCAATACGTGATGGAACATTAGCTTTAATTATACCAGTAATAACGTCAACTGAAGGTCTTTGTGTTGCTATAATTAAGTGCATTCCTGCAGCTCTAGCCATTTGAGCAAGCCTACAAATAGCATCTTCAACATCATTTGGAGCAACCATCATAAGATCTGCTAGCTCGTCAATTATTATTACAATCTGTGGTAATTTTACTCCAGCCTCTTTTTCCATTACTGAATTATATCCTTTTATATCTTTAACACCTTTTGATGCAAACAAATTATATCTGTTTACCATTTCTTGTACTGCCCAATTAAGTGCTCCTGCAGCTTTTTTAGGATCAGTTACAACAGGAATTAATAAATGTGGTATCCCATTATATCCTGAAAGTTCAACCATTTTAGGGTCTACTAATATCATTTTCACTTCACTTGGCTTTGATTTATATAGTATTGAAACTATAATTGAATTTATACATACACTCTTACCTGAGCCTGTAGCACCAGCAATAAGCATATGTGGCATTTTTGCTATATCTCCAACACAGACTTCACCAGCAGCATTTTTTCCAAGAGCAAAACACAATTTAGACTTATGATTTTTAAATGTATCAGATTCAATTACCTCTCTTAAAAGAACTGATTCTGGTGTAGCATTTGGAACTTCAATTCCAACAGCTGCCTTTCCTGGTATAGGAGCTTCAATTCTAATTGATTTAGCAGCTAAATTTAATGCAATATCATCCGCCAAATTTACTATACTACTAACCTTTACACCTGTACTTGGTGTTAACTCATATCTTGTTACTGTAGGACCTTTTGTAATATTTGTAACTTTTGCATCAACTTTAAAGCTTGCAAGAGTTGTTTGAAGTCTTACTGCAACAGCATGTATAGCTTTTTTATCAAAAGACTCTGAAGCTTTAGGCTTTGCCAAAAGCTCTATTGAAGGAAAAACATAATTATCGTCCTCTACATGAGCTGTATGATCAAGTGTTAAAACCTCTTTTACACTCTTATCCTCCTTTTCTTCCTTTTGTTGTTTGAAAAATTCATCTCTTTTTTGTTTTCCTTTTATTTCAGCCTCCGAAGGTTGACCCCCAAGTTTACTAAAATCAAACTCAATTTGCTCACTCTTATTAAGATTTAGATTTTCTTCAACATTAGCACTTCCTGGCTCTTTTAATTTTTCTTGTTTAGCTTGCTCTTTTTTTAATCTTGCTTTTTCTCTTCTTGAAAGCTTTGGATTGCCAAGCTCATCAACATATTCATATTTTTTTACTTCATCATCTCTAAACAATGTATTAATCACATTATTTAGGTGATCTACAGTATAGTTAAATCCATATGAAACAGCTCCGAAAAATTGTTTAAAAGAAATGTTATACACAAATAGAGTAACAACAAATGTTAGTAATGGAAAAATTATACGAGAAGGTACTATGCCAATTATTCCTGCAAGAGCGCCTCCTATAAGTGTGCCTATGGCTCCTCCATAATTTTGATTTGCAATTCCTTCATTTACACTGTCTACTATGGCCTTTATAGGATTAGAATATATTGCTATACTTGACTCAGTAAATACTGTAAGAGTAGCAGCAATTAAAACTATAACAATTAACCCTTTTCTTATTTGCGAAAGTGAATTAACCCTCTTTTCTGACATAATACAATAAGTTCCAACTCCCATTAAAAGCAGTGGAAATGTATACGCAGACTTTCCAAGTGCGCCTAAAAAAACCACTTTACATATTTGAGCAAAATCACCAACATTTTTAAAGCCTATAAAAACAGCTAAAATTAGACCAAATACTACAAGAAATCCACCTAACATATCATTTGTTATTGTTTTTTGCTCTTTTTTACTTGGTCTACCTCTTTTTCCTCTTCCCATTTTATCACAACCTCTATAAAAAATTATTTCAATTCTCTTCTGTTATTATGAACAATATCCATTGTCTCTCTTAATACATTTTCAACTTTCTCTAAAACGCTATCTGCATATTCTCTAGTTCCATCAGAAATTTCTTTTGATACTTTATTAGCATTATCTATAATTTCTTCTTTTTGAGCTAGAGCTTGTTTTGTTATTTCGTGTTCATCAATTAAATTTATAATCTTTCCCTCAGCTTCTTTTAATACTTTTTGTGCTTCAAGCTCAGCATCAGATATAATTCTTTGTCTTTCTTCTTTAACCCATTTTGCTTGCTTTAATTCATCAGGAAGTTTTAATCTTATCTCTTCTATAATATCCCTTAGTTCTCCAGCATCTACCATAACCTTAGTTGAAAAAGGTACTTTAGACCCTGATTCTAATATTTCTTCTAAATTCTCTAACAATGTGAATACTTCCATTTTTCTACCTCCATTTATACATCTTCAAAACTACATTTCCATAAGCTCGTTCATCAATACATTGCAGATTTTTAAAACCATTTAGAATCTCTGCCCTATTGTTTTTCTCTAGCTTTAAAAGAAAATTTCTATCTGTTTCATAAATAATTATGCCATCTTTCTTTAAAACTTGATTTTCAGATTCAGATATTTTTGTTAAGGTATCAATTCCTAACATACTATCATACGGTGGATCTAAAAATATTACATCAAATAGCATATTTTCTCTTGCTATTTGATTTAAACATTTTGCATAATCTTTCTTTGTTATTTTAACACATTCTAAACTATTAGTCAACTTAGCATTAGACAATATAGTTGAAATACTAAGGCTTTCTTTATCATTTATCCAAGCAAATTTTGCACCTCTACTAATAGCTTCTAAAGCTAAATTACCCGTTCCACCAAAAAGGTCCAAAACAATAGCATCTTTTAAATATCCATCTATAATTGAAAATAATGCCTCTTTTACTCTATCTAAAGTTGGTCTTGTTTTATCTGTTTTAGGACTAATTAGCTTTTTTGCCTTAGCTCGTCCTGCAATTATTCTCACAGTTATTCCTCCACTTCCAAGAAAATATATTCTTTATTATAATTATTCATTATCTTTACTATATCATTTGGGTTAAAACACATACTTGCAGTATTATCATTTGGATGAAAAGTTACTTTAGAAAAATTTAAGATTTCTTTATCTATTACAAAAGTAACATCAGTATCCGGTGCTCCTATAACATTTAGTATTGATACAGAACCCGCCTTAATATGAAGTTTTTGCCAAAGTTCTTCATCATTTCCAAATGATAATCTTGAGCTATGTAATTCATCTGATATCTTTTTTAAATCTGCTCTTTTTTCTACTGGAAGTGATACAAGATAAAACTTATTTGACTTTTTATCTTTTAAAAATAGGTTTTTGCATTTAACTCCGCCAAAATCAATATCTTTTACTTTATACTCATCAGCTTTACAAAATATAGCTGGATGTCTAATCAACTTATATTCAATATTTAAATTTTTAAAAACATCTATTACTTCTTGCATTTTTCTACTCCTAATTAATACATATATATAATACTACAAAAAGCTCTAAGTTTCAATGTTTAGGAAAAAATAACAGAACATATTTTTATGTTCTGTCATCATATACTATATATTTGATTCGTCTATTATATCTAACACATGCGGTTTATTTCTTAAAGCATTTACAACGTCTTGTTCAATATCATCTATATATATAGCATCTTCTATATATTCAAAAGCTTCTGCAAATTTCTGCTTATCATTATATAGTACTGTAAGTATTGTATCTCCTTCTTTTACTTTATCTCCAACTTTTTTTGCAAACTCAAATCCAACTGAATAGTCTATTTTATCATCTTTTTTATTTCTTCCACCACCTAGTGCAACTAGTGCTTCTCCTATTTTTTTACTATCAATTGATACTATATAACCATCAGACTGTGCATGTATTTCTTTTAAAAATCTTACTTTATCATCAAGAACTGGCATATCTAAATTAAGACCTATCCAGTCCATATATACATTATATATATGTCCACCTTGTGCTTTTACAAGTTCAATAAATTTATCATAAGCTGCTCTTGATACTATAGCCTTGGTTATATCTTTTCTATTTTTTTCCATATCTTCACATATTCCAGACATCTTTATCATTTGCGCAGCTATCTCATATACCACTTCTTTTAAATCTTTTAATTCATCACTTTCAAGAGTATCTTCATCTGATAAAAGAAAAGATATAACTTCTTTTATCTCAAGCGCATTTCCTACATTTCTACCTAGAGGTTCACTCATAGAAGTAATAACTGCTCTTGTCTCAACTCCTGCAAGCTTACCTATCTTTACCATAGTCTTAGATAGCTTTTTAGCATCTTCTAAAGTCTTCATAAAAGCGCCACTTCCAACTGTTACTTCAAGTAATATTTTATCTACTCCAGAAGCTAGTTTTTTAGACATAATTGAAGATGCAATTAAGTCTATTGACTCAACAGTTGCTGTTGTATCGCGAAGTGCATAAATTTTCTTATCTGCTACTGCAATTTCTGGACTTTGTGATATTAAACATACACCTATATCTTGTACTTGTCTTATTGCATCATTAATTGGTATATTAACATTATATCCTGTAATAGATTCAAGTTTATCTGCAGTTCCTCCAGTAAATCCAAGTCCTCTTCCGCTCATTTTACAAACTCCTACTCCAAGAGCTGCAACAATAGGAAGTACTATCAAAGTAACTTTGTCTCCAACTCCTCCAGTTGAATGCTTATCTACAATGTACTTTCCCGGAATTTTAATACTTGTTAAGTCAAGTGTTTTTGCTGAATTTGCCATAGCAAAAGTTAAATTTTTTAATTCTTCATCTGTCATACCATTTAGATATATTGCCATCAAAAGGGCAGACATTTGATAATCTGGTATCTTATCTTTGCTATATCCTTCAACAAAAAAATCAATTTCTTCTTTAGTAAGTTCATGCTTATCTCTTTTTTTCTCTATTATATCATACATTCTCATAAATTAATTCTACCTCTCTTTTTACTTATAACCTTACTTCTTCACTCCACTTTTTTTCTTGTTCATCATTTCCTATGTATATAAGTTTTCCTCTTTCAATTTTAAATTTAGATAAATCTGTCTCTACCATATCTGGTATTACAGATTTTAAATCTACACCATATACATTAAATTCTTCTTCAATATATTTATCATTTTCTTGGGTCAGTTGCTCTTTATATTCTTCTACTTCTATGCAATATTCATACACATTTAGTTTAAAAGCTTCCTCTTGAGTTGTATCGGCCCCTTTATTATAAAAGAAACTACTTACAAATAAAAGTACAAAACTCATTACAAATATTACTATTACAAGTAAAATTAAACTCTTACCTGACTTTCTTTCGTTTAACATACAACCACCCCTTATATATCCTCTATATTTTAATATTATCTTAAAACAATACTTTTTTCAATAAAAATTCTCTAAATTATTCATAAATAATATGTATATTTAATATTATGAAATGAGGTGATTTTAATGTGTGGTATCTGCGGATATATGCAAAAAGAAAAAATAACAGAAAATAATACAATTTTATCAATGAAAGAAAGTATTCTAAAAAGAGGTAATTCGGATAATAACATATATATAAATGAAAATATTGCACTGGGGCATGCACGTCTTAGTATAATTGATATAAAAAATGGAAAACAACCAATGGAAAAAACTATAAATAATACTAAATACACAATTGTATATAATGGAGAATTATATAACACAAATGTCCTTAGAAACATATTAATATCAAGAGGATATGAATTTCAAACTGAAAGTGATACAGAAGTTCTATTACTCTTATACGTTGAATTTAAGGAAAAAATGCTAAAATTTATAAATGGAATTTTTGCATTTGCTATATATGATAGTTCAAACAACTCTTTATTCTTAGCAAAAGATAGACTTGGAATAAAACCTTTATTTTACTCAATATTTGAAGATAAATTTATATTTTCTTCTGAAATTAAAGGAATTCTTGCAAGCAAATATATAAAGCCAGTTGTAACAAAGGAAAATTTAATTGAGCTTTTATCTCTTGGCCCTGCACACAGTCCTGGTAAAACCTATTTTAAAGATATATATGAATTAAAAGCTGGACACTATGCTATATATAAAGATGGATCTTTAGATATAATAAAATACTGGGATTTAATAGAAAAGAAAATGATTGATAGTGATGATGAAATAATTGACAATGTAAAATACCTTGTAACTGATTCAACTAAAAGACAGCTAGTATCAGATGTTGGCGTTGCAAGTATGCTATCTGGAGGACTTGATTCTAGTATTGTAACTAAAATAGCAACTGATAATATATATAATCTTCACACCTATTCTATAAATTATGAAAATAATGATGAAGATTTTGTTGCAAATAGCTATCAACAAACAAAAGATAGTGATTTTGTAAAAGTTATGACTAAATATCTAAATACCACTCACAAAAATATAATTGTTTCAGATAAAGATTTATTTGATAATCTATATGAATCTGTAATTGCAAGAGATATGCCTGGAATGGCAGATGTAGATAGTTCAATGTATGTATTTTGTAGAGAAATAGTAAAAAACAATGAAAAAGTTATTTTATCTGGCGAATGTTCAGATGAAATTTTTGGTGGATATCCTTGGTTTTATAAAGAGCATCTAAAAAATACAGAAGGCTTTCCTTGGGCTCTATCTGAAAATCTTAGAGAATCTTTAATAAAGCCAGATATTTTAGAAAATGGTCAAATAACTGAGTATATTAAAGATGTAAAACATAACACTTTAAAAACTATTTCACATATTTCTCAAGACCCATTTGAAAATGAATTTAAAGAAATCAACTATCTTACAATAAAATTCTTTATGAATACTCTAATAGAAAGAACTGATAGAATGTCAATGAGTAATTCATTAGAAGTAAGAGTTCCATATGCAGATCATAGAATATTTGAATATGTATATAATGTTGATGCAAAACTAAAACTTGGTCTAAGAAATAATAATTCAACAATATGTGAAAAATATATATTAAAGCAAGCATTTAAAAATGATATACCAACTGATATTACAAATAGAAAAAAATCTCCTTTTCCAAAAACTTATAGTAAAAAGTATTTACAAATGTTAGAAGAAAAGTTAATTGAAATTTTAAATAACCCAAAATCTAGAATACACGAAATACTTAATACAAAATATATAAAAAAACTAATTGAAACTCATGGTCTAGAGCTTAAAGAAAACCTATTTGGTCAACTCATGACTTATCCTCAAACACTTGCTTTTATTATTCAAATTGATTTTTGGTTAACTACATATAATATAGAAATAGCGTTTTAACTTTTTCGTTAAAGTGCGACCAAAACTAACAAATTTTATTTGTTACGCTCCAAAACTAAGAAATAGTTTTGGAGTTTTTATTAAGATGTTGTATTTAAGTTTCCACCTATTCTTCCTTTCTTTTTATAAATTTTTTTATTATTTCTTTTTGTTCTTTATTTACAACATATTTAAAACTTAATCTCATATTCTTATCCCTTGTGAGAATATTATAATTTAAGAAAAATTGATTTTTCCTATAATATAAAAAATAAAGTCTTCATATGAAGACTTTTTAACTAAAACATTTTTCAAGCTTTTCAGCAGTTTCTAGAAGTATGTACTTAGCTATACTACATACAATATTTATCTGTGCACCTACTTCTGACACTGAAAGCTCATCAAATTTACTCATGTTAAAAATAATTACTTTAACACTTCTTGATGTCACTTCGGTAATTTTATATGCGTATTCTTTTTTGCTATTTAAAAGCCATTTTTTAAATGCTTTTCCATTTTCAAATGTAACTTCGGTAACTCTAAATAAATTACTTTTTTCTTTAGGCTTAATAAAGCCAGCAGTAATATCTTGTAAAAGCACTAAAGCAGTAATATATCTGTCGTCGTTTTGAATGTTTAAGACCATTACTCTTTTATTGCTACATTCTTCAAAAAGTTTAGGCAATCTTTTTTCTATGTAATAGCATAAAACAAGGTTTCTAATACTTATGTTGCTATCCCCTAAAGAATGTTTTATGTTACTTGTTTCTATCTCATTAAAAATAACCTTAAACTTGTCTTTTGAATTATAGTCGTTGTATAACTGCATACATACCTCTCCTTTCTTTTATTTAATTAAATATAATTTAGTTTTCATAATATTAATCTAAAAAATCCACATTAAAATTATCTATGGTATTATAACATTATTTTATTTTTATGTCAAGTTTTTTAAAAATCTTTTGATATAAAAATACCAAAATTTAGTTAATTTAAAAAGTAATAATTACTATATTTTTTCAAATAATATTATTGAGGTTGATTTTATGAATAAAGAGAAAAATAATTCAAATTATATAAGTGTTATTGCAATTATACTTATCCTTTTTATAATAGGATATCTTATTTATATGTTATATAAAAATAATAATACTTTAAATTCAAACGAAATAAAAAACAACATTGCCTCTTTAAATGAAAATATAAACTTAAACAATAATAATAATGAAAATGTTACTGCACAAAAAGAAATAAAATATGAAGAGGTAGAAGTTGCAACATATACGTCTACTCTATATGACAATGAAGAAAATAGAATATACAATATTCAAAAAGCTTGTTCTATCTTAAATGGAACAACTATTAAAGCAGGTGAAGAATTCTCATTTAACAACACAATTGGTCCTATGGGAGAAGAAAATGGTTTTAAAAAAGCAACAGGTTTTGATGATGATGGAACACTTATACAAATAAGCGGTGGTGGAATGTGTCAGATAAGTAGCACTCTATATAATGTTGCTCTTCTTGCAAATTTAGAAATAACTGAAAGACATGCACATAGTAGAAGAGTAAACTATGTTCCTGCAGACAAAGATGCAACAATATTATATCCCAGCTTAGATTTAAAGTTTATAAATAATACGTCAACAGATCTAAAAATATATGCTGAAACAGATGATTATTCTGTTACAATAAAAATGACAAAAATAGAGCAATCAACTTAATTTATTGATTGCTCTATTACTTTTTATTTGAATCGACATAAACCGTTTCATATGGTTTTACAAGCCCTAATTTTTCTCTTGCAACCGATTCTATATATTCATCAGTGGTTATGTTTTCGTTTTGATTCTTGTAATACTCTACTAAACTTTTTTTAGCTTCAATTTCTTTATTATACATTTCTATTTGAGAATTATATTTATTAATCTGTATTTGTTGGTCAAAAAACGTAATTACAAAGTACAGTATAAATGCAAAAGATACAATATGTACTATATTAAGAGACTTTTTTCTCTTTTTTACGTTTCTTCCTTTCATTTGTTGATTTTGTTTCATTATTTAACCCTCTTTTTTCTCTAAAATTATTCTTCTTGCCAAAAACAGATAGTAGTTTACATTTTAAATTTATCATAAGAGAAAACAATTTGCAACATTTTTTTATGATTTTTTTGCTTATTTTACATATAACACTTTTCCATAGCTCCAAAGGAACACATAAAAATTTTATACTATTAAATATTGTATAAAAAATAGCACTATAAAATTTAATTAAAGATTTACTTATAATCTTTCTACTTATAGCTACCCCTATTGCCATAGCTATGAACATATATACTCTGATTCTATCGTCTATTACATTTACCATATATATTGCTGTCAAAATTGTTATAATAACAAAAAATATAATATCTTGTATCATTACAACATATATAGAATTTTTCTTTTGTACCTTTCTTAAAGTTCTAAATATATCAAAAATACAAGATATTATAATTCCAAGTATCACAAAAAATATAAAGTCATTAAATTGTTTTACTACTGACATATACCTACTTAAATAACTTATTCATTATCCCTTGTTTTTTATTTTGAGCAGCATCTGAGTATGCAATTGCACTTGTTTTTCCTTCAATTATAAGTTCATTATTATCTAAGTTTAACTTATTCATCTTTAGACTCTCTCCTTTTATAGTTAAAAGTCCTAAATCTGTTTGGACTATTACAAGCTCATCATCAAAACTCAAAATATCTTCCACACCAGTTACAACTGCTTTTTCCCTATTTTGAATTACAATATTTTGCTCTTTAAACCCTTTATTTTTATCTTCCATGTTCAATCACCTAGTATTATATATGCAAAAAAGTTTTATTTATTCAAAAGAAGATAAACAAAATAAAAAAGATGGATAAAAATATCCACCTAACTAATATAATTTAACATTATCTATTCCTTGAAATTCTTCTACAACTATGTGTTTTATTTCTTTTTTAAGATCCTCACTTAAAAGATTATAACACATATTTTCTTCACCACCTATACTACTACAGTTATCTTCAATTAGTATGTCTGGTAGCTCCTCTTTAATTAAAGTTGCATAATCCTGATTTTTTTGTCTATATCCAACCATTGAGCCTGTAAATCCAAGCTCATCTAAATGCTGAGCCATTTTCATAGCCCCTCTTCCTTTAAGCGATGTAAGATAAATAATTTCATATCCTTCTTCTTGCCATTTTTTTAAAGTATTAATTGCATTATCTATTGGAATATAATTTGTCATATTAATTCTAGAAAAAAAATTATTTTTATGTTTTGGCTTTAAAATAGTCCCCTCAGTAAAAATCATTATTTTTTTGTTATTATTTTTTATTTTGTCTATTATTATAAATCCCATAGAATCACCTTATTTCATGTTTTTAAGTTCTTCAATAAAATCTCTTATTGTTGCTGCCTTTTCAAACTCATATTTTCTAGCATACGCCATCATTTCTTCTGTTAATCTTTCAATTGATTCTTCTATTGATTCACCTTTTTTAACATTTATTTCTTCTTGCTCATCTTCCTCTTTAAATGTAGCTTTTACACTATCTCTTACTTCTTTTACTATTGTATGTGGAACAATGCCATGTAATTCGTTATATTTCATTTGGATCTCTCTTCTTCTGTTTGTCTCGTGTATTGCTTTCTCCATTGACTCAGTAAGTTCATCTGCATACATTATAACACTTCCATTAGAGTTTCTAGCAGCTCTACCTATTGTTTGAATTAAGGATCTTTCACTACGTAAAAATCCTTCTTTATCTGCATCAAGAATTGTAACAAGAGACACTTCTGGAATATCTAATCCCTCTCTTAAAAGATTTATTCCAACAAGTACATCAAACTTACCTAGTCTTAAATCTCTTATTATCTCAAGTCTGTCTAATGCCTCAATATCTGAGTGCATATATCGTACTCTTATATCTTTTTCAGATAAATATGCAGTAAGTTCTTCTGCCATTTTTTTAGTAAGAGTTGTAACTAAAACTCTTTCTCCTCTTGACACTACATCATTAATATTTTTTGTAAGATCTTCTATTTGACCTTCTGTAGGCTTTACAATAATTTTAGGATCTAATAGTCCAGTTGGTCTAATAATTTGCTCTGCGGTAACTTCTGAATGTGCTTTTTCATAATCTGCAGGTGTTGCACTAACAAATATAACTTGTTTTACTTTTTGTTCCCATTCCTCAAATCTTAGCGGTCTATTATCAAAAGCTGATGGAAGTCTAAAGCCATTTTCTACTAAAGACTCTTTTCTTGCTCTATCACCATTATACATTCCTCTAATTTGTGGAATTGTAACATGCGATTCGTCAACAACAACTAAAAAATCATCTCCCATGTAATCAAATAGAGTGTATGGTGTTGATCCCTTTCCTCTACCAGATAAGACTGCGGAATAATTTTCTATTCCTTGACAAAAACCTGTTTCTTTAAGCATTTCAATATCAAAATTAGTTCTTTGTTCAATTCTATATGCTTCTACAACTTTATCTCTTTCTTTAAAATATTTTATCCTCTCTTCTAATTCTATTTTTATCTTATCTATTGCTGAATCAATTTTTTCTTTTTGTATAACATAATGTGATTTAGGATAAATAAATTCATGTTTAGAGGTAGCTTTAACCTTTCCTGTTATAGCTTCAATAAGACATACTCTATCAATTTCATCTCCAAAAAACTCAAGTCTTATTGCTTCTTCGCCATTTCCAGCTGGAAAAATATCCAATACATCACCTTTTACTCTAAATTCACCTCGTTTAAAGTCCATTTCACTTCTTGTATACTGCATTTCAATTAATCTTTCAAGAACTGCATCCCTATCAATTTTCATTCCAGGTCTTACAGATAATACCATTGAACTATAGTCTTCTGGTGAACCCAAAGAATAAATTGACGATACAGATGCAACAATTATAACGTCTTTTCTTTCAAAAAGTGCTGCAGTTGCACTATGTCTTAATTTATCTATTTCATCATTTATCTGACTCTCTTTTTCAATATATGTATCAGTAGATGCAATATAAGCTTCTGGCTGATAATAATCATAATAAGATATAAAATATTCTACAGCATTTTCTGGAAAAAATTCTTTAAGCTCACTATATAACTGTCCTGCAAGAGTTTTATTATGTGCCATTACAATGGTAGGTTTATTTACTTTTGCTATTACATTTGCAATTGTAAATGTTTTTCCCGATCCTGTAACACCAAGCAATGTTTCTCCTTTGTATCCTTTTTTTATTCCATCTACTAAAGTCTCTATTGCTTCTGGTTGATCTCCTGTTGGTTTGTATTTTGAATGTAATTTAAACATTTCTCCTCCTATTATATATATCAATATATTTTTATATAATAATATCATTCTTTTCTTTAAAATACAATAAAATATATCACTTATATTATAATAAAAATAATTTTTCCTAAATGAAAAAATAAGATAATTAAAAAATTATCTTATTTTTAAATTCATTCTCTTTTAAATACTACTTTCTTCCACCCCAAACCATAAATTGTTCTACTGTTTCTGGCTCATAATGTGAAAAGAATAAACTTTGTTTTTCATCAAGTTTAGATATCTTATTCATGTCCTCATTTGAAAGTTCAAAATCAAAAACATTAAAATTTTGTTCCATTCTATCTTTATGTACAGTTTTAGGAATTACTACTACATTATTTTGAATTAAATATCTAAGTGCGACTTGTGCAGATGTTTTACCATACTTTTTACCAATTTCAACTAAAGTCTCATTATTAAAAAATTCTTTTCTTCCTTCTGCAAAAGGTCCCCATGACTCATGTATACAACTATATTTTTGCATAACTTCATGTGCTTTTTTCTGTTGCATAAATACATGTGTTTCAACTTGATTTACCATTGGTGGTATCTGAACAAAATTT
Organism: uncultured Clostridia bacterium; assembly: GCA_944387385.1. Classification (GTDB taxonomy): domain Bacteria; phylum Bacillota; class Clostridia; order TANB77; family CAG-465; genus CAG-465. Next base: position 70,090 of record CALXES010000001.1, on the reverse strand, counting down.
GCAATATCTATAAATCTATCTGGATAAAAATTAGAAACACCTATTGCCTTTATTTTTCCCTCTTTATATGCTCTTTCCATTGCTCTATAAGTTCCATAATAATATCCAAAAGGTTGATGTATTAGCATCAAATCTATATAATCCATCTGTAATTTTTTTAGTGATTCAAGTATTGAAGCATATGCTTTTTCTTCACCTGCATTTGATATCCATACTTTAGAAGTAACAAAAAATTCTTCTCTATCGATTCCAGATTTTTTTATAGCATTTCCTACCGCTTCTTCGTTATTATATGCTTGTGCTGTATCAATTAAACGATATCCTACTTTTATTGCATCACTTACCACTTTTTCGCATTCATTTAAATCTGGAATTTGATATACTCCAAATCCTAATATTGGCATTTTAACACCATTACTTAAAACAACTTCTTTCATATTTTTTTCCTCCCTATTGCATTTTTATTTTAAACATGATATATTTATATCACTTTAGAGTAACTCTAAGTCAATAGTTTTTTAAATAAAAAGGAGATTTTTATAATGTTAACAGTAAAAGATGTTGCTAAAAAATTTAATATATCTGAACATGCAGTAAGATATTATTCTGACGAAAACTTAATTCCAAACTTAAAAAGAGATAAAAATAATAACCGTATATTTGACGAAGAAACATTAAACTGGATACAAGGAATAATATGCTTAAGAAACTGTGGTATGTCAATTAAATCAATAAAAGAATATGTAAATTTATGTTTAATAGGTGATTCTACTGTAAAAGAAAGAAAAAATATAATACTAGAGCAAAAGAAATTAATAGATGAAGAAATAAAAAAATTAAATCAAAGTTCTATATTTTTAAATCATAAATTAGAAATATATGATAAAGTTTTATCTAATCAAATTAAAGATCCTACAAATCCAAAAAAATGGTAAGAAATGCAATTCTTACCATTTTAATATACCTTACTACCATTTTTAGCCTCTTTATTAGGCTCTAATAAGATTACCCCATTTTTAGAATCTATTCCTAGTACTAATACCTCACTTTTTACCTGTGATATTCTTACAGGTTTAAAGTTTGTTACTGCTATAACTTGTTTTCCTATTAACTCCTCTGTAGTATAAAGCTCTGTTATTTGTGCAGAAGACATTTTTATACCAATATCTTCTCCAAAATCTATTTTTAGTTTATATGCACTTTTTTTTGCACCTTTATTAATACTTGCATCTACAATTGTACCTACTCTTATATCTATTTTATTAAAATCTTCAATTTCAACTAAGTTATTTTTACATTCTCTTATATATTTAATTGCTTCTGGTATAAATTCTATTGTACCAGATGCTGTCATTGAAATATCTGAATACTTTTCTTGAGCTAGTTCTCCTGCAAGTCCTGCAAGATAAGCACAAGCTGCAACAGATAAAGCACTTGTTTCCTTATATCCTAAAGTACCACTAAGCACCCCAGATAATACATCTCCGCTCCCCGCAGTGGCCATACCTGCGCAACCACGTTTTACTAAATATGTTATATTTCCATCAGTTACTATTGTTGTACTTCCTTTTAAAAGCAATATAACATTATACTTTTTAGCAAACTCTATAGCAATATTTATACTATCATTTTTTATAGCTTCTAAATCTATTTTACTTAATCTTTCAAATTCTTTTAAGTGTGGCGTTAAAACTACCTTTGCATTAGTTTTATTAAGTATCTCTATATCCATATTTGAAAGTGTATTTAATCCATCTGCATCTAATATAACTGTGCCTGAAAATACTTGTAAAATTTCTTCTAATATTTTCTTATTATCTTCTCCATTTCCAAGCCCCATACCAAAGGCTAAAGCATCTAATTTATATAATGCCTCTTTTACTTTTTCTTTATTATATATCATGTGTCCATCTTTATCTGAATCCATTAAAAATAATGTCTGTTCAAGAAGATGTGGTGCAACAGAATCTTTAATAGTACTTGGTATAATAACACGTGATATTCCACAACCAGCTCTTAGTGCACAAAAACTCATATTAGCAAGTTTTACTGCACCAGAATAATTATTGCATCCTCCCATAATACCTACAGTTCCAAAATCTCCTTTATTTAAGTTTTCATCCCTAGTGTTAAAAAATTCATTTATGTCCTCTAACTCAATTTCAAAAATATTATCTTTTATTTTTTGCATATATTTTTATCTCCTATTTACTATACTACTTAATCTTTAAAAAAATTATAACACAGAAACAAAAAATACTCTATACGTAACGTATAAAGTATTTTATTATATTTATTTTAAATAAATTTTAAAAAATTCTTCTATTTTATCAAAAGGGATTATATCTAAGTTATCATATAAATCTGTATGAACTGCATCAGGAATAATCATTAGTTCTTTATTATTTGTGTATTTTCCATTTATCGCTACTACATTCATTATTTATCTCTCCTTTAGTACCAATCATGTTTTTCGTCACGATTTAGACTTTCTATTTTCTGCATTTCTTCATCTGTTAGTTCAAAATGATATATTTCTGTGTTTTCTTTTATATGGTCTGGATTACTTGAACCAGGAATTACAACAACCCCTCTTTGTAAATTCCATCTTAAAATTACTTGTGCTGCTGTTACATTATGACTATTTGCAATTTCTATTATTGTTTCATCATTTAATAACTCTGATGTATGACCTCTACCTCCAAAAGGATACCAACCTTGCATTACTATACCTTTACTTTGAATATATGGTACTACTTCTAATTCTTGATAATATGGGTGTATTTCGTTTTGCACAAGTGCTGGAACTGTATCTACTTGTGGTAAAAACTCATCTAATTCTTCTATATACCAATTAGAAAGTCCAATAGAGTGAATTAGTCCTTGTTCTACATATTTTTCCATTGCTTTATATGCTTCTACATCTCCGTCTCCTGGATGGTGTAATAGCATCATATCTATATAACCTATATCTAATTTTTCTAAAGACATTTCTATTGCACTTTCTGGATCATTAAATTGAGTTGGATATATTTTTGTAATAACAAATATTTCTTCTCTAGGTACACCTGAATCTCTAATTGCTCTTCCTATTTCTTCTTCATTGTGATACATATATGCTGTATCAATTAGTCTTACACCTGAATTTAATGCACTTATTATTGAATTATAACATTCGTCTCCAGTTAAACTATATGTTCCTATACCGTTTGGTGGCATTTCATAATCACTATTTAAAGTTACTGTTCTTGTTTCAAAATTAAAAACAGGTGCTTGTGCCATATCTTGATTTTGTTCTGTATAATTTTGATTATTAACTTCTTTCATACTCTTCTCTTCTCCCCTCCTTTATTATTTATTATAAAATAAATTACCATTCCTATTATTAGAATAATTATTATAATAGCAATAATTACATTTTTTTACTCACTTATTCTTGTCCTCCTTTTTTAGTTTATATAAAAAGAAATCTAAATAGTCTATTTGTTTTTGCAATTTATGTACAGACTCTAGCTTTCCTTTTCTATAATTATCCATTATCTCGTAAATATAACTTATCTTTCCCTCTTTATATATCATTAATATTTCTTCGATTTGTCCAAAACTAAGTCCTACATCTTTTAGATTTTGAATAATTTGTTCTCTTTTCAAATTCTTCTCCTTATTCTTTTATCTATCATCTAAAATAATTATATCAGTTAAATTATACTATAGCAAATACTTATTTTGCATAATTTGATATGCTTGACAGCTATATCAAAATATAATAAAATATGATAAAAAAGGAGAGAGAAAATGGAAATAAGAGTATTAAACTATTTTTTAGCTGTAGCAAGAGAACAAAGTATTTCTGGTGCTGCAAAGTTTTTACATCTTTCACAACCCACACTTTCAAGACAGTTAAAAGATTTAGAAGAAGAATTTGGAAAGCAACTTTTTATTAGAGGTAATAAAAAGATAACATTAACTGAAGATGGTATTTTATTTAGAAAAAGAGCTGAAGAAATTATTGAACTTGTACGAAAAACGGAAAGTGAAATGACTAGCGAAAATATTGAAGGACAAGTATACATAGGTACAGGAGAAACAGAAGCAATTGATATTATTGCTAAATGTATAAAAAATATACAAAACAAACATAAAAATATTTTTTTTAATATATCAAGCGACGATGGACAAGATGTTTTTGATAATCTTGATAATGGTCTAATAGATTTTGGAATTGTACTATGCCCTTTTGACAAAACCAAATATAACTACTTAACATTGCCTAAAAAAGACGTATGGGGAATCTTAATGAGAAAAGATAGTCCACTGGCAAATCTAGATTATATAGAGCCTAAAGATTTAATTAATAAACCGCTAATTATATCTAGAGAAGTTCCTGCCACATCAGAATTTTCTAAATGGATAAAAAAGGATATTAATAAACTTAACATTATAGCTACATACAATCTTGTGTATAACGCATCTATTTTGGTAAATAACGGACTAGGATATGCTCTAACACTAGATAAACTTATAAATTCAGATGATTTTTCTAATTTTAGATTCAGACCATTAATGCCAAAGCTTGAAACAGAAATAAATATTATATGGAAAAAATATCAAATATTCTCTAAGCCTGCAGAACTTTTTCTAAAAGAACTTGAAAAAGAAGTAGATACAAGTAATTAAACTTGATACCTACTTCTTTTTTATTTTGCAAAAAGTACCTTTTCAGATTTATACTGTTTTATTATATATACCAAAACAACACTTATATAAATTATCGTAGAAATTATCATAAGCAAAATATTTAATATATTAATATTACCATTATTAATATCTGTAAATATTAAAGTAAAATTTAAAAATGGTACTATAGATAATATAGGTGTTGTTGTTACTCCAATCATAAAAGCAATCATCCCAGGAAATAATGATATAAATGTAAGTGGAGTTAGTGCACTTTGTGCCTCTTTAAATGTTTTAGAAGTGCTTGCTATTGCAATACATAGACCACTTATAAAAAAAGAGTATGCAATTATTACTAAAACAGCAAATATAATGCTAATTGGTGAATACATTATATCTACTCCTTCATATATTGTAAACATATTTTGAGTAAATGCTAACGATATTATTGCCAAAACTAAGCTAATAATACCAGTTACTACAGATGACATTGTTACACCTAAGAATTTTCCTATAATTATATCTTTGCTCTTTATTGGGAAAGTAAGTAAAGTCTCTAAAGTTCCTCTTTCTCTTTCTCCTGCTGTTGTATCTGTTGCAGGATATGTAGCAGATACTGTTATAGCCATAATTATAAATAAAAAAGCATAATTTTTTATATAATCTGCAAAAAAATTGTCTTGCTCTATTACATTTTCTTCTACTGTTATTATATCTAGCACTTTATTTGCATCTATGTTATTTTCAGTTAAATAAGTTTGCTGTAAATATTCCTTATATACATTAAAATATGATTCTACTAGAGCCGTTGAATAAGAGCTATTATCAGAGCCATCACTATTTATAATATATTTATTTTCATCCTTTGTAACATACAAATCAATCTCTCCATTATCATATTTTTTTACTAATTCTTCTTCACTTTCTATCACTGCATCTATATTCATTTGATCTGCAATACTTTTTTCCTCATCAGTCATTTGATATGCAAAACCTATTTTATTATACTCTTCTACATCTTTATTCATCTGAGATTCAAATAAAGCAGACATGCCTATAACCAAAAGCGGTATAAAAATAGGTATTATTAGCATCATAGCAAGAGATTTTTTGTCCCTAAATACTTCTCTTATCTCCTTTTTTAATATATTAAATAAATTATTCTTCATCTAAAGCACCTCCAATCATATAAAAGAAAGCGTCTCTTAAATTTGTAGTATTTGTATCTTCTCTTATTTGATTAGGTGTTCCAGATTTTATAACTTCACCCTTGTTAATCATTATTACTTTATCACAAATATTTTCTGCTTCTTCCATATAATGTGTAGAATATAGTATTATTTTTCCTTTTGACTTTTCTTTTTTTATAAAATCCAATATAATTTGACTAGAAATTATATCAAGACCTGTGGTAGCTTCATCTAAAATATAGTATTTGGGATCATGTATCAAACATCTTGCAATATTTACCTTTTGCGTTTGCCCTGTTGATAGATTTTCTATTTTATTGTATAAAAATTGATCCATATTTAAAACTTTAGATATCTCTTTTATTCTTTTTTCACATTCTAAGTCTGATACTCCATATATGTCACAACACATTTTTAAAAGCTCGTAACAAGACAATGTATCATATAATTTTGTGTTTCCAGATAAATATGCAATATTTCTTTTTATTTCTATTTCATTTTCTTTATAATTTAATTTATCAAAAGTAATCTTACCTTCACTTGGTTCTAAAATTCCAGCAATCATTCTTAATAATGTTGTTTTTCCAGCACCATTAGGTCCAAGTATTCCTATTATTTCACCGTCTTTTGCTTCAAAAGATATATCTTTATCCGCACAAAATTCCTCTTTTTCTTTTTTATTTTTATATCTTATAAATTTTTTTGTAACATGTTCTACTTTAATCATTTTTCACTCCTAAAAATTATATTAATTTTCTTTAATTATATCAATAAATTCTTCTTTTGTAAACCAGTTATACATTCATCCTTATATTCTTTTGTAACCAAACAATAATATTTTTTTCTTCTTACTCCTTCATCTTTATATCCTAATTTTTTTTGCATATTTCTTGATTTTTCATTACCATAAAAATATCCATTTTCAAGTCTTCTTAAATTTAACGCTTCAAAACAATATTTTGCTCTTAAGCAAAATGCTTCTATACCATATCCATTTTTTTGGTATTTTTCATTTAACCATATTCCACCACCAGCTGTTCCATCTTTAATATTTATATTTTGTATAGATGTTCCACCTATAACTTTATTATTATCTTTTAAAACAATAGCAAGCATTAAATCCTTTGAATTATCTTTTAAGCTTTTTGAATATGCTATAAAATCTTGCGCATCTTTTACAGTATATGGATATGGAATATTTGCTAACCATTTTGAGACATTAATATTGTTTAGTCCATTAACTAAGTCATTTATATCTTCATCTTTCCAATTTCTTAAGAAAATTCTCTTTCCATCTATAACCATATTCTACCTTTCTCCTTTTTTTATTTTATTAACCCATTTTCAAATAAATCTTTAAATATTAATCTATCTACTGGAGATATTAAATTTAAATCATTATATCCAAGCCACCTTACTTCTTGAATTTCTGAACTTGGTTGTATTTTTCCAGTAAAATTTGCAATATAACATGTCATTTTTACAATTATTCCCTCTGCTTTTCCATGAGCTTGTGCTTCAAACGTACCATAATATTTAATTGAATTAATATCTATATCTATTGTTAACTCTTCTTTACATTCTCTTACCAAAGTATCTTCATCTTTTTCGTTTTTTTCTCTTTTTCCCCCAGGTAAATAATACGTATCTTTTCCCTTAGACAATGTTGTTAAAATCTTTTTATCTTTGATATATATAAGTGCTATTTTATCTATCTCTTTCATTTTATATATTCTCCTTCAAATCAGTATAATATAAAATTTCTTTACCAAGTGATTTTGCAAACTCAATTTCTGACTTTGTACTACTTCCAATATAATTATTTACATTTACAACTAATATAGCATCTGATATCTTTATTTTTTCCTTATGCATTTTATCTATCATAATAGCTTCTTCTTGTGTGTATGCCTCTTTATTCTTTCTTGAAAGTTCATTAGGCATAAGCATACAATTTCCTTTTAAAGTAAAGTATTCTGTAATTTCAACCATTTCTTTTTTGAATTTATAGCTACCACATACAGTTATTATTTTCATAAATTACCTCCAAAATATTTTATTTTTCATTCTTATCATCTTTTTCTTTATCTTCACCCAAATATACGCTTCCAAAGCATAAAAAAGTAGAACCTAAACATAAAAATACCACACCAATATCAGTATTACTCTTAGCCAAATTTATTATTGCTACGATAAAAAAACATGCTGATGCTAAATAATATAAAGATGATGCTATTTTTCCATTTTTATTATCTTCTCTTTTCATCTTCTCCTCCACAATTTAAACTATAATAGTATATTATTAACTATTTTTATATAAAAAGCACTCTTTCTCATGAGAATAAATTATACCAATTGCTTGTAAATATGCATAAATAATAGTGCTCCCAACAAACTTCATACCTCTTTTTTGTAAGTCTTTTGATATCTTATCTGATTTTTCATTAGTGCTTTTTCCTATTTCAAATACTGTAACACCATTAATAAAGGTATTTAAATAATTGTAAAAAGAACCAAACTCTTCTACTATCTTTTTAAAAATATTAGCATTATTTATACTTGCTTTTATCTTTAATTTATTTCTAATTATACCCTTATTATTAATTAATTCACTTATTTTCTTGTCATCATATTTGCATACTAAATTTAAGTCAAAATTATCATATGCTTTTTTAAAATTTTCTCTTTTATTTAAAACACATTCCCACGAAAGGCCTGCTTGAAAGGATTCAAGTATTAGCATTTCAAATAAATAGTCATCGTTAAAATTCTTTATTCCCCATTCTTCATCATGGTATTTAACATATAACGAATTATCCAAATTGCACCATTTACACCTCTTTTTGTTCATAATACTTTTTTCCCCCTATAAAATTTTGCCATATTTTAATATTAATAAAAATTCTATTTATTAATTGAAATATTTGATATCCAATAATCCCTCCTAAAACATTAGTAATAATATCATCTATATCCGCCAGCCTTACAATAAAGTACTGTATAAATTCTACACTAAAAGTTATACAAAAAGAAATTATAACTATCTTATATAATTTTCTTTTTGTCCTAAAAACTGCTGGTATAAAAAATCCTAAAGGTACAAAAAGTAGTATATTAGGAATTTTCTCATTTACTAATTGTTCTATAGCATCCGCATCACTTGTCCAATTAAATGGTATTAGATTTAAAAAATATTGCTTTGGAGGCAAACTTATCCTTACATATAATATAGTTGCAAAAATAATAATAAACAAAGAACAAAATAGTCCTATATAACTCAGTTGTCTAATTGCACTTTTTCCTTTCCTCTTTAAAACAAATAAAATTGGTAAATATAAAACTAGTACAAACAAAATTATAATTATTGCAAGTCTAATATATGATTCAATTCTATTCATTTAAGTCACCTCCGTATATCTTATTTTTATATTAACATACAAAAATGACTACTAAGTGACTTTTTTAATTAGTTCTTTGGAATAAAAAAGTTTTCCATATTAACATGCTCATGTCGTAAAAGCCAAATTTTCTTTTCAATTCCACCCGCATATCCAGTTAAGTTTCCATTTGTACCTACAACTCTATGGCAAGGTATTATTATCGAAATTGGATTGTGTCCTACAGCACCACCAATAGCTTGTGCCGACATCTTTTTTATTTTTCTTTGTCTTGCAATTTCTTTAGCTATATCATTATATGTAATTGTTTCTCCATATGGTATTTTACAAAGTATTTTCCATACAGCTTGTCTAAAATCACTCCCAATAGGACTTAAATTTAGCTCATCTATATTAGGTTTTTGTCCATTAAAATATCTATCTAACCAACTTTTAGTTGCTAATAAGACTCCATCATTAGAATTTTCTTGTATTTCTTCCTTTATACTAGATAAAAAATACTTTTGACCTTCAATCCATAATCCTATTAATTTATTATCTTTACTTGCTAGTAATATATCACCTAAAGGTGAGTTATAATGTGCAGTAGAAATCATCAATCCTTAGTCTCCTTTTTAATCTAAATAATATTTTTGCTTTAATTTTTCTATCTCAATTTTTAAATTTTCTTTTAATTTTTCTCCATCTTTTATATTAAAGAACTGTTTATCCTCATCAGTCCAATTGTTTTTCGGATAATCCCAAACTGGTCTTTTTTTTCTCTCTTCTTCTTCCCATTCATATCTTGGAAATATATGTGCATGTAAAAAAACATCTGTATTTCCTAATATCTCATAATTTATTCTTCTAGGATTACAAACAGTAAGTATTGCATCTCCTATTAAAGACATATCTATAAGAAAATCTCTACGTTCATTTAAAGATAGATTATTTAATGAATTTACATTTCTATTTGGAAGTAATACGCAGTATCCTGGTAAAAATTGTGTATCTCCAATGACTGCAAATCCACTTTTTAAAGTTGCAATAACCATTGGATTTTCTCCTCTAATAGCAGAGCCTATTCTATCTTTTTTCCATTCTTCACTCATCTTATTCTCCTTTTTCATTTTCTATTGCTAAATTTGCAAGCTTTATAGCATCATCTTTAGTCTTAGCAGTACAAATAAAACATGCTATATGACAAAAAGCCGCACTATTTACTCCTGTAATTTTTTGCAATTTTTCATCTCTTAACCCAGCCCATTCCTTTGGAAAACTCTTTCTATTTTCAAAACTTCCTGCTTCTTTAGGAACAGCATAAACATTGTATCCTCCTCTATTTGAAGGAAATACAACAAATAATATATCTTTTGCCTTTTTAGATTTTGATTCTAATATAAACTCTTTCCAAGGCATAAATTCATCTAATATCATAATATTATCCTTCGAATCTTCAATTGCTTTTTCTACTATTGATTTAGCTTTAAATTTTGAAATTTCAGAACAGATTTCATTTTCAAGTACAACTTTTGCAAAATTTACCGCATCTATGAATTTCTCATCTGAATCAACATTTTCATTCCAATTAGGATTAAATTGTGCAATTATATTAGCTAAATTTACATACTTATATTCAGTACTAATTTTAGGAGTAATTCCATTATCATTTGCATCAATAAATTGTATTAAATTTTTATCTATCTGATCTTTTAAATAGTTAATGTCTTTTTTATCTATTCCTATATTACTTAAAACTTCTTTATAATACTCTCTCCAAACAAGTCCACAAGCTGCAAAAGAAACACCATTTTCTCTTTGACCATTTCCTCCGGCTTGATGATGATCTAATCTTCCAAGTCCAACATCATATACTATAGCTGTACTCATTTCTTGCTTTATTTCATTTGCTCTATATATAACAATATCATTTAATATTAATGATAAAATAGCTGTAGCAAACACTTCATCTGCATGAAAGGTACCACTATGTGTTATACAATTAGCTTTATTAATATCTTTAGTCGTTTTAATATCACAAAAGTTAAATTTCATATACTACAACTCCTTTATTTTGCTAAAAATAGTATAACATTTAAAATTATATTTAGCAACAAAAAAGCTAGTACAATTAATGTACTAGCAATTTTTTTATTAGTTAACTTTAGCTTTTAATTCTGTACCAGCTTTAAATGCAACTGATTTACTTGCAGGTATTTTTATAGCTTCACCAGTTCTAGGGTTTTTACCCATTCTAGCAGCTCTTTGAGAAATTCTAAATGTACCAAAACCAGCTACTGCAACTTTATTTCCTTTTTCAAGTTCTTCTTTAACAACTTCAAAAACTCCATTGAAAGCTCTTTCGCTGTCAGCTTTAGTCATTCCAGTTTTTTCAGCTAATGCTTTTATCATCTCTGCTTTTGTCATATATTTCACCCCCTAAAATAATAAAATTCTTCATTATTTCAAAAAGATTATAGCATATATTATATTATAAAACAAGCATGTTTACTATTATGCTCATAATTTATATGCATTTTATATATTTGTATCAATATCTTTTCCATTTCATTACATATTCAAATTCTTTATTATCTTTTTCTAGTTTTTTTTCACAACTCTCAAAGCCTTCTCTTTTATAAAACTCTATTGCTTTTTTATTTTTACAATATACATTAAGACTTAAAGTATTATAATTTTTCTTACAGTAATCTATAAGTTTCTTTCCAATACCTTTAGAGCGATAATTTCTATCTACAAATATTCCTTCAATAAATTCTTGATTTATGCCTACAAATCCAATAACCTTGCTCTCTTGCTCATATACGTATACAGTAGCATTTTCAATAGCGTCTTTAACAAAATCAAAATTATTATAAAAGTAATCTTTACTAATAAAATTATGTGCATCTAGATTAGAAGCTATCCAAATATCCATAATTTTTTTTATATCTTTACTGTCTTTTTTTCTAATCATAAATGATTATATCCTCCATTACACTAAATCCAGATATGTTATTTTCAAACTCACCAATATGTTTTCCACCCATATGGATATAAAAATCAAGTGTAGGATTACCTTTAAGACAATTTATACGCATTTTAGTATATCCCATATTTTTTAATTTTTCTCTTGCTATCTCAAATAATTCTCTACCAAAACCATTGCCCTGAAAACCTTCAAGTAAATATAACGCTTTTATCTCTCCATAATTTTCATAATCTTTCATATCACATTTTCCATATCTTACAAATCCTACTACGGTATTATCTTTTTTTACAACAATATAGTTTCCATCTTCTTTTATTCGCTCTTTAATTTTTCCTTCTGAAAATTCTACATTTCTTATTCTAGTATCTATTAGTTCATCTGGTATTAAGCCAGTATACTGTGTTTTCCAAGTATAAACATTAACTAAAGCTATTTGTAATGAATCACATTCTCTCGCTTTTTCTATCTTAAACATATACATTTCTCCTTATATTTTACAAAATTATATCATAAAAAATAAAAAAAAGCACTCATTAAGAGTACTTTAATTACTATTCAAATGATAATATAAACATTGCAACTAAGGCAACTCCAATTATTACATATTGAAGTTTAGTAAGTTTTTCTTTTAAAAATATTCTTGAAAGTAAAACAGAAACTATACTGTATGTTGCAATAAGTGGCGCTGCAATTGCTGGGGCCTCAGAAAGTGCAAATACATATGTTATTTGTCCTACAGCTTCACCAACTGATTGAAAACAAAACCATTTATTACTAAATATATTATATGATTTCTTCTCTTTTATACTAACATATATCCACGCTAATACTCCAACAACAAAGAATGTTAAAAAATAACATACTGTAACTTCATTTTCTGTCATTATGCAATCATCAAGGTATAAGGCGTCCATAAATGATCCTATTCCATCTAAAATACAATATAAAATAGGAAATGATAAGGCTATTAAACTTTTAGTATATTTCTTATCTGATTTCTTTTGTTCATCCTTATCTACAAAAGTATATCCTAATAATATTATTCCTAAAATTATAGCTACAACCGCAACTATTTGTATTGGTGTTAATACTTGATCTAAGAAAATAACACAAAGTATTGATGTAACTCCACATGAAGCATTAGATATTGGTGAAGATATAGAAAGCATTATATATCTAAGTCCAACATATCCAAATATCATAGAAACTATATAGCAAAGAGATATTGGTAAATATGATATTATATTAGAAATTGAAACATCAGTATGTAGTACAAAAATATATATAAGTGCAAGGACTCCCATGGCAAATCCAACAGAAGCTGTTATCTTCCAGTGGCTTAACTTATCTTCTGAGTCTTTAGAACCTATTTTTCCAAAAAGCTCTGTTAATGCCCATGCAATTACTGTAAAAAGACAAAAAAATGTCCACATAAAAAATTCCTCCTTAAACACAGAAATTATAACATTAATAGCCATTTTTTGCAAATAAATATGAACTAAATTTAACCTATTTTTTTCTGCTTTTAAATTTTTAGCATTATATATACCACTTATTTTTTAAATTTATATTTACACATTTAATTTTTTATGTTAGAATAAATCTCCTAAATATTTTTTAAAGGAAGTGATGCAAATGATACCTTCTAAGTTCTTGCGATTGATTATATCGAAAAGTCACAAAATTAAATTAGAGGATTTTGCCTGGAATAAAGAATTTGAAGAAAAAATATTTAGAATTAAATTTGTAGATGGACGTGAAAAAATCTCGCTAAAAACAATATTTAAAGATGGTTATAATATAGGCAACTGTCTTTTAACTTCATATTATGTATCGTCTATTTTAGAAGATCCTCTAATATGTACAGGAAAAGTAGAAATACTTAAAGGAACAAAAAATAGTCCAAATGGTGATCATGTTTGGATTGAAACAGAAGATTATATAGTAGATACAACACTTATGATAAGATTTCCAAAATCTCACAGATATGCAAAGTACTATAAAAAAGATGCAGATATTACTCCAAATTTTTCGCCAGAAGATATCAATTACCAAAATGATATTTATCAAAGAAAAAATAATCTTTATGAGTATTACAATAGCCTGTATAAAATAGAATTCTAAATAAAAAAATACGAGTATCTCTTCTCGTATTTTTATTTCTATTATAAATTTTGTTCTTGTGCAGCTTGTACAACATTTTCAAGTAGAGAAAGTACAGTAGTAAGTCCTACTCCACCTGGAACAGGTGTAATTTTACTACAAACTTCTAATGCATTTTCTGTATCAACATCGCCAAGTATCTTTCCATCTACTCTATTAATTCCTACATCTATAACAATTGCACCTGGTTTAATCATATCCTTTGTTATTATATGTGGTCTACCAACAGCTGCCACTAGTATATCTGCTTGTTTTGTAAAAACAGATATATCTTTTGTCTTTGAATGACAAACAGTAACTGTTGCACCTCTTTTTAAAAGAAGCTGTGATATAGGTTTTCCAACAATTCTACTTCTTCCTACTATTACAGCATGCTTTCCTTCGTAATCTGTTCCTATATCATCAAGTATTGTCATTATTCCTTTAGGAGTGCATGAAATAAAAGTCTCTTTTTCTCCTATAAATAATTTTCCTAGAGTAAGTGGGTGGAATCCGTCAACATCCTTTTTATCAGAAATCGTATCTAATACCTTGTCCATATCAATATGTTTAAAAAGTGGTAATTGAACTAAAATACCATTTACACTTCTATCTTTATTTAACTTTTCTACTATATCTACTATATTTTCTGTAGTAATATTTCTATCAAAAATATATTCAACTTGCTCTATTCCAAGCTCATCACACATCTTTCGCTTTTTTCCGACATATATTTTTGATGCTTCATCTTCACTTGCAAGTATTACAGCAAGTTTAGGTTGAATTCCCTCTTTTTTTAGGAATTCAACTCTTTGCTTTAACTCTTCTTTTTTTCTTTTTACAATATCTTTTACATTAATTTTCTCTCCCATTATCTTCCTCTCCTAATATATTATCTACTGTTTCCTTAATATATAGAGCTGCAGTATATGGTGAATCTTTAGACGGAATAGCTAAGTACCAGCTTGTATTTATTTTCTTCTCATATATATACTCAAAATCTACTCCCCCTGGAGCAGAAGCTAAATCTATAACACAAGCCTTATTTTTTAGCAGATCTATTCTATCCCTATCTAAAATAATATAAGGAATAGTATTAAAAATAATATCCATATATGGTAAAACAGCATCTATATCTTTTAAATCTACTTCATTATATCCTATAGTTTTAATTAATGCAATATCACTTTTCTTTCTTGCTTCACAAAAAATATTTGCTCCAAAACCACTTAAATTTCTAGCCAAACACTTACCAATTCTACCAAAACCTAAAATCAAAATATTAGAATTATTAAGAGTAATGTCTGTCATTTCAATTGCTTTTTTTATTGCTCCTTCACTTGTAGCTGCCGCATTTTTTATACTAAAATCTTCATATTCCATTAAGTCTATTACATCAATGTTATTTTCTTTTAGCTTTTCCATTACATCTTTTCTAATTGATCCAGATATCAATTTTTTTCCGCTATTTTTCATACTTTCTATTAAAGTATCTACGCACATATTAGTACTATTTATTATATTTCCATTTTTACTAAAAGGAATAGGACAAAAAACAATATCTGCCTCATCTAAACTAACACATTCATCTTTATAAATTTCTCTTAAATTTAATGTTCTTTTATCTTCTCCTATGATATGAACTTTCATAATTTTTCATCACCAATAAATTATATAAAAAAAGAAGATGATTTATTCATCTTCTTTAATATTTTCTATAAAATAATATGCAGCTTTTTCTATTCCTTTGGATTTTTCAATATTTTTATTTGCTACTTTCTTTGCTCTAATTATTAAATCATCAAATGTGTATATTTTATTTTTTGATACATTACCTTTTTCCGCTACATACTCAATTAGGCTAAGTACTTGTCTTTTAAATGATTTTGTATTTACACCACAAAGAAACATACAAACTTTTCTTAATGACTTCTCTAATGCAACACTAATAATATTATCTCCAATTTTATATGATGACTTTGTGTACTGAACAAACTCCAAAGAAAAAATTGGATTAAAAACATCTTTTAGTTTATATATCTCTTCATCTTCAATCTTATATATAGCATATTTATATCCATCAAGTTTATCTATCTGCTTTATTGTATCTATATATCCATATTTTAAAAGTTTATTTAAAGTTTTAGTTTCAAAGTTTAGTATAAACGGTAGCTCTTCACTAGGGACTATAATATTTAGATTTAGGTCCTTATTACTTTTTAATTTTGAGTAATTTCTAATTCTATTTCTCTTTTTAAAAAGTTTAATTGCTATTATATTCTTATATCCAGCATCATATAACATTTCTACAGAGCAATTATCATATGCTCCACCATCAAGAAAACTCATATTATCTATTTTTTGTCTTTTAAATACTGGTAAATTTGAAGTTGCCATTAAATAATCTACAAGCTTTCCTTTTGGAATATCCTCAATAAATAACTTTTGTGGTTTCATATTTGTAAGACAATATGTAACTAGACCAAATCTAATATCACTATTTCTTATCTTTTCTTCATCTATATATTTTTCGAGTAACTGTCTAATATTTGCAGTATCAATTCCTCTTTCTTTAAAAGCTTTAACAAATTTTTTTGCAGCCTCATTTAATATTTCTGATGTAAAATTCATACTGATTATATTTTCAATAAATTCATTGTTTATATCCATTAAATCTTGAAAAGATAGAGTTTGCCATAATTCCTCTAACTTATCTATATCTCCTTGTGCAATAAACGCAGCATTAATAGCTCCAATAGAAGTTCCAACAATACATTCAATCTCTAGTCCTCTCTTTTTTAAAGCTTTTATAGCACCAACTTGATATGCTCCCTTTGCTCCTCCACCTTCAAGTACTAAAGAATATTTCTCCATAAGCTTTCCCCCTAAAACATTGTTGAAAAAGTAGTAAGAAGTGATTCAACAATTTTTTTATAAAATGGTCTCTTTATCCAATCCTTAAGTTTAACTTCAATACAAGCATTTTCTGTCATATTAATAAAATCATTTTTTATATCATTTTCTACTCCTGTATCATATATAAGACTAATGCATTCATAATTTAAATTCATACTTCTATAGTCCATATTAGCACTTCCAACAATTCCAATTTTATCATCTGACACAAAAGTTTTTGAATGAATAAATCCAGGTTTATACTCATATACTTTAATTCCAGCAGATAAAAGCACTTCATAATATGATCTTGTAGACATCTGTACTATCTTTTTATCCGGAATATGTGGAAGAATAATTCTAACATCTACACCACTTCTGGCTGCATTTAAAAGCGATGATAGCATCTCTTCAGAAATTGCAAAATATGGTGTTGTTATATATACATAATCTGTTGCAGTATCGATTATTTTCATATATACTGCCTCTGTTGGATTTTTTCTATTATTAGGGCCATCAGACATTGCAACAGCTATTCCTTTTGAGACAATGTCTTCTTTTTTTTCATATAGACTATATTTTTTATATTCATCAAAATCTATTTTTACATTTTTATCTATAAGTCTTAAATCTCTTAAAAACATTAAACTAAAGTTCCAAGATATATCTCCTTCAAACCTAATACCAGCATCCTTCCAATGGCCAAACTTTTCTTTTATATTTGCATATTCATCTGCAAGATTAAATCCACCTGTATATGATACTTTACCATCTATTGCTACAATTTTTCTATGCAAACGATTATTAAAATATGTATTAATAAACAATGTAAGTGGATTAAAAGTATATACTTCTACTCCGGCTTTAATTAAATCCTCACGCATTTTTTTAGTAAATTTTCCTATACATCCATAAGAGTCGTATATTATTTTAACATCTACCCCTTCTTTTACCTTCTTTTTTAATATTCTAAAAATCTCTTGTGCAATTTCTCCTTTATCTATTATATAAAATTCCATAAAAATATAATGTTTTGCTTCCATTAAGTCTTTTCTTAAGTCTACAAATACTTTATCTCCTAACTCATAATACTTGCTAGATTTATTTGCACAAACTGGATAAGACGTGATATTTTGAATATATCTTAACATATTATACACATGTTTATCTTTGCTTTTTATTTCTTCATCAATCTTAAAAGAATTATCTAGTAAATAGTTTGTATCATTTTCAATCTCTTTTATTTCAACTTGTTTTTGCCTTCTTAATCTACTATTTCCCCAAAGAATAAATACGCATATTCCAAAGACAGGCATAAACATAATAAATAAAATCCAAGAAAGTTTATATATAGCTGAGTCATGTTTATATAGTATATACACTACAGCAATTATCCTTATTGAGTTGTATATAAAAAATCTTGAAGAATAAACACTCCCCGTTGCTCTCATTAAAGCAACAAACACTGCTATTTGTAAAGCTAATGCCGCGATAGAAAATAACGTTTTAAATACTATTCTAAATATTAAATTTTCAGATTTTCTTACATGTCTTTTTAATGTTCTTGACTCTTTATCCATAGTTATTACTTCACCTTACTTATATATTATTTAGTATACCCATATTTCTTGTAAAATTCATCTCTAAATTCTACAAGTCTTTCTTCTTTTATAGCTTCTCTTACATCTTCCATAAGCTTAACCAAAAATCTAAGATTATGAATAGATAATAATCTTGCTCCCAAAATTTCTTTTGTCTTAAACAAGTGATGTAGATATGCTCTTGTATAATTTTTACAGCAATAACAATCACACTCATCATCTAAAGTCTCAAATGCTTTTTTATGACAAGCATTTAAAAGATTTACCTGACCATGATGAGTAAGTGCACTTCCATTTCTTGCCATTCTTGTTGGAAGCACGCAATCACACATATCTATTCCTGCAAATACTGCTTCAATTAAATAATCTGGTGTACCAACTCCCATTAAATATCTTGGCTTATTTTCTGGTAATTTAGGAGTAATATATTTTAAAATATCTAAAAAATCTTCTTTTGGTTCTCCAACACTAATTCCTCCAACTGCATATCCTGGAAAATCTAGTTTTACCAATTCTTCTAAACTTTTGTCTCTTAAATCTTTATAAAAACCACCTTGTACAATACCAAATAAAGCCTGCTTATCTGTTGTTGTATGATAGTCTTTACAACGTTTTGCCCAACGTGTTGTTCTTTCCATAGATTTTTTTACATAATCATAACTTGCACCATATGGAGCACATTCATCAAAAGCCATCATTATATCTGAACCTAAAGCTTCTTGTATTTCCATTGATTTTTCAGGAGATATAAATTGTTTAGAGCCATCGATATGAGATCTAAATTCTACTCCTTCTTCAGATATTTTTCTTAAAGGTCCTAAGCTAAATACTTGAAATCCACCACTATCTGTTAAAATATTTCTATCCCAATTCATAAATTTGTGAAGACCTCCAGCCTCTTTAATTAATTCATGACCAGGTCTTAAAAATAAATGATACGTATTGGATAGTATAATATGACTATGTATCATGTCCTTTAGTTCATCTGGAGTCATTGCTTTTACAGTAGCCTGTGTTCCTACAGGCATAAAAACTGGTGTTTCAACATCTCCATGAGGTAGATGCAAGACTCCAAGTCTTGCACCAGTTCTTGGATCGACTTTTTTTATTTCAAAATTTAATGCTTCTTTTTTTTCCATTTTTAAATTCCTTTCTATAACATCTTTTCTACTACTGTAAATATTGTAGCTGAAAGTATTACTGCTACAAAAAATGTGTAATCTTTAAAGACAAATAAATTTTCTGTAATATTTATCTTTATTCTTCTATAATCTAATTCTTCTTTTAATTTTTGAATACTCTCTTTATCTTTAAGTTCCATTACTTTTTTATATAACATATAAATCAATATACAAAAGCCTATTGCATTTAATGCAATTATTCCATAAGTAAATATCTGCATAAATGTCATATGATCATAAAATAATATTTGAATAACCGCAAAACCATTATTAACAAAATGAAGTATCATTGTAGGGTAAAGTTTTCCTGTTTTTTCTCTTACAATACCAAAAAGTATTCCTACTAAAAAAGCAAATATAAACTGAGATATATTCATATGTATTGTTGCAAAAATTAAAGCAGAAACAATACATGCAAAAATTGGCCCTTTGCCTCTTAATATACCAAATACACCTTTACGTATAAATAGCTCCTCGAATATTGCAGGTAAAATTGCAATTTGCATAAATAGTAAAATAGTTGCAAGCTTTCCACTATAATTAAATAATCCAAGAGCATCTGTAACATCAGCACCAATACCAATTTTATCTATTGCAAATGAACATATCATTTGAATAACACTTATAATTGGTATTGATACAATAATATACTTAATAGATTTTATTAACGATTTTTTCTTTTCTTCCCTTGTCTCTTCTTTTTTATTCTCTTTTGGTAGATATGCTCTTAAAATCAAATAAGGTAAATAAATTGAAAGTGCAAATACCACACACATTAATATTAAATATATACTACCTTGAGACATAAACGTTATTTTTTGACTAATTGGAGTCATAAATGTAGTAACAATAAGTCCACCAATAACTTGTAGTATTATTAAAAGTATAACTGCAAACCCTAAAATTAATCCTTTTTTTGAGCTTTCTTTTCTATCTATCATTCTCTCTTGATATTCTCTAGTTGCAATAATTTTTTCAATACCTTCTATCTTTTTATCTTTCTTTGCACTATAATCTAATATAGCATTTTTAAAAGGTTTTTGAATAAGAATTAATGTAAGTGGTATTGATGCAACAAGTATTATTAGTGATATTATAATTTGGAAAATATTAGCTTGACCTATTACAAACATAGCTGGTATAAAATACATTGAAGCAATTGGTAAGACAGATATTATATATGAAATTACTGATGCACTCTTAAGTGGAGAAACAAGAACAGTTACCACTGTATAAAGTACTAAATTTAGTGTAACTAAAAATATAGTAGCATTTCCTGCTTCTTGTATATTTGTTGTCTTTGCAGACATAACAGATTGAATTACGCCTTGTAAAAATGTTGTAAGACACATAAATACAAATGTTATTGTCATATATCCTATAGTCTTAAGTGAAAAAACTCCAGATATATCTATACTATTTGCTCCATCTATATTAACACTATTTAAAGTAAATAATGAAGATATCATGATTGCAATTAGTAAGTATGCAAGCATGAATACAAATTGTAATATAACAATCAAACACATACTCAACACTTTTGAAATAATATACTCTTTAGTATTAATTGATGTAAGAATATATTCAATGCTTTTTGACATCTTTTCTTGAGATATTGTGTTTGCAATTTTATTTAAACATAGTAGTAGTATAAAAAATATTAAATAATTTGAAAAAAGCTGTACTATAGAAATAGTCTCATCTGTATTTATACTATCAGACAATATAACTCTATTTACATTTACATCTTCTTTAATTTTTTCAAGCTTACCATAACTAATCTCTTCATCTTTTGTTACAAGTTCATCTTTTTTAGCATTTAAAACTTCTTCTATTTTTTGAATATAGCTTGAAGATATTGTTTCTTGTGTGGTAATAGAAGCATCAATATAGTCTGATTTTGATTCTTCTACCTCAAGAAGTATTGTATCTTTATTTAAATCCTGAGTTTTCAACTCATCAACAGATTCCATTTTTTCAACTGTTACTTCTTCACTATCCTTAAATATTTCTACTATATCATCATATACTATATTATCGATGTCTTCTACATAAATTAGCATCTGATTTGAAAAAGAAACTTCATTTTGTTTTAAAAGAGCTTTAAAATTATTAAAATTAAGACCTACTACTGTAACAACTAATAATAGCAAGTTTAATATTACAAACCATTTATTTTTTATACTTTTTTCAATTTCATTTTTTATTATTGCGCCTATCTTACTATTCTTCATATGCAGTACCTACCTTATCTAAAAATATATCATTTAAAGATACATTTAATACACTAAACTTTGTTATGTCACTTGTATATAATAGTCTAAATACATCTCCTATTCTCTCTTTATTGGCAAGATTTACTAAATATCTGTTATTCTCTTTTTTTTCAATTTTTCCAAAAATCGCTATTTGTTTTAGTGTACTATCTGCAATTTTTCCTGTTATATCTAAAGTTTTACTTGCATATTCTTGTTTAATTTCTTCTAAGTTACAATTTAAAACTACTTTACCATTGTCTATTATTAATACCTCTTCACAAAGCATTTCTACTTGACTCATAATATGTGATGAAAAAATAATTGTTTTTCCTTGATTTTTTAGCTCAAGTATTATTCTTTTAAAATATTCTACGCTTACAGGATCTAATCCTGAAAAAGGTTCATCTAAAATTAGTAGTTCTGGATTATGTAATAGTGATATAATAAATTGTATTTTCTGCTTATTTCCTTTTGATAGCTCTTTTATTTTCATATTAGCATATTCAACAATTCCAAATTGCTCTAATAGTTCAAACATATTATTTTTTATATCTTCACTTTTCATTGACTTCATTTTTCCATAATACATACATTGCTCATATACTGTATATGAATCTATTAAAGAGCCAACTTCTGGCAAATAACCAATTTTATCTGACATTGAATAATCTATTTTTTTGCCATCATATAATACTTCTCCTTCATCTGGTTCAAGTATATTTAATATCATTCTAAAAATTGTAGACTTACCTGCACCATTTTTTCCAAGAACACCTAATATATGTCCGTCTTCAACTTTAAACGAAACATCATCTACTGCTTTTTTTATTCCAAAATATTTACTTAAATTTTTTACCTCTAACATATTATTTCCTTTCTATAATATTAGCATACAATCTCCAAAGCTAAAGAATCTATACTTTTCTTCTACTGCAATCTTATATGCTTCCATTATTTTATCTTTTGTTGCAAGTGCTGAAACAAGCATTATTAATGTTGATTCTGGTAAATGAAAATTAGTAAGTAATCCATCAATCATCTTAAATTTATATCCTGGATATATAAATATATTTGTTTCTTCAGCACGTGGATAAATTATACCATCATCTGCTGTAGCACTCTCAAGTACTCTACAAGAAGTAGTACCAACAGAAATTACTCTTTTTCCATCTTTTTTTGTCTTATTTATTATGTCACAAGCTTCTTTAGTTATAACATAATATTCACTATGCATTTCATGTTTTGTAACATCATCTACTTTAACTGGTCTAAAAGTTCCAAGTCCTACATGTAAAGTAACATAGACTAAATTTACTCCTTTTTCTTCAAGTTTTTTTAATACTTCTTTAGTAAAATGTAGCCCAGCTGTAGGAGCTGCAGCACTTCCTCTATTCTTACAGTACACTGTTTGATATCTATCTTGATCATCAAGTTTTTCTGTAATATATGGTGGTAGTGGCATTGTTCCAAGTTCATCTAATATTTCATTAAAAATACCATCATATTTGAATTTTATTATTCTTTGACCATCTTCTAATATATCTACTATTTCTAAAGATAATTTATCTGAAAATTCAATTATTGTGCCAATTTTACATTTTTTTCCGGGCTTTACCAATGTTTGCCATTTATCGTCTGTAAGTTCTTTTAAAAGAAGTACTTCTATTTTTTCTTCTTTACCTACTCTATGTCCATAAAGTCTTGCTGGTATTACTTTAGTATCATTTAAAACTAAAGTATCACCAGGATTTATATAATCTACTATATCTTCAAAAATTTTATGTTCCACTTTATCTTTATTTCTATCAAGTACCATCATTCTAGATTTTTGTCTATTTTTAAGTGGTGTCTGAGCTATAAGCTCATGAGGTAAATCATAATAAAAATCGCTTGTCTTCATTTCTTGCTCATTCTCCTTTTTTAACTACCATATTATATCATAAAAGGACAAAAAAAGATAGGTTACGTCACCTATCTTATTAATTTTTATTTAACTATACCATTTTCTTTATAAAACTCTCCAATCTTGCTATTCTTTGCAGGTCCAAACATTTGAAAAAATCCAAATCCAGTTGAAGTGTTTCCCTCTATTACAGCAAAATCATCTTCTGTAACTACAATATCCCATCCTATAAATTTTATATAAGGAAATTTCTTTGCAATCTTTATTACTTTTTCTTTTATTTCATCCCATCTTGGAATAACAATCCCATCAATTTTTTCTCCAGTATCTGGATGAGTATAATAAGTATCATCTGTTAGATAGCTTTTACATGGTCCTACTCTACCCGTATCAACATCTACCATAGCAAATATTCCACCGCTACAAGCATTATCTACTGGTTTAGATTGCTCAGTACCAAATCTATGTAAAGCAATAGGAATTATACATTGTCCATCTTTCATTTGAGTAGTAACTATTCTGATAGTATTTACTGATTTAGGAAATATCTTCTTTGCATATTCGTGTTGAAAAACATATTCAGTTACAACATCATCACATTGAGTTTTTAAAAATTCAATTGTATCTTTTTTACCCATTAATTTTCCATTAACATCATATTTTCCATCTTTATATACAACAATACTTACGTACTTTCCACCGCCACTACTTGCTGGTCTAAATGCTAGTCCTTTATATTTTTTTATATAATCTAAAATATCTTCAACCTTTACTTCTTCTTGAGTTTCATAATCAGTCACAACATTATGAACTATATTTAAAACAGTCTTTGGGATCTTTACATGAGATGAAAAAGCTTCATAAAAAAGTCTTTTATCATCTAAGACTATATTATATGCACCATTTATACCTCTAGATTTCCATCTTTGCGTTTCTGTTAAATAATCTTTATAATTGTTCTTATCTAAAGAATAATTTACATAAGCATCACTTTCAAACCCATGAATATACATCTTAATTCTTTTAAAAAACGGAACTTTTTTATAGCTTTTACCATTTACAACACAATACCACCAATCTGAAAATAAATGATGCTTATCTGCTTTTTTTTGTAAACTATCTCTTCTTTTTTCAATATATATATCTAATAAATTTCTTCCCATATTAACTCTCCTAAATATTTTCTATTTGCCAGTCTATTGGCTCTAAATTGTTTTGTTTTAAAAACTCATTTGCTTTAATAAAATGATTACATCCAAAAAATCCACTTCTTGCAGAAAAAGGACTTGGATGAGGTGCCTCTAATATTAAATGCTTCGGATTTGTTATTAAATATCTTTTTGACTTTGCAAAGCTTCCCCAAAGCATAAATACTACTGGCGTATCTTTCTTATTTACCTCTTCAATTATTTTATCTGTAAATATCTCCCAACCTTTTCCTCTATGTGATGCTGGCATATCTTTTTGAACAGTTAATACAGAATTAAGTAGCAATACGCCTTGTCTTGACCATTTCATAAGATATCCGTTGTTTGGTATATAACATCCTAGCTCTTGATTAAGTTCTTTATATATGTTTTGAAGAGAAGGTGGTGTCTTTATACCAGGGCACACTGAAAATGCCATTCCATGAGCTTCTCCAAGTCCATGATAGGGATCTTGTCCAAGTATTACAACTTTTACATTTTCATATGGAGTATACTTTAATGCTGCAAAAATATTTTTCTTCTCAGGAAATATTGTCTTTTCATCATACTCCTTATATACAAAATCATGTAGATTTTTATAATAATCTTTCTTACTTTCTTCTTCAATTATATCTTTAAAATGATTCATTTTTTCCTCCCTATTTTAATAACTCATCTAAATTAATACCTTTAACATTCATTAATAGACTTCTTATCCTAGGATATGTATCCATAATATGTACATTAGTCAAATTATGACCAGGATAAATATATACATCATTATAATTTTTATATAGTAAAACTAAAGAACTTACCATATCATCTATGTTAGAAGAATCTAAATCACATCTTCCAAAACAATCTGAAAATAATGTATCTCCACTAAAAAGTATTTTTTCCTCATCTAAATAATAGCAAGCACTACCTTTGGTGTGTCCAGGAGTACAAATCATTTTTACTTTGATTTTTCCTATATTAAACACTTCATTATTTTTTAGTAATATAAATCTATTTAAGTCAAAAGGACTTTGTTTTAAATGAAAAACATCAGAGCAGTCACTTACTTTCCCCTCAAGCATTTGCCTTTCATTAGAACTTGCTATTGCTTTTATATTATCATATCTTTTTAAAAGAGAATTTAACGCAATAGTATGATCTTTATGTGCATGAGTTAATAGAACATATTTTAACTTTAAATCTAATCTTTTTATACATTCATCTATTTTTTCTACATCATCTGCAGGGTCAATAACTGCTGCCTCTTTACTATCTTTATCCCATAATATATAGCAATTTGTGACATGGTAACTGCCCAGTACATTAATTTTTAGTTGTTCTATCATTTTATTCTCCTTACATCAAAAACACTATCGATTTTTCTTAAAGCTTTCATTACAGTTTGTAAAGTATTTATATCTTTAATATTTGCACATAAATTTGTTATATTTTCTCTATCTTGTGTTACTTTTGTACTAATCTCAGTAATTTCAATTTTTAACTCCTTCATTGTCTTTAATATATCTGCAAGTACTCCATCTCTGTCATTTGCCTTTACAACAAGTCTTGCATTAAACTCAGCGTGTGTCTGTTCTTTCCATTTTACATTTATTGTTCTTGCACTAGTATCAAGGCTCTTTAAATTTGAGCAATCTTTTCTATGAATTGAAATACCATTTGCAAAAGTAATGTATCCTACAATCTCATCTCCAGGTATTGGTGAACAACATTTAGCAAATTTAACTAAGCAATTATCTATTCCTTCAACTTCTACTAAATCATTACTGTTATTCTTTTTCTTTTTAGACACCACTTTCAACTTTAAGTCTTCTGTTGGTGCTAGACTCTCTTCATAAAGTTCTACTATTTTATTTACAACTTTTACAGGTGAAATACTTCCAAAGCCTATATTTTCATAGCAGTCATCTATTGTTTTACAATTAAATCTTCTAAGTGCTGGTAGTAAAAATTCTTCTTTTAATAATTCTTCTTTAGGATATTTTTGCTTTTTAAGCATTTTTTCAAAAAGTTCTTTTCCACTTTGAATATTAATTTCTCTACCTTCTTTTTTTAGAAAACTAGTAATTTTATTCTTAGCACTAGATGTCTTAACATACTTTAACCAATCTCTATTTGGTCCTTTTGAGCTTTTACTTGTTACAATTTCAACAACATCTTTATTTTCAAGTTTGGTATTAAGTGGAACCATTCTTCCATTTATTTTTGCTCCAACCATCTGTTCTGCGACTTTTTGGTGAATTGAATATGCAAAATCTATTGGTGTAGATCCCTTTGGCAATGATTTTATCTCTCCTTTTGGAGTAAATACAAATACTTCTTCTCCAAAGATTTCTGTTTTTATCTTATCCATATTCTCTGTATTATCTGTTAATTCTTTTTGTATTTCAAGTGTCTTTCTAAGCCATAAAATCTTTTTATCTGCTTCAGATATTTTCTTGTTTTTCTCCTTATATGAAAAGTGAGCAGCAATACCACGTTCTGCAACATTATGCATATCCCATGTACGTATCTGAATTTCAAAAGGTCTTCCGCCCTCACCAAAAACAGTAGTATGTAAAGACTGATACA
Source organism: uncultured Clostridia bacterium (assembly GCA_944387385.1). Taxonomy (GTDB): domain Bacteria; phylum Bacillota; class Clostridia; order TANB77; family CAG-465; genus CAG-465. Next base: position 42,101 of record CALXES010000001.1, on the reverse strand, counting down.
TATTAGTTTTTGGTACTGCAATATAATCTTTAAATCTACCTGGCATTGGTTTATACATATCATGAACAATTCCTAAAACACTATAACAATCTTTTATTGAATTAACAATTACACGTATAGCAATAAGATCAAATAAATCTTCTGCTTTACATGATTTTGCTTTCATCTTTTTATATATGCTATAAAAATGCTTTGGTCTACCGTAAATTGTAGCTTCTATACCTTGCTCTTTTAACTTATCTGATACTTCTTTTATTCTTGCATCAATATATGCTTCTCTTTCTTCTTTCTTTTCATCTATTTGTTCTTTTATACTATGATACTCATCTGGTAATAATACTCTAAAAGATATATCTTCAAGCTCTGATTTTACTTTGGACATACCAAGTCTATGAGCAATTGGAGCATATATCTCTAAGCATTCTTTTGCAATTTGTTCTTTAACTGCATTGTCTAAAGAATTCATTCTTCTCATATATGAAAGTCTTTCAGTAATTTTTATAATTACTACTCTTATATCCTTCGCAATTGCCATAAACATATTTCTAAGTACTTCAGGATTTGTAGCAATATTTATCTTATCTGATGGTTTATAATTTTCCTCTAGTTTTTGTAATATTAAAATAAGCTGTGCTGTTTCATCACTAGCAACTTCTTTTAATTCTTTTTCATTAAAATCCTCATAATCTGCTACTGGATATAGTAGTGCTGCATAAAGTGATTTATCATCTAAACGTAATGTTGCCACCTCACTTGCAACTTCTGTTACAAAGTCCATAGTATCATCATCTAAAATTTTCTTTCCATCATGCTTAAGCTCTGCATATTCTACAACTTTTTTTAACTCTTCTTCATTATATTTTATATTTTCTTTTTCTAAGATTTCTTTAATTTTGTTTAAGTATTTGTTATCATTCATATAACATTTCTCCTTGTCTAATCTACTGATTTTTTAAAGTCTTGTAGAACAAATTGAATAGTCTTAGGTGTATTATACGAATTAAGTTCAATTGTTCCAACGACATCTATTTTATCTCCTATTCTAATTTCATCTCTTCTTGCTCCCATTGAAAACCCAACAGCATCAATTAGACTTCTATCGTCTTTTAAAACTAATTTTAAATGCTTTTCTTCTTTAATTGTTCTTATTGCACTAACTTTAATTCCCTTATATAAAAAGACTGGTACCTGATTTGACTGTCCATAAGGCTTCATTTCTCTAATATCTTTTATTATCTGAGAATTTAAATCTTTTCTTTCTACCTGTGCATCTATTTCAATAATTTGTTCTGAGATAGCATCAGATTTTTTTCTACAAGCATTTTCAAAAGCATTTATAAAATCATCTATATTTTCTTCTAAAATACTAAGTCCTGCTGCAAGTTCATGTCCTCCAAACTGTATAACATAATCTTTGCACTCAGTAAGTGCATCATATATTGAAAAGCCTGATGGACATCTTCCAGAACCTCTAATAATCCCATTTTCTTTTGTAAGTAATATAACTGGTTTATAATATAAGTTTACAAGCCTTGAAGCAACTATTCCTATTACACCATTATGCCAAGAACTGTTATATAATACTATACTATTTTTTTTATCTAATCCATTTTTTTTAATCATATCTAATGATTCTTCAAAAATCACAGTCTCGACGTTTTTTCTTTCTTGATTTAATTTATCTAATTCTAAAGCAATTTGCTCTGCTCTTTTTTCATCATTTTCAAGTAGCAATTTTACTGCCGCGGATGCATTTCCCATTCTTCCACAAGCATTAATTCTAGGAGCCATTCCAAAAGATACCATCATGCTATCAATTTCTTTAGAATTAACAAGCTTAATAAGAGCTTTAAGTCCAATGTTTTTAGTATGAACCATCATCTTAAGTCCATATTTTGAAATTATTCTATTTTCTCCAACTAAAGGTACTATATCTGAGATCGTACCAATAGAAACAATATCAAGATACTTTAAATATTCTTCCTCTTGTAAATTATATTTTTTAGCTACAGCAGAAATCGTCTTAAATGCTACACCTACTCCAGCTAAAAATTTAAAGGAATATGTATCATCTTTTCTTTTAGGATTTACTATAGCAAGAGCATCAGGTAAATCCTGTGCACACTCATGATGATCTGTAATACAAATGTCAAGTCCAATTTCTTTTGCATGCTTAACTTCTTCTACTGCAGTAATTCCACAATCTACAGTTATTACTAAACTTACTCCTTGCTTTTTTATCTCATCTAAAGCATTATTATTTATTCCATAGCCCTCAAGAAGTCTATCAGGTAAATAATACATAACTTCTGCACCAAGCTTTGTTAGAAATTGATACATTATAGTTATACTTGTTATACCATCTACATCATAATCTCCATATATACAAATCTTTTCTTTATCTTTAATAGCCTTATCTATTCTTTCTACTAATTTATCCATATCTTTTATTTCATATGGATCCATTAGATCTTCTAAAGTACCATTTAAAAAGTTACCAATATCATCAAATTCTATATTTCTTGATATTAATAGCTTTGCCATTATATCCGATACTTTATATGTATCTTTTATTTTTCTTATCAACTCAGTGTCATATTTTTTTAAATTCCATACTTTTTGCATATTTACCCCCTTTTTACTTAGACTAAATCTATTAACAACTATATTTTATCACAAAAGCATATAAATTTGAAGAAAATATGAGAAAAGACAAGTACATTTTTGTACTTGTCTTACCAACCAGCTATATCTTCTTCTAAATTAAAAGTATAATCTAACTTTCTTCCGTATGCTTTTTCATATGCTTCAACTTTCATATTATAATCTTTATTTCTCATTTCCTCTTTATTTTCTTTTAATGATTTATTTTTATCTGGATAAATTGGTGGCATTATATAAAGAGTATACTTAGATTTTTTAAAGCCATCATCTCCTATTTCTTCTTTATTTTCTGTCTTAATAAAACAAGGAACAATAGGAACATTGTATTTAACAGCATAATGATAAGCACCAATTTTTAAAGGTCTTGGTTTTCTGTAATTAAACCACATCTCCTCTTCAGGATAAATTAATATATATGCTTTATTTTCAAGAAGCTCTTTTATTGTTGGCATAAAGTTATTAGAAATATAATTATGATCTAAGCTTAACGGTATTGTCTTATTATTTCTAATTAGCCAACCTATAATACCAGGCATAAAAAAATTAGATTCTTGTACAATTATTCCAAAATCTTTAGCTTTATGAATCTTATTTATCATATATCTTATAACTGTATTATCCACTTTACTAAAATGATTACAAGTTATTATTGCTCCTGTTGGAAGATTTTCTATATTTTCAAGTCCAATTATTTGTGTATCTTTGTTAACATCGTTAGTAATAGCATCAGTAAGACTTTTAGCAAAATAGTACTCAACTTTATTTTTAATTTTTTTCTTATTTGTATCATAGTTTAGTATTACTTTTTCTCTATCTTCCTGAGTAATAACCGGATCTCCTTCTTCCACTTTTGCATTAAAATTTTTCTCATGTACAGCTCTTTTTATATTCTCTATAACCTTTAGTCTTTCTTTACTTTTTTCCATAATAATCCTTTTCCTTATCACTACATATAATTAAAATAATCTTTATCTATAATATTTTTAAAAGTAAAATCTGATTTTGATATTCTTCTACTTTGATTTACCAAATTTATTTCACCTTGCTTATCTTTACTAATATCTTCTGCAGTATATTTTCCTCTCATTAAACTTATTTCATTATAAAATTCAGTATCATTTGCATACTTCCAAAAATATTCTTCATAAAGAACATTATCGTAATTCCAAGGTTTTTGAAACATATTAAAATGAATCAGATGCAAGTCATTATCATTAAATGTTTCATCTGGATTTGGCATTCTATCCCATCCTCTATTTATATATTTTACTTTTCCTTTACATAGGAAATTCAAATAATCTTGATCTGGTGCAATAACGTCAAAGTTATATTTACTAAGTATATGCAAAAATTTTTCTTCTATTTTTTCTTCTCTAAATTTTTCTAAATTCATTAGTAATACTCCAGAATTAAAATAATTTCCTGGTTCTAAATCTAAAGACTTTACCGAATATTCTCTAAAATACACATTATTATTTACAACCTCATCTGGTACTCCAGCTACTAAGAATTCATCTATTTCCTCATTGTACAGCTTTGATATATCATCTACTAAAACAATATCTGCATCTAAGTATATTGCCTTTTTATACTCTTTAAATAATGATGGTATAAATAATCTATAAAATATCGATATAGAATAATAATCTCTAAGCCTTAATTCTAAATCTTTTACAATATCTTTTATCTTAGGTCTTACATCCTCAAACTTGATTTTTATATTTTCTTTATCATACTTACTTATTTTTTCCATATTATCAGAACTTAAACCCGAATTTAGTATTATAATCTCATAATTATATTCTTTACTTGCATTTGATATTAAAGAATTAATCGCTACCGATAAAAACGGTATATAATTATCATCCGAAGAAAAGAATATAGGTATTATCTGCTTGTTCATTTTATTTACATTCTCCTTTTATTTTTTGATATTTATCTAAAATATCATCAAAGTCATGTATACAGTATATTTCATGAATTCCATCTATATTCCATGGTTTTATATTTAAAAATTTTATAATTGGTATCCATTTTAGTATTGAACAATATTTTTTTACAATAATCCTTTTTGATTTGTTTAATAAAAACATAGGCTTTATTGTCATACTAAAATGTCTAATAACTGTATCATCTTGCTTTTCTTTTTGCTCATTATATTTTCTTTCAATATACTTTTTATCTTTACATATTTTATTTAATGCTGTTTGATCTGGAAGTAACATTCTTTTAGTTAATACAATTTTTCTACACTTTTCAAAAGCTCTCTCTTTCTTCATTTTTTTGATATTCATAAGTAATACACCTGAATTAATATATTTCTTATCTATAAAAAATTGACCTATATAATCTATAGCAGCTGCAAAATCATACTTTTCTATATCTATATTAAATAAGCTTTCTATATTTTTATATATAACCAGATCACTATCTAAATATAACACTTTATCTGGTAAATCATCAATCTTATCCAAAAAAAGTCTTATTAAGATATAAGGTGTATAATGAGTCTTTATATTAACACTACTAAGCATTTCTTCTTTAAAATATTTTGTAATATCTATTAAATGAATATCACTTTTAAAATTTGCTGATTTAACAATATTTTTAAGAACCTCTACTTGTTCGTTACTTATTGGTCTATATTTTTTATCTATATCTTGCAAATCCATTGTTAAAATATATATATTTAATTTTTCTTTACAGTACTTTGTAATTGAAAGTAATGATATAATCATACCATCAAAAACTCTATCATTTCCACAAAACATTAAATTAATCATTTGACTCATCCTTTATATATTTATAATACTCTACATCTGTATTTTTACTTCTAAGACACATTGTATTATATACTTTATTTCTAAGTTCTTCTTGAGATTTCTTCAAGCTTAATTTTTGGTCCGAATAAAAAGGTCCATCTATATATACAATTATCTTAGGTCTTCTGTATTTTCTCTTCTTATATGTAGTTGTAAATACAAATACTGGTTTATTTAGTTTTACAGGATATTTAAAAGAAGTAGATGAAAAATTTCTTATCTTTGAATAATATGGCCAAACATGAGCTTCAGGATAAATAGATATTACATTTTTATCATTTAAAAAATTCTCCATTGCCTCTAAGAAATTTTTCATTGCCTTTATATCTGTAGGAATTGGAAAACCTCCCATCATTTTATTAAATGTGCCTAAGACAGGAATTGCAATATTATCTGGATGAGCTACAATATGGCACTTTTTAGGAAAATTTCCAAGTGTTGGCAAAAAAGTATCAATAACTTTTTGAGTATGATTTCCATATATAAAATATCCTGTATTTTTACATTTTTTTAATACTTTTTTATTTTCAAATTTAAGACCAAAAAATATTTTTGAATATGAAAAAGCAATTGGCATTGCTATTAATCTATATACAATAAAAGAGCATATTTTCCAAAATATATTTTTATGTATATACTTATATTCTGATGTTATATTAATTGGTTTAATATTTTCTAGAGCAAAATCATCATTTAGCTCATCTTTATAATAAAAAGTTTTTTCTTTCATTCTTTCACCTAATCTTTGTCTATAGGTAAAACATTATTATTAACATTAAACTTTACATCAAGTATATTTTCTACAATATTTTCAACTATTCCCCCAATAAAAAATCTAGCTTTTAAATTTGCCTCCTGCTCTGTTATTTTTAATTCTTCCATATAGCAACTAGTAATTAATAATACTATTTTTTGCCAAAAAGTACTTAAAATATTTTGAAGCTTTTTATTTATTTGCGATTGAGATAATATATTAATTAATAATCTATCTATTTGTGAATCTTCCTTTAAAACACTTTCTACTCCTTCTTTTATCTTTTCAACCTTATTTTTACTATTATTTATAGTTTTCTCAAATTCGTCATAAAATAGCTCAAAAACTTCTTTTACTACAGAAACAATTAAATTTTCTTTCGTTCTATAATAATATGTAAGTTGACCTAAAGCAACATTTGCCTCTTTTGCTATTTTCCTCATTGATATTTCATCATAAGTATATTGTGCAAGCATGTTTATTGTTGCTTCTTTTATTTTTTCAGAAGGATTTTTTTTATGAAAAGACATATGTATCATAATTTCAATCTCCTTTTAATACACCTGTACTAATTTTAGCACAAGTGTACTAATAAGTCAAGCACAAAAATACACTCTAATATTTTGGTATTAGAGTGTATTTTTTAGAGTTTAGCTAAGCTCTTTTTTTATTTCTTACAACAACAAATACTATTCCTAATGCACATACTACCGCAATGCTTGCTATAGCTATTACTGCTATATCTCCTGTATCTGGTGCTTTTTCATTTGTTACTTGTATCTTCATCTCTTCTGCATCTATTGTTATCTCATGTGGTGTTGTATCTATTAAATACTCTTCTGGAGCTTCTAACTCTGTATATGTATATTTTCCATATGGTACATTTTCAAATACATATACTCCATTTTCATCTGTTACTCCTTCAACTTTCCAATCTGTCTCTAGACTCTTTAATTCAAATTTACAATTTGGTATTGGTGTTGAATCCATCATATCTAGTTTCTCTAATGTTACTGTTGAATCTTTTCTTCTATTTTCTACTTTTATTGGTTCTACATCCCAATTACCATCTTCATCATACTTTGCTACAAATTCATGTGGCTCTGTATTTAAATCATATATATCTGGTGCTTCAACTTCTGTATATGTATATGTCTTTCCATCTTCAAATAATGATACTGGTATATATCCTTTTCCTTGTTCATCTGTTACTGATTTTAATAATAACTCATCATTTTCATCTCTTATTTCAAATACACAATTTGGTATTGCTTCTCCTGTGAAAATATCTGTTTTTGTTATTAATGGCTCTATTACATCTTCTTCTATTAACGCTTGATATATCATTGTATCTTTATTAGTATTATCTAATGTAATTTGTATTACCTCGTCAGATGGCTCATATCCTGCTGGAGCTTCTATTTCTTTTACATAGTACATTCCTAATGGTACATTATTAAGTTCTACAAGTCCTGTATCATCTGTTACTAGTACTGATTCTTCATATTCTCCTGTTTCTTCATTTTTTATTCTTAACGCTTTTGTACAGTCTTTATCTGTATAAATTCCATATTTTGCCCCTGATACAAATTTTACTTCATTTTTTTCAAAATATTCTTTTATTTCTTCTTTTGTCATTCCCTTTATTTGATCTAATATTACTTGTACTTCTTCATCAAGTGTTGATGTATCAATTTGGTTACCGTTTAATATTATATTATCCATTGTTGATGTAGCAAGTTTTACTAGTGTTATTGATGCACTTTCATATGTATTTGGATATTCTGGTCCTTCTACTACTACAAATTCTTGTTTTGGATTATTATTGTATTCTAAAGTAAAATCTGTTGTCACTGTACTAATTCCATAAGGATATGATGCATATAATTCTTTTACATAATATGTTCCTTCTGGTAAATCTACTTGACTTGTTACATCATAATTTTCATCTACCCATATTAAATCTACTAGTTTATTATTTGGTATTATTGGTTCTCCATCATTATTATTTATTATTTCTTTTGTATATACACCAAATAAAGCTTTTGGTTCTAATTTTTCAGCATCTGCATATTTAACATCTTCAAATACCTTTTTAAATGTCAATTGTAATTTTTGTCTTACATCTGACAACTCTTTTACATATGTTTTTATTGGTACCATTTGATCTTCATTTTCTAAAACTACATTTTCTATATTTTCATCTGTTAAATATCCTTCTGGTGTTGATGTCTCAACTATTCTATATTCTCCTAAATATAGCGGATCTGTTTGTGCATATCCATTTTCATCTGTCTTTATAGTATCTACTACATCATTTGCATATACATATGTATATCTTCCATCTGGTGATTTTATATCATTTACTGCTATTATTTGATACTCTACATTTGCTAAACCTTGTAATGTATATATTGGTGTATATTTTTCTTCTTTGTTTTTCTCTCCTGAATCACTTACTTGGTATTCTACTGTTGTTGATGTTGCTCCTGTTAATACTTCTCCTTTTTTCTCTACATTCATTTGCGCCTTTAAAACTGTATTATATATTTCTACATCTACACATAAGTTTAAATCTTTATCATAGATTGTTCCATCTGTAATACCTGTTGCAATTGTATTTATTGTTACTTTTGCACCACCCTTGCTTGCATCTCCATAATCTGCTTCATTTTCTGGTAATCTATATGCCTCATCTAAATAGTATCCTTCTGGTGCTTCTATCTCATATACCACATAATCTCCAGCATATAGTTTTTGTGGTGTATATAAATATCCCTCATCATTTGTTTCAAATACATTTGTATATTCTCCTGATGGACTTAACATTTGACTTACAAATTCTTCTGCTTGACAATCCCAAATCATATATTTTCCACCAGCTATATGTACTTCTTGTTTACTATCTGCATCTTTTTTAATTATCTTTAAATATGCAGATATTGGCTCATCTGCCACTATTCTTGACTCTATCTTATGATCTTCATTAATTGTTATAATTTCTTTATTCATGTAAAAATATGTATGAGTTCCATCTGGACTTGCTTGTACCTCATCAATTTCATATGTTCCATATGGAATTGTATATTCATCACCTGGATTTTGAGCTTGATACTCTTCATCTATGAATTCTGTATGTCCATTATTATCTATAGTAGCCAAATATGTATTTCTTTCCTCATCTTCTGTTCCTATTGCTGATACAAGTCTTAGTCTTAATACTGCACCTGCAGCTGGACTCTTATCTGTATCATTTTCACTTTCATCATTGCTATTATCATTATTATATTTTATAACTCTTCCTCTTCCTGTTATTGGCTCTTCTGCTTGAGTTACACCTATTAATCCTAAATCATCTTCATATATATCTGTTCCATCACTAGATATTTCAAAATTTATTATATTTGTATTTATTAAATAACCTGATGATTCTTTTAATTCTTTCCAATAATAATGTCCTACTGGTATTCCATCTATAGTCTCATTTAAAACAGTACTATATACTTCTTTTACAATAGGAGTACTTCCGTTTGAATCTGTTTCAACTTCAATAAGTTTATCTCCTTCATTAAATATTAAAGTTTCTCCTTCATATATATCTTCTGCAGCATATACTCCATATTGTGCTTTTTCTAATTTACAATCTCCTTTTGGATTATCTCCCCAGTATAAATCATATTTTTTAAGCTGAGTTTGTCCTCTTTTATAATCATTTACAGCTTTAAATTCAATTGTGTTTGTATATCCACTATAAACTGTATATGATACATTTTGATTTTTTTCACTTATATATAAATTACCTGGTACATATATTTCTGTTATTGTATAGTCACCAACTTTTATTTCTCTAAGTTCTGCTACACCATCTTCACCAGTAACAATTTCTTGACTTATATTATCTGGACCACCAGTAACTAAAAATCTTGCTCCCTCAATACGTTTACCATGTTCATCTTCTTTTATAACTTTTAAATCTCCTACAGCTGTTAAATTAAATACAGCAGATGTTCCATTTCCACCAACACTTTCCATGTTAGGTGTTACTAATGTTTGTGATCCACTTTTTCTCCAAACTGTTGCAGCTCCATATCTTTGACCACTAGATGTACAATTAGATACTAAAGTAATACTAATATCTCCTGTTACTGAAGTTGCTGGAACAACAATTCTTACTCCATCATTATATTGCTCAATAAATGCTCCATTTGGCATGTTTTGTGGCTCTGTTGTGCCATTTGATACAATTATTTTACTTGATACATAAGCATTTCTTGATCTGTCATATCTTAACTCGTAATCATTATTTTCTACTGTTATTGATGCATTTGGTACATTCAATGAGTCATTACATCTATTTGCTTCATCAATTAAATTGTATACATCTTGCATATTACCATTATGTGGCTCAACAATATTACCAGTTAAAAGCCATACAGCAGCTTGTCCTACTTGCTCATTTACTTTTCCTTCCATAACTTTATACATAATGTAACTTAGTGCGCCATGATTAGCATTATTTTCCCCATCAGTTACTTCACCATTAGTATTATAATATCCTTCACCTTTTATTACTGGAACTCCAGCTTCAATACACCAAGCTTTGCTTCCGCCAACTGAATATTGATAAAAGGTATGATCAACTTCATCTCCTTTTCCATACCCATAAAATAAATTATGTGCATTAAGATATTCATTAGATCCTGCTGAATTAGTAATATCTCCATATGCAGCAAAAACACTGCTATTAAGACATCCAATTATAGCTAAAAAAAATACTAATATTGGAATAATATTTTTTTTCTTTAACATCACATATCCTCCTCTTCTAAAAATAGTTTTTAATAATTTTTCACACATTTTTATTATATAACTTTTAATAAATTTTTCAAAGTAATAATAAAAGTCACATGATGATTAACAATTAATTTTACATTTATTTTAATCAAACATTACATTTACATTTCAAATTTTAATAATAAAAAAGATAGTGAAATACATTCACTATCTTTCTATTTATCTACTATGAATTAACATGTTTTCTTCTTAAGATAAATAATATTCCAACTATAGATAATATTGCTACTCCAGATACTGCAAATACTGCTATATCTCCTGTATTTGTTACTTCAAAGATTATTGTCTCTGGTGAGTCATTATCTATTGTAAATACTAGTCCTGTTAGATCTTCATCTAACTCGTATCCTTCTGGTGCTTTTATCTCTAAGAATTTATATGTTCCCATTGGTGCTTCTTTTATTACATATTCACCATTTTCATCTGTTTCTGCATTTTCTACTAGATAAATTGGTTCTCCTGTTTTTGGATTTATCTTTTGTTCTCCAGTTTCAGGATCTATCATTGCTATTGTAAATACGCAGCCTTTTAAAGCTTCTCCAGTTTCAGCATCTAGTTTTCTTACTATTACTTCTCTTGTTTTTCTTAAGTTATCTACTTCTATATGTTCTGCTGTCCATTTTAAAGTATCTTCATCATATGAAGCAACAAATGGATGAGGCTCTGTATTTAAATCATATATATCTGGTGCATCAGTTTCAGTCCAGTAATATGTTTCACCATTTTCTAAATTTCTAACTGGTAAATATCCCTTTCCATTTTCATCTGTAGTAGATTCAAATATTACATTTCCATCAACATCTGTAATTTCAAATTTACAATTTGGTATTTCTTGTCCAGTAAACGCATCTGTTTTTGTTAAAAATGCTTCTACAGGTACTGATTCAACTACTCCTTGGAAAATCATTGTATCTTTTTGTTCAGTTGTAAGTGATACCTTTAATACTTCATCAGATAAAGCATATGTAGGTGGAGCGATTAATTCTTTAATATAATATGTTCCAAGTGGAAGGTCATCTAAAGTAATTAATCCTGTTTCGTCAGTTACAATTTGAACACCAACATATTCTCCAGTTGTATCATCTAGCTTTTGTAGTGGTTGCTTACAATTTTCATCTAAATATACACCATATGTAGCTCCAGGTACAACTTCAATTTGATTTTCTTTAAGATACTCTTTTACTTGATCTAAAGTCATTCCTTTTAATTGTTCAACAATTTTTTGAGCTTCTTCATTTAGTTTTGACATATCAATATCTGGTCCAATTAAAGATAATTGGTCAACAATGTCTGTTGAAAGTTTAACTAAAGTTAATGATGCAGACTCTGTAGTATTAACCATATCTTCACCTTTATATACTACAAATTCTTGTGTAGAATCATCTGTATATTTTAATTCAAAGTTTCTAAGTTCTGTATTAGGTGTATATGGATAAGAAACAAATAATTCTTTTACATAGTATTTACCTTCTGGTAAATCTATTGTACTTGTTACATCAGTTTCTCCTTCAATTTCAATTAAGTCTACTAAAGCATCTTTTGGTATAACAGCTGCTCCTGTATAATTGTATATTTCTTGATTTGTATATACTCCAAATATTGCTTTTTTATTAACTTCTTCATCTCCAACTTTAAATTTAGGTTCTTCAAATTTCTTTAAGAATGTTAATTCTAATTTTTGTCTAACATTTGTTAAGTCTTTTTCATAAGTCTTAACTGGTGTAGCTTGGTCTGTATTTGTTAAAGTAACATCTTCGATATTTTCATCTTTTACATATCCTTTTGGTGTTACTATTTCTTCAATACTATATGTTCCTGGATAAATATCCTTTGTTATTGCTGTTCCATCTTCTCCAGTTGTAATAGTATCTACAACATCTCCTGCTTTTGCATATGTACCATTTCCATCTGGGCTCTTTATATCTTCAGCAGCAACAATATTATATGTTACTCCAGGTAATCCTCTTAAAGTAAATACTGGTGTAAATTTTTCTTCTGATTTTGTTTCACCGCTTTCACTTACTTGATATTTTGCAGTTTCAGTTTTTACTTCTGTTAGCATTTCACCTGTTTTATTTATTTGTAATTTAACAAGTAATGGATAGTCAGGCATTTCTGCTTTATATATTAATACTAAATCTTTATCATATTCAGCATCTCCTGCAATACCTATTGTTTCTTTTGTTAAATCAATAACTTTTCCACCTTTTCCTTCAACACCTATATCATCTTCATTTTCTGGTATAGCCCACTCAGGATTTAATGAATATCCAGCTGGTGCAGCTGTTTCATATATAATATATTTTCCTGGTTGAAGTCTTTCAGGTAAAGTTACTTCTCCATTTTCATTTGCAATATATTCAGTTATCATATGTCCAGATGGAGTTTCCATTTGCTCTACAAATTCATTATTTTGGCAGTCCCAAACTTTAAATTTAGCACCTTCTAAATTAACTTGTAGACCAGTAACTGCATCTGTCTTAACTATTTTAAGATATGGTGCTACTGGTTCATCTGAGAATATTACAGTTTCAGTTTTATTATCTTCATCAAGTACTACTGTATATTTTTGGAAGAAGAAATGTGTATGCTCTCCAGCATCACTTTCTTTTTCTTCACTTATTTCATAAGTTCCATATGGAATAGTATATTCTTCGTCTGGATGCTCTTCCTTAAACTCCCAGTCAATAAATTCTGCTGTTCCATCCTCTTGAATCTCAGCAGTATAGTACTGTGTTGGATCTGAGATAAGTGTTAGTTTTAAAATAGCTCCAACTGCAACATCTTCTTCACTTGAATCTGGATTATTATCCATTTTTACAACTTTTGCTCTTTGGTAAATTTTTTCTTCTTCATGAGTTGCTGTACTTTCAACAGCTTCTGTACTTGTTTCTCCTTGATATGAAATTGTTATTGAAACAGTTTGAGTATTTAATAAATAACCAACAGATTCTTTTACTTCTTTCCAATAATAGTTTCCTATAGGAAGTTCATTTATATATTCAGTATAACCATTTTCTCCTGTAGTTACATTTCCACCAACTTGTTGGTTAGCAGAATAAATCTTTGTACTTCCTTCATAAATGTCTTCTGACGCATATAGTGCATATGTAGCGCCACTAAGCTGAGCATCACCTTTTGGATTTTCTCCTTCTAGGCTATCTACTTTATGAATTCTAGCTTTTCCTCTTTGATAATAGTTTGTTGACTCAACAGTAACTCTATTTGCAGAACCACTTATTGTTGCATACATCGGTGTTGTGTTTAATACCATGTTTGAACCTGCTGGCACTGCAACTTCGGTAATTGTATAGTCTCCAAATGATACTCCATTAAGTTCAATAATTCCATTACCATCTGTTACATAGTTTCCGTCAATATTTGGTCCAGTAATATGGAATGTAACCCCAGCAATATTTTTTCCATGTTGATCTACTTTATGTACTAATAAATCTCCTGTAGAAGCTGCTAAACGATATACATAAGTATCTCCTTTTTTATTATCTTGTATACTAGCAAATCTAGTAACAGTTATACCACTATCTGTTGCTCCGAAACTTCTAACTTCTCCATCTTCAATAATTGCTATTGCAACGTGTCCGTTAGCCCCATTTTTCTCTGGAGTAATAAGTATATCTCCATTTTGAATTCCTAGAGTTTGTGCAACATCTGGTTGTGTCCTTGGGATCATTCCAATATATTCTGCTTTTCCATTAGAAACCATTTTATCTGCTTGAGTTTTCCATTTGTCTGGTCCATATGCAGCTCCAGGGCTAACCCCTGGTCTATTCCAATTTGATAAATTATAAATATAATTCCAATTATCATTTCTACTTACAAGTTCTAAACCAACTTCTAAGTATCTTAGTACACGTGTTACAAAACCTGTACAAGTACCTACACTATTATATGTAAAATTAAGTCCATATAAATATCTACCTGTATTAACTATATCATCGCCTGTAACTTGATCTCCTCTATTTGTAGGAAGCTGAGACTCTGGTATAGATGTTACAGCATTAACATTTGATAGGTTACCCATAACAGGAACACATAACATTATTATAAGTAATGCTATAATAGCTTTATTCCTAAATTTCATATATAGTCCTCCTTTTTTAAGATTACAACATAATATTATCACATAATAATACAAAAGTCGATTTATGATACTTCTATTTCTACTTATTTAATATCTATGTAAAAATAAAGTAATTTTTTTGTATTTTAATTGTAATTATTTAAGTTTTAATATTAAAAAAATGTTGTATTTGCTCTATATACAAGACATAAAAAAGTTAGCAAAATTACTAATTTTGCTAACTTACCGCTTAATCTACATATTTGAAGGAACTTTTGCTTCATCTTTAATTTTTTCAATAAATTCATTTTGAAACATTGAAACTAATTCTCTTGATTCTCTAGTACGTACACTTACTTTTTCCTCTTCAAGTTCTTTATCTCCAACAACTATCATATATGGTATTTTTTGAAGTTGAGCTTCTCTTATTTTATATCCCATCTTTTCTTCTCTTTCATCTACTTCAACCCTAATACCACTTCTTTCAAGTTTTTCTGCAAGTTTATCTGCATAATCATTATGTCTATCTGCAATTGTTAAAATTTTAACTTGAACTGGAGATAACCATAATGGAAAGGCACCTTTTGTCTCTTCAATTAAGAAACACATAAACCTATCAATTGTTCCAAGAATTGCTCTATGAATTACAACTGGTCTATGTTTTTCTCCATCTTCTCCAACATATTCAAGCTCAAATCTTTGTGGTAGTAAAAAATCTAATTGACAAGTTGAAACAGTTACATCATGTCCCACTGCAGATTTTAATTGAACATCTAACTTTGGACCATAAAATGCAGCTTCACCTTCTGCCTCATAAAAATCTACACCAAGTTCAACTAAGATTTCTCTAAGTTGTGACTCTGCATCTTCCCACATCTTATCATCATCAAAATATTTTTCTTTATCGTTTTTATCTCTTAATGATAATCTAAAACTATAGTCTTTAAATCCAAAATCTTTATATACTGCTAAAATAAGTTCTACAACTTTTCCAAATTCTTCTTTAATTTGATCTGGTCTTACAAATAAGTGTGCATCATTTTGACACATTTCTCTTACTCTTTCAAGTCCACATACTGCTCCGCTTGATTCATATCTAAAATCATGAGCAAGTTCACCAATTCTTATTGGTAAATCTCTATATGAACGAAGTTTATTTTTATATATTAGCATATGATGTGGACAATTCATTGGACGAAGCACCATTGATTCTTGACCCATTTCCATTACAGGAAACATATCATCTTTATAGTGATCCCAGTGTCCACTAGTTTTATATAGTGCTACATTTGCAAGAGATGGTGTATAAACATGCTTATATCCCATAGCAACTTCCTTATCTACAATATATCTTTCAAGTAGTCTTCTTATTGTTGATCCATTTGGAAGATACATTGGAAGTCCTGAACCAACAAGTTCATGAGTCATAAATAATTCCAAATCTTTTCCTATTTTTCTATGGTCTCTTTGTTTTGCTTCTTCAAGTTCTTCTAAATACTTTTCAAGTCCTTCTTTTGAATCAAAAGCTGTTGCATAAATTCTTTGTAGCATTTTATTTTTTTCGTCACCTTTCCAATATGCACCAGTAATATTCATTAATTTAAATACCTTTACAGCTTTTGTATAAAGCATATGTGGACCTGTACATAAATCTACAAATTCGCCTTGTTTAAAAAATGATATCTCTTCACCTTCTGGCAAATCATTAATTAATTCTACTTTATATGGTTCTCCTCTTTCTTCCATTAGTTTTATAGCTTCTTGTCTTGGAAGAGTAAATCCCTCAATCCTTAAATTTTCTTTTATTATTTTTTTCATCTCAGCTTCAATTTTTTCAAGATCTGCCTCTACTATTTTAGGTTCAACATCTACGTCATAATAAAATCCATTTTCTATAAAAGGTCCTATTGCAAGTTTTGCTTGTGGAAATAGTCTTTTTATAGCTTGTGCCATAATATGTGACGCTGTATGTCTTAAAATATTTAAATCCATTTCACCTTCGTATACTTCATTATTTTTATTTACATATTTACTCATATTAAATCACTCCTATTTTATTGTATTTATACTATATTAATTATGTGTTTAAATACTTCTCGTGACTTTTCTTAAAATATTTAACATAGAACCATTCCTCCTTATTTTTCTCTAAGTTTTCTACAAAAAAATGTACCCCATAGACACATTTTTTTGCCTATAGGGGTACAATCTTATCTATTGCACGGTTCCACCCTAATATTTTACTTAATTTATGACTTTACGTAGTCAACGGTAGTTTCCTACTAACTCAGGGGTAGTCTTCAGTAATATCTTATTAAAATTGGCTTTCAGCCCACGACCAATTATCTCTACTAACAGTGTTAAAACTTACTCGTCCCGTCAACGTTATATTCATATTATACTATTTATTTTATGTAATGTCAATAAATAATATTAATTATTTTTCTTTAATTGTCTCACTTAATACTTTTATATATTTATTTTCTTTATACTCAAAAATATTATATGTAACATTAAATTCCGTAACTTCTCTTGTTACAAGTTCTGCTTTTCCGTCTCCATTAAAATCTGCTAAAAATTCTACAGAATATAGAGGAAAATCATAACTATTTTCAAAATCTTTTGTATAGCTATACTGAAGTATTTTAGCTTTACCTGTATTTATGTTTGCAACAACTATAGCACTATATACTCCTCCAAAAAGTCCTTTTTTAGAGCTTGTAAACGAAATCACTCTGATTGGATTATCAACATCTACATATCCAGAATAAACTTTAGTTATATTTATACTGCTATTGTATATCCTATAAAATCCTAGTGCTTTTTTTATATATGTATAGTCCACCTCTTCTACTTGAGCTTCATTAAATTGTGATACAAGAGCATAACTATCTGTTGGTATAGCAAAATATTCATCTATATTATTTGGATATGTACTATCTGCAAATACACTATCTCCATATGTATATACTTCTTCAATTATATATTCACCTGCTCTTGAAGAGCTATTATACACATAGGTCTCTAAGTCTGATTTTTGGTTACTTTTAAGGTAATATTTATTTGCACTAACCCACGTATTTTCATATATTGCACCAACGACTAAATTGTCTATAACAATAGGCAAAGAATTTGATGCAACATCATCTGAAACATTAATTGCATCATTTTCTTCAGGCGATATCTCGAATTTATCATTTAAACAAAAAGCAAATAAAAGTATAGCACCAAATATAAAAATTACTACTAATAGTATAATTAAAAATATAAACAATCTTCTAAATTTTAATTTTTCCTTTGAATATTTTTTCATTAGTACACCCACTTTCCTGAGTCAAAAGAGAATACACATCCACAAAATTTTTGCATATATAATTCGTATTCTCTAGCTTTTTTTTGACCTTCATAATATGTATGTCTATAATCTGAATAAACATATTTTATCCCATATTTTTTAGAAAGTTCCTCTGCAACAGAATTTATTATATCATGATTTTGATATGGACTTCTTGTAAGAGTTGTAGATACAATATCATAACCATTATCATAAGCATACTTAAAAGTATTTTCAAGCCTTCTATAATAACAGTACTTACATCTAATGCTCCATTTTTTACCTTCACCTACATTTTCTACAACGTTTTTAATAAATCCGTTCATATCGTACTCATCGCAGATTACATTTTTAACATTTTTCATTTCACAAAACTTAATAAATGAATCTTTTCTTCTTTCATATTCTGCTTTTGGATGAATATTAGGATTATACCAATATGCAGTTAAATCTACTTTCTCTCTTTTGCCATCTACTAGCATTCCATTTTTTTCAATATCTTCTTGTATCATAATAAAACATGGTGCACAACACACATGCATTAAAACTCTTTTCATAATAATCTCCTACTTATTTTTAAATGGATACTCTATTCCAAGATGCTCATATGCAAGAGGAGTAGCAATTCGTCCCCTTGGTCCTCTTGTAAGAAATCCTATTTGCATTAAATATGGTTCATAAACATCTTCTATTGTATCCTTATCTTCTCCAATACATGCAGCAAGTGTTTCAAGACCAACAGGGCCACCATTAAACTTTTCAATTACTGCATCAAGCATTATTCTATCTGTATTATCTAGTCCTATTTCATCTACTTCAAGTCTATCTAAAGCTCTTTTAGCAATATCATAATCTATAAATTCTTTCTTTTCTACTTGTGCGAAATCTCTTACTCTTTTTAATAGTCTGTTAGCAATTCTTGGAGTACCTCTGCATCTAGATCCAATTTCTAATGAAGCTTCCTCATCTATTTTTACTCCTAAAATTCCTGCGCTTCTAGTTATAATCTTTGCAAGCTCCTTTTCAGTATATAATTCAAGTCTATGTATTATTCCAAATCTATCGCGAAGCGGTGAAGAAAGCGAACCAGCTTTTGTAGTTGCTCCTACAAGAGTAAATTTTGGAAGATCTAACCTTATAGACTTAGCTGCAGGTCCTTTTCCAATTATTATGTCTAAGCTAAAATCTTCAAGCGCTGGATATAAAATTTCTTCTACTGACTTATTAAGCCTATGTATCTCATCTATAAATAATATATCATTTTCTTGAAGATTAGTTAAAATTGCAGCTAAATCTCCCGCTTTTTCTATTGCAGGTCCTGATGTTATTTTTATATTGCTTCCCATTTCATTTGCAATAATTGTAGCAAGAGTAGTTTTTCCAAGACCTGGAGGTCCATATAAAAGTACGTGATCTAAAGCCTCCCCTCTTGATTTGGCAGCTTCAATATATACTTTTAAATTTTCCTTTACCTTATCTTGTCCAATATATTCAGAAAAAATTTGAGGTCTAAGACTAGATTCTTCTACTTTTGCCTCAAACTCTTCATCTTCATCGATTAGTTCTGGTGATATAACTCTATCTTCAATCATTTTTTTCCACCTCTAGTATGTTTATTATACCAAACATAAGTTTTTAAGTCAAACCATATATGGATATATTGTTTTGTTTTTCATATACATATATTGAGGGAAATCATTATGTTTTACACTATAAAAGTAAATTATAAAATAGTATTTATAACTATAATGTTAGTTACAGCAAATTTTTTAAACATATATATTAATGGTAATACTCAAACTAGAAAAGAATATTTAATTTCATTGTATAAAGAAAAAAAACTTCTCGTACTAACTTTTGATGATGGTCCAAGCAAATATACTTCAGAGCTCCTTGACTTTTTAGAAAGTACTAATACTCCTGCCACATTTTTCTTATTAGGTGAGCAAGCAGAAAAATATCCAGACATTGTCTTAAGAGAAAATTCAAGTAACAACTTAGTATGTATACATAGTTATACACACAAATTTTTCACTAAGATTTCTAAAGAAGAAGTTTTAGAACAAATAAATAAAACCTCAAATATAATACAAGATATAACTAATACTACTCCAAAATATATACGTGTACCTTATGGTATCATAGATGATAATGTAAAAGAAACTTTAAAAGAAGTAAACTTAGAAAATGTTTTATGGACTGTAGATTCACTCGATTGGAAATTTAAAGACAAAGACAAAGTAATAGAATATATTAAACAAAATACAACGGGTAATGATATTATTCTTATGCATGATATTTTACAAAGTAGCGTTGATGCTGCAAAAGATATAATTACATATTATAAAGGGCTAGGCTATGAATTTGTAAGTGTTGATGAATTTTTGACAATAAAAGATATAGTAAAAAATAGTAAATAATTTGCTTTATTATTAATTTATTATATAATATTATTGGTGATAAATTAATGAAGAATAAAATTAAATATCTAATTATAACTATACTCATCATATGTATTACAATGTTTTTTGCAATATTTGCAAAAGATTTATTAAATAACAAAGCAAAACTAAATGAAAGTAATAGCTCAAATATACTAGATAATATCTTCAATACTAATGATGAAATTAATCTTCAAGAAGCTTATGTAACAAAGGTAGTAGACGGAGATACAATATGGGTAAATATTGAAGGTAAAGAAGAAAAAATTAGATTAATTGGTGTTAATTCACCTGAATATACAAAAGAAATAGAACCATATGGTAAAGAAGCAACTGAATTTACTACTCATAAACTATTAAATAAAACTATTTATTTACAAAAAGATGTATCAGATACTGATAGCTATGATAGACTTCTTAGATATGTATGGACTGATAAAATTGATGTGATAAATGAAGAAAACATAAAAAACTACTTATTCAACTACTCTTTAGTATATGAGGGATATGCAGAAAGTAATTATTATAAGCCAGATATAACTTTGCAAAGTTATCTAGAAGATGCTCAAACTCAAGCGAAAGAAAACAAAAAAGGAATGTGGGAATAACACATTCCTTATATTAATTTTTGAGTTAATTTTCCTTTTCCATTATTATATTCAAATATAGCATAAGAGCCATTTATCATGTACATCTGTGGTGGAATATGTCCAGTATCGACATTATATACTATTGGCACATTTAGTTCTCTTAAAGCTCTTTCCACAGCATCTTTAAAAGTAAAAAACTCATTATTGTTATATTGCATAAAAGAACGACCTATTAAAAATCCTCTTACATTTTTAAAATAATTTTTTTGCTTCATATACCAAAGTCTTCTATAAAATTCACATGGTGCAAGTTCACAGTTATCTAAATACCAAATAACTCCGTCATCATCAAATTGAGAAACAAATTCTTCAATTTTATCCAAATCAGTTCCAGAAATCATATTAAACACATCTATACATCCACCAATTAGTCTTCCTTCAAATTTTACATTATTAGTATCACATTCATATATATTTTTTTCAGTTAAATTATATCCCTTTAAGTTTCCTTCTTCAAATTCTTGCTTTTGATATTTTTCAAAACTTTCTTGAACAAACTCATTTTCATCTTTAAACATAAAGTCTAAAGAATCCTGTAATGACTTAAATCTTGGTTTCATAGCATAATCGCTTATATTTTCCATATTAATAGTAGCAATGTTAAAATTTGTTGTTATATATAAATTTAAAAGTGACGGATCGGAAAAACCTTGAAACCATTTTACATTATTTCTAATTATATCTTCATGGCCTTTTAAGTATGGAAGCATTTCCATTAAAAACTCTCCACCTCTTGCTGCTATTATATATTTTACATCAGGATTCTTATATAATTCTAGAAATTCCTCTGCTCTTCTTTTTCCATCTGAGCTTACAATTCCAGTACTTCTAACATTACTTGTTTCTACAACTTTAAGACCTAACTCTTTTAAATTATTTATAGCTAAATCTATCTTTTCATCATTTGCCGGCATTGACACCGCAGTTATTCCAACCGTATCTCCAACTTTTAATTTATTTGGATAAATTATTTTTCCCATATTTTTTACTCCTCCATTTCATATATAATTATTGATAATAATTTTATTGCAGCAGTCTCTGCTCTTAATATTCTATCACCTAAACTAACGCAACATACATTTTTAAAACTATTTAGCTCTTCTGCTTCTTGAATAGTAAATCCTCCTTCTGCACCAATTATTATCCCCACATTATTTATTTTCCTTTCCTTTAAATCTATAATTTCTTTTTTTAAAGAATCTTTTGACGCTTCATAAGCAAAAAAAACTTTTCCTTCTTTTAAACTTTCTTTTAATTCTTTAAAATTTAAAAAATCATCAACTACAACAAGATCCATTCTTCCACACTGTTTACACGCCTCATCTGCAACTTTTTGTAATTTTTCTTTACGTTTTTGTCTAGCTTTTTCATCCAATTTAACAACAACATTTTTAGAGAAAAAAGGTACTATTCTTTTTACGCCTATTTCAACAGCTTTTTGAACTAAATAATCCATCTTTTCAGATTTTAAGAAAGCTACATACAAAGTTATATCGCTTGTAGGTATACCAGTCAATGGTGCTTTTTCTATATACTCTAAATCTATATTATCTTTTCCAATTGATAATATTTTATATACATTTTCATTTACAATTATGTTTTCTCCTACATTGTGCCTTAAAACTTGTATATGTTTTACTTCAGGTCCATTTATTTTTATATTCTTTTCATCTAAAATACTAACATCTTCATCTTTTACTATAAATCTTCTTGCCATCTTATCCTCCATAACTTTAAATAAAATTATATAACTACAAAAAAATAAAGTCAAATAAAAAGCACCTAATAGGTGCTTTTTTATTTATGCATTTTCTTGTAATACTGGAAGAATTTGTTTCTTTCTAGAAACAACGCCTGGTAAAAATGCAGTATTATCTTCAAGTTTTTTACCAAATCCTTTTTCAAATATTTCAGTAGATTCTCCAAGAACAATCGCTTGTGAATTACTCTCTAATATATCTGTTATAACAAATACAAATATATCAAGACCATTTGTTTTAATGTCTTTTTCCATAGCTACTTCAAAATCTGCTTTTCTCTTCATCATCTCAGTAATATCTGCTGTATTTACTTGTGCAACTTTTGCTTTTTTATCCTTTAAATCACATTTTTTGCAATCAAGTGCTATTAGCTCTTCTGCTGTATAATCACTTAAATCTGTTCCAGCTTTAAGCATTTCAAGTCCATATGAATTATAATCTACTCCTGTAATTTGAGCTAATTCTTTTATTGCTTTTTCATCCTCATCTGTCTTTGTTGGAGATTTTAGTAACAATGTATCTGATATTATAGCACTAAGCATAAGTCCTGCTAATTTCTTATCTATTTCAAATCCATTTTCTTTATACATTTTAAGTAAAATTGTATTTGTACATCCCACTGGTTCTGCTCTATAATATAGAGGCTCTGCTGTATTAAAATCACAAATTCTATGATGATCTACAACCATTTTTATTTTTGCTTTTTCGATTCCATCTACACTTTGTGAAAATTCATTATGATCAACTAATATAACTTCTTGACCTTCTTCTATTTTAGAGATTAACTCTGGTGCTTCAAATCCAAAATAATTTAAAGCAAATTTTGTCTCCTTATTTAGTTCCCCAAGTCTTACTGCTTTTACTTCTTTACCTAGCTTTTTTTGAAAATCTGACATTACAATTGCTGAGCAAATTGTATCTGTATCTGGACTTTTATGTCCAAAAACTAACATTTTTTCCATATTACATCTTCCTTTCTTATTCACCTTTACCATTTCTTTCACGTATTATCATATGAATTGGTGTACCTTTAAATCCAAACTGTTTTCTTAAATGATTTTCAATATATCTTACATATGAAAAATGCATTAATTGCTTTGAATTAACAAATATTACAAAAGTAGGAGGCCTTATCGATACTTGTGTCATATAATATACTTTAAGTCTTCTTCCCTTATCAGATGGTGGCTGTGTTATTGTAACAGCTTCTGCTAAAACATCATTTAATAATCCAGTTGGTATTCTTTGACTATTTTGTTTATCTACTTCATTTATCATACCAAAAAGTTTATCTATTCTTTGTCCTGTAACTGCTGAAATAAATATTATAGGTGCATAAGATAAATATGCAAGTTTATCATATACTTGTTTTTTATATTTATCCATAGTATTTGTTTCTTTTTCTATTAAATCCCATTTATTTATTACTATAATTACACCTTTTCCAGCTTCGTGAGCAATTCCTGCAATCTTTTCATCTTGTTCTGTAACGCCTTCTGTTGCATCAATCATTATTAAGCATACATTTGCTTTTTCTATTGCAGATTTAGCTTTTAAAACAGAATATTTTTCTAAATTATCATATACTTTATTTTTTCTTCTGATTCCTGCAGTATCAACAAAAATATACTTTCCATGTTTATTTTCAAAATAAGTATCTATTGAATCTCTGGTTGTCCCTGCAATATCTGATACTATTACTCTGTCTTCGCCTAGTATTTTATTTATTAAAGACGATTTTCCTGCATTAGGTTTTCCTATCACGGCAACTCTAATTGTCTCATCATCTTCCTCTTCTAGTTCAACATTATCAAAGTTATCATATATTGCATCAAGTAATTCACCAATACCAAGCTTTTTACCTGCAGATATTGGATAAGGATCTCCAAGGCCCAAACTATAAAATTCATAAAGCTCATCTGGCGGAGCTCCAACTCTATCACATTTATTACATACAAGAATTACAGGTTTTTTAGTTTTTCTAAGCATCTGAGCAACTTCTTCATCTGATACTGTAACACCTGCTTTTACATCTGTAATAAATACAATTACATCTGCAATATCCATAGCAAGTTCGGCTTGCCTTCTCATTTGCTTTAAAATTATATCATCTGACTCTGGCTCAATACCTCCAGTATCAATAACTTGAAACGTTGTTCCACGCCACTGGCAATTAGCATATATTCTATCTCTTGTAACTCCTGGGATATCTTTTATTATAGCAATCTTTTCTCCTGCTAACACGTTAAACAAAGTGGATTTGCCAACATTTGGTCTTCCAACAATGGCTACTACTTTTTTTGACATCTTTTGCCTCCCTTCTACTTTTAACTAATTTTAACGTATATATTCTATCATTTTTTATGTAAAAAGTCAAAGAATTTAACACATATACTAAATAAAAGGCCCTTAGTATAATCTTCTAAGAACCTTTTTTATTTTTTTTAATTATCTCATCTAATCTATTATGTTCCTTCTTTTCTCTTTTAGCATTAATTGTATTTATAATTAAATCCAATATAATAGTAAATATAATTAATAGTGTTGGATAGAGAATACTTAATCCATAAAACTTAGATAAAAGTACTAAAATAATAGATAACACTGCAAAAAATATTACTGAGTAATTCATTATTTATATATAATCTCCTGTCCAAAATATTTGTTTATTATCTCTGCAAGTGCTGTTTTATCTATACTTATCTCTTCTTCTGGCTTTCCTAAAGGTGAGCTATATAGATACTTTTCTGTTCCATCAGCAAATTTAATATACAAATTCCATTTCATATCTGTAACAATAGACTCTGTATCATTCATTTGATCTATTATACCACTATTATATACTTCTTCATTAAAATCTAAATATTTTCCTCTAGATATTTCCTTTATATCCTGCACTTCTATTGTGTTATATTCTAAGAAGATTTGTTTTGTATCAGTTTCTGTAATTGAATAAACATCGTAACCTTCTCCTGTATCTTCAGTATAAATAAATTGTACTAAAGCATTATCTTTATGAGAATGATATTTATCTTCTTTATATACATAAATTCCGGCACCAACACATACACATATTACCAAAATTGCGACTACAATAAATATATAATGTATATTATCTGGATTTAAAAATCTTTCCTTATCTTTTTTTATATTATTTTCTTTCTTTATTTTCTTAGGCATTAAATAACACCTTCCTCTTGCTCTTTTTCATCTAGTTCTCTTTCAGACGTAAGTTCACCTTTTACTACAATTCTTTTTGTTGCTGCCTGAGTACATGTAATCATTGTTATTTCTCTTTTTGTTCCGCCTTTTAACACATCTGTTCTAGAAGGATCAACTGTCTCTGTAGATGTTACTGTGTATATATATTCATGTGTCTTAGTTACAATTCTTACTTTATCTCCTATCTGAACTTTATGCAAATCTCTAAATATTTCTGTATAAATATTATTGTGTGCTGCTACACTAAAGTTTCCAATTTGACCAGGCTCTGCACTACCAACAAATTTTCCTATATAATTTTTTAATGTCTCATCATCTGTTCCCTCAACAATCTGTCCCCTAATTGATTGAGATGGGATATCTAATACTGCAATAGCATTTCCTGTTACTCTTAAAGGTGTATTTTCTCCTGTAAGAGTAGCTAATATATTATTATCTTCTCCAGAACCAGAAAAATTAATTTGTTCTGTTAAAGACTTAATGTTTTCCTTATTTAACAAGTTTTTTACCTCTATAATTGCAAAAGATGTAACAGCAATAAATAACACAAGTATTACTAACTCTTTTGCTCTAGCTTTAAACTTAAAACTTCTTAATTTTTTCATTAGTACCATCCTCCTATATACAACAATAAAAACATTATTCTACTTTTTAATTATAGCACATAAATTTATTTTTAGTCAATGATATTTGTAATTATAATTTATGTAATCTCATATACTTTATCAGCAAAGCACTTTTTTATATAAAAAAGCGACCATAATTGACTTTTTTCTTGATTTGATATATAATGTTTGTGTTATTTTTAACAATAAAATGTAACATTATTTATAATACATTTTTAAGGAGTTGTAATATTATGAAAATAGGTATTTTTACTGATACATATAACCCTGTTACCTCTGGTGTAGTAACATCAATTAATATGTTAGAACAGGAACTAAAAAAAAGAGGACATGAAGTATACATTTTTACTACCTCAAAATCAGTTCAACCAAATGAAAATCAAACACTATATATGTTAAATAGTATTCCTCTTCTTATTGCTAAACAGTATAAAAATAGAATCGCAACATTCTATTCAAGAGAAATTGCAAAGCAAATAAAAGAAATAGGACTTGACATAGTTCATACTCAGACAGAATTTAGTGTTGGAGCATTTGGAAAAATTATATCTAGAAAATATGATATACCTTTTATTCATACTTATCACACAATGTGGGAAGATTACGTTCACTATATATCTCCTATAAAAGGAAGAAATATACGTTTAAAAAGACTAGCTCGCACATTTTCAAGAGCTTTTGTAAGAAAAGCAGAATGTGTAATAACTCCTTCAAATAAAACAGCAAAATATTTAAAATACAAATGTAATGTAAAAAATAAGCCTATATATATTATACCTACCGGTATAGATATAGCACCTTTTAAGAGTAGCAATTTTACACTTGAAGAAAAAAATAAATTAAAAGAATCTTTAGGAATAAAACAAGACGAAAAAATTATACTTTTCTTAGGAAGAGTAGCAAGTGAAAAAAGTATAGATATTTTAATGGATGCAATGCCTTCTATATTTAAAGATCATCCTAACTATAAATTCTTGATTGTTGGAGATGGTCCATCTAAAAAAAGTCTAGAAGAACAAGCAAAAAAGTTAAATATTGAAAACAATGTTATTTTTACTGGAAAAGTTCCATGGAATGAAGTTCCTAGATACTATAATTTAGGAGATGTTTTTGTTAACGCTTCTATTACTGAGACACAAGGTCTCACATTTATAGAGGCAATGGCAGCAGAGATTCCTGTAGTTGCAAAATATGCACCTAATCTTTCAGAATTTATTCGCAATAATCAAAATGGAATTTTGGTAAAGAAAAATTCAGATTTTAAAAAAGCAATTGTAGATGTAATTGAAAATAAAAAATTAAAAGAAACTCTGATAAAAGGTGGAAATGAAACAGCAAAAGAATACTCTATAGAAGTATTTGGAGATAAACTTGAAATGCTTTACTCAGAGATAATTAAGCTACACAAAGCAAAAAAAGAATTAGCAACAAAAGAAGAAAAGAATATACAAAAGAAAACAATATATAAACGAATAGGAGAAAAACTAAAAACTTTAACAAAAATAAAAAAATAGGATGTGATATTTTATGTGGCTGATTACAGTTTTGCTAGTTACAGTAGTATTTTTACTTTTAGTGGTAATAATGGATACAGCAATGAAACTAGCACTTATGATTACAACACTTTATAACTACGATTCTAAGAAATTATTTATACCAGCAGCATTAACAGTTGCTCTTTGGACAATACTTTTATTTGGTTGTTACAATTCAATTAATTCATCTTTAAACAATGATGCCATTGATGTTTTATTTGCAATGATCTTTGATAGAGAAGTACTTGCCCAATACTCTGGTGTACTCCTTAGAAGTCTACTATCTACATTTTTAATAGGTACATTACTTCAATCATTTACTTATTATACAGTAAATATAAATTATCAAAAAATAACTGGTACTGTAAGATTTTCTTTTAAAAAAATATTTAGAAAATTATATAAAAAAATATTTAAGAAAGATTTATCATCTAGTAAAAATGATGCTCTTTCAGAAGTTCAAAGAGGACCAAAAAAGCTTACATTTGTTCGTGCAATAATAACAAGTGTTATATCTATGCTAATAACAGTTGTACTATGCTACCTATTATTTATGATTGGTACTCTTTTAAGTGATAATTTTATGAATATATTCTAAAAATAAAGCAATGTAGAAAAAATCTACACTGCTTTATTTTTTTAGTCTTTCATCTATATATTTATTACATATTTTAAGTATTTTTTCCGTATTTTTTGTTATTTCTTTACTTTCAAATGTATCTTTAATTCTTATATAAAAATTATCTAAATACTTTTCTTTCCTTATTATTTTATAACAACTTAAAAAATTAAAATCATACACATATCCATAAAAAACATATATTAAATCTGCATTATTTTTTACATCTTTATATTTTATAAATCTATCATTTATAAACTTGTCCATAAGCCCATCTGACATTTTTAAGTTTTTAAATTCTTTATACCAAAATATATCCTCCATCTTATCTTCATTAATGACTCTATAAATATCTAGTTTATCTGCATCACGAATTATTTTACAAAATAATAAAGCATCTCCTGTAATAGACTCTTCTATTTTAGCTTTATTATGATTATATACAGCTTTTTTTATTATATCATCATACTCTGATGTATCTATAAACTTTGAAATTAATCCATCTTCATATAATACTTTCAAGCTATATTGTGCATGATCAAGTCCTGTATCTTTATCTGAAAAAGTATTATATAGTCTTACTTGCTCAAATCTTCCAATATCGTGAAAAATACCAATAAGTTCTGCAAGTCTTATCTTTTCTTCATCAAGGCCTAATTCTTTTGCTATAATTTTAGAATTTTCTACAACTTTTAATATATGTTTTATTTTTAATTTTATTCTTCCAGATGAACTATTGTAATTTTCAACATAATTTAAAAACTCTACTTTAGCTTTATCTATATCAATCATTTTTTCTCCTATCCAACAATATTATTTAATTGTTCTCCATATTTTTTATATAAAGTTTCTTTTATTTTTCTATTTTTATCTAGCATTAGAGCTTTATCTTCTTTTACAATCTCTTTTACTGCTTCTTGAGTTTGCTCTAATACTCTTGTATCAGTAAGTAAATTAGCAAGTTTAAACTCTGGCATTCCAGATTGTCTAACTCCAAAAAAATCTCCAGGTCCTCTAAGTTCTAAATCCTTTTGGGCAATTTCAAATCCATCATTGCTCTTTCTCATAATCTCTAGTCTTTGTCTTGATATAACTGATTTATTATTACTTTTTAAAATGCAATATGAAGCTGCACTTCCTCTTCCAACTCTTCCTCTTAGTTGATGAAGCGCTGCAAGTCCAAATCTATCTGCATTTTCAATAACCATCACAGTTGCATTTGGAACACTAATTCCAACTTCAATTACTGTAGTAGATATTAAAATATTAATATTATTTTCTTTAAAATCTTGCATTATCTGATCTTTTTCTTTATTTTTCATTTTTCCATGTAGTATTCCCACATTAAATTCTTTAAATTCCTTTTTATATTCCTCATAAAGTTTTTCAACAGAATTTAAATCCAAGTCTTCATTTTCTTCTACAAGCGGACAAACTACATATACTTGTCTTCCTTCATTTATTTGCTTTCTTAAAAAGTTATATACTCTTTGATTATACGAATCATTTACAACACAAGTATCAACTGGCTTTCTTCCAGGGGGTAATTCATCTATAATAGATAAATCTAAATCTCCATATAAAATTATTGCAAGTGATCTTGGAATAGGCGTTGCTGTCATAACTATTGTGTCTACAATATTTCCTTTGGCTGATAATTTCATTCTCTGCTTAACACCAAATCTGTGTTGCTCATCAGTTACTACAAGTCCTAAATTTGAAAATTCTACGTTATCTTCTAAAATTGAATGAGTCCCTATTATTATATCTATTTTTTTATTCTTTAAAGCCTCAATTATCTTTTCTTTTTGTCTTTTTGTTGTACTTGATGTCATTATCTCTACTCTTATGTTTAGCTTTTCAAAATATTCTGAAAGTTCAATATAATGCTGATTAGCAAGAATTGTTGTAGGTGCCATAAGAGCTGCTTGATAACCATTTTTTACAGCTAAATACATAGCAATAGCTGCAACCATTGTTTTTCCAGACCCAACATCTCCTTGTATTAATCTGTTCATAACAACATCTGATTTCATATCATTTTTAATTTGATCAATTACTTTAGACTGAGCATTGGTAAGCTTAAATGGTATTAATGCTAAAAAATCAGATTCATCTAAATCCTCATAATAATTAGTTTTCTTAGTACCTATTTCTTTTTCTTTAATATTCATTAATGCAAGTTGAAATAAAAAAAGCTCTTCAAAAATTATTCTATTTCTAGCAGTCTTTACCATATCATAGCTCTTTGGAAAATGTATATTTCTTAAAGCATAATTTGCCTCTGCTAAATTATATTTTCTTCTAAAATCATCACTAAAAATTTCATCTATTACCACTCCTGAATCAAACAAAGAGTTAATAAGCTTAAATAAATAATTTTGAGTTATTCCAGCAGTAAGACTATATATTGGATAAATTCCCTGTATTTTTTCTAAATCCTCTATATTATAAATACTACAAGAATCAAGTGTTGCTCTTGTTCCAGATACAGCACCTACTTTTCCATAAAAAAGATATGTCTGCCCCTCTTTTAATCTATCTTTTATATACACTTGATTAAACCAAGTCAAAAATGCAACAGAACCACTTTTATCTGTAACTACTGTAGATAGTATTTTTTTCTTTTTTGCATATACCATTGTTACAGGCTTTACCAAAGTACCTAAAAACAGAACATTTTGGTCTTTAACAAAATTATCTATTGTCGTTAGTCTAGTCCTATCTTCGTATACTCTAGGATAATATTCAAGTAAATCTTTAATAGTGTAAATCCCTAGTTTATTTAAAAGCTCAGACATCTTTGGACCTACTCCTTTTAGATACTGAACACTATTATCTAATCTGATATTTTCCATTATATCACCAACTAAATTATATCTTAAAACAAACGTTTATTCAAGAAAAAAATAAATAAAGTAGCTAATTTGCTACTTTATTCAACTTCTGTTTGCCATAATCCATGTTTGTTACAATAAGCATATAATTTTGCACCCTTTACATATGGAAATCTAGCTGATGCTTCTTGCTCTGGATATAACTCTACTCTTGTTTCTTCTCCATTTGCTACCATACTAATCCATTCAATATAGTGATCTTTTTCCATAACATGATTTACCTTTGCAAAAATCTCATCTTCTACTTTTTCATAAGTTGGTTTATGTTTTTCTACAGCACAATCAACACTGTTTGGAACAACATCTACCATTTCTTTTCCACAGCACATAACTGGTTCATCATTTTCTACTTTAACCACTTTTCCACATATTGTGCATTTTTTTAATTTTAATTCATTTGACATTTCTATTACCTCCATTTTTATTATACTAAAATATTAGTGAAATAACAAGAAAAAACGAAGAGAAATACTCTTCGTCTTAATTTTTTATTTTATTAAATCTATAATATCTTTAGCATAATCACTAACAATAAAATATACATAGTTTCCTTTTGAACCTATTTGCCTATTTTTTACTAGTTCATATTCTTCTGTAAGATAATCTTTCCACATTTCGTCATACTTATTTCCATATTCTTTAAAAGCTGTAATAACATTGTCTACGTTTCCTTCAGTTGCTTCTACTATTACATACATGCTAGATGAAATATTTACATAAGGCTTCACACCAATAACTTGATTTACCCAATCTGGATTAATATTAAATTCATCTTGTAAATCATCTTTAGTAATCAGCTTCATCTTAGTCTTATCTAAACTAGTAATTTCCTCAATATTTGATGAAAGTGCTTCAAAATCAACATTAACTGGTACAGTTTCTTTTTCTGTATTATTTATAATTGCTATTGTAAGTATTGTAATTGCACTTATTACAAATATAGCTAAAACTATTCCCAGAATAATATTTGTCTTTTTCATCACTATCAACTCCTTAATACATGTATATTAATATTATACACTATTTATTTATTATTTCAAGTAACAATTTGTTAACAATTTGAGGATTTGCTTTTCCTTTTGTCTCTTTCATAATCTGTCCTACTAAAAATCCTATAGCTCTATCTTTACCAGCTTTATAATCTGCAATAGATTGTGGATTAGCATCAACTATTCTTTGACAAATCTCTTTTATTGCACCTTCATCAGATATCTGAACAAGTCCCTTCTTGTTTACAATATCTTCTGCGTTTTCTCCTGTTTCAAACATTTCTTCAAATATCTGTTTTGCAATTTTTGAAGAAATTGTTCCTTTATCTATAAGCATAATTAATGATGCTAAGTTTTCTTCTGTAACATTTGATTCATCTATTTCAATTTCTTTTTCGTTTAATAGTCTTGCAAAATCTCCCATTAACCAGTTTGAAACTGATTTTGGATTATTACAAATACTATTTGTCTTTTCAAAAAAGCTAGCTGTTTTTTTAGATGATGTAAGTATCTCTGCATCATACTCTGGTAAACCATATTCGTTAATGTATCTCTCTTTTTTTATGTGAGGCATCTCTGGTAAATTATCCTTTATGTTATTAATATATTCATCACTTAATACAATTGGTGCAAGATCTGGTTCTGGAAAATATCTATAATCTTGTGCATCCTCTTTTGAACGCATTGCATATCCAACACCTTTTACATCATCAAACCTTCTTGTTTCCTGATGAACAACTCCACCATTTTCTAGCACTTCAATTTGTCTTTGTATTTCAAATTCAATTGAGTTATGAATTGCTTTAAATGAGTTTAAATTTTTAGTTTCTGTTCTTGTTCCAAATTCCTTTTGACCAACTGGTCTTACAGATAAGTTAACATCACATCTTAAAGATCCTTCTTGCATCTTACAATCACAAACTTCCAAATATTCAAGTATAGATTTTAATGTCTGCATATATG
Source organism: uncultured Clostridia bacterium (assembly GCA_944387385.1). Lineage (GTDB taxonomy): Bacteria > Bacillota > Clostridia > TANB77 > CAG-465 > CAG-465. The sequence goes on along the minus strand of CALXES010000001.1, from coordinate 7,890 downwards.
CAACTGCCTCATCTGCACTTCTAATATCTGGCTCAGAAACAATCTCAATAAGCGGAACAGCACACCTATTCATATCTACCAATGTATCTCCTGTATACGCATCATGAATTAGTTTTCCTGCATCTTCTTCTATATGTATTCTTGTTATTCCAATTCTTTTTTTATTACCATTTACATTTATATCTAGATGTCCACCTATACAAAGTGGTAAATCATACTGTGATGTCTGGTATGCTTTTGGTAAATCTGGATAGAAATAGTTTTTTCTATCTTGTTTTGAAAATCTTGAAATTTCACAATTAGTAGCAAGTCCCGCTTTAACAGCATACTCCACAACTCTTTCGTTTAATACTGGAAGTACTCCTGGCATACCTGTACATATTGGACAACAATGAGTATTTGGGTCAGCACCAAATGTAGTTGAACAATTACAATACATTTTTGTTTTTGTAGAAAGCTCTGCGTGAACTTCAAGTCCAATTATAACTTCATATTCTTTCATCTTACTTTCCCTCCTCTATTGTTGGAATCTCTTTATGGTATGTTGTATTTTGTTCAAATGTATATGCAACTTGTAGTAAGTTCTTCTCATCGAAAGCCTTTGCTATAAATTGAATTCCTATTGGCATTCCGTTTTTATCAAAACCACCTGGTACAGATATTCCTGGAAGACCAGCAATATTTACAGGAACTGTATATATATCTTCTAAATACATCTCTAAAGGTGAGGCATTATGTGCACCAAATTTAAATGAAGTATTTGGAGCTGTTGGTATCATTATAACATCACATGACTCAAAAGCTTTCTTAAAATTCTCAACTATAAGAGTTCTTACTTGTTGTGCACGTTTGTAGTACGCATCATAATATCCTGATGACAAAACATATGTACCAAGCATAATTCTTCTTTTTACTTCATCTCCAAAACCTTCTGTTCTAGATTTTCTATAAAGATCATCTAAATCATCAAAATCTTTTGTTCTATATCCATATCTTATACCATCATATCTTCCTAAGTTTGATGATGCTTCAGCTGTAGCAATAATATAATAAGTTGCAAGTGAATATTTAGCATACTCTAAGTTTATTTCCTTTACTTGTGCACCTAGAGATTTTAATTTTTCAATAGCATTATCATATGCAAGTTTTACATCACTATTTATTCCATCATTAATAAAATCTGTTGGTATTCCTATCACTTTTCCTTCTACACTATTTATTAAAGCTTTTGTATAATCTTCTTTCTCAATATCTGCAGAAGTTGTATCTAATTTATCATGTCCTGCAATAACATTTAGCATTAAAGTTGCATCCTCTACAGTTCTTGCAAAAGGTCCTATTTGATCAAGTGATGATGCAAATGCAATTAGACCAAATCTAGAAATTAAACCATATGTTGGTTTAAGTCCAACTACTGAACAATATGAAGCTGGTTGTCTTATTGATCCTCCTGTATCAGAACCTAAAGAAGCATATGCCATTTGAGCAGAAACAGCAGCTGCACTTCCTCCTGATGAACCTCCTGGAACTCTTGATAAATCCCATGGATTCTTTGTCTTTTTAATATATGAAGTCTCAGTTGATGACCCCATTGCAAATTCATCCATATTAGTTTTACCAATTATTATTGCACCAGCGTCCTCTAATTTTTTTATTACTGTTGCATCATAAATTGGTACAAAATTTTCAAGCATTCTTGATGCACATGTTGTTTTAACACCGTTTGTACAAATGTTATCTTTAATTGCTATAGGAACGCCACCAAGTACTCCAATATCTTCACCATTATCTAGTCTTTGTTGTAGTTTCTCAGCTCTTTCATATGCAAGTTTTTGTGTCAAAGTAATATATGCATCAACTTTTGGCTCTACATCTTCAATTCTAGAATAAATATTATCTAAAACTTCTTTTATGCTAACTTCTTTATTCTTTATTTTACTGGCCACTTCAGTTAATGTTAAACTATATAAATCCATTAATTATTCCCCCTATTCTACAACTTTTGGAACACTTACACATCCTGCATCTTTGCTTGGTGCATTCTTAAGTATTTCTTCTCTATCATATGAAGGTTGCACTTCATCTTTTCTAAATACATTTTTGATATCTAATATATGTGCAGTTGGTTTTATTCCATCTACATCTATATTTGAAAGCTCATTTGCAAAATTTACAATATCAGATAACTCTGTAGTATATTTTTCAAGCTCTTTATCTGTAAGATTTAGTTTTGATAAATTTGCAATATGCTTTACATCTTCTTTTGATACGCTCATTTAAAAGCCCCCTTTACATATATTGTTTATTATACTTTAAATGGTAATTTCTGTCAAGGTAAAATGCCTATATACAGCCATTTTTAACAATATTTATCAAAAAAAGAACAACCATTTATTTGGTTATTCTTATATTTTTTATCTATCTTTTTTCATTATATGTTGTTATTTTCTTTTTCTTTCTTGGATCATATAAATTTACTGCCATTGCGACCACACTTGCAATAATTGTTGTAGCCATAATCTCTAGTGGATATAACCAACTTATTTCCGGAGCCTCTTCAAGTGTTATCGCTAAAAAAACATAACATGCAATAAGTATATACTCAGCTTTATTAATAAGCTTACTACAAAAATACAATATTAAAAATATACCAATTGGTACTAAAACCAACTCTAAAATATTAGAATCTGTTATATATCCTATTGCCATTGCTACAGTACCAATTATTCCACCTATTATTGTAGATCCAATTCTATTTTTTATTTGTTTAAAAGTCTGTGTAACATCATCTTGTATGGCAATTATTGCTACAACAGCTAAATCATATGGTGCAAAAAGACCGCTACTACATATACTAATTATCATAACTATTACCAGTGCAATAATTGTTTTTATTATTCTAAGTCCAGGTAATATTGAATGCTCTACTTTAATCTTTCTCATATAACTCCCTCAGTGAAATGTTAGCACAAAAGCAAATTTTAGTCAAGAAAAAAACAATAAAAATCGAAGGCAAGTCAACGGGACTCGCCTTCTAAAAAAATCAAGTTTATATATGAAAAAACTATTTATATTATTTGTTCTTTTTTATTTTTCGTTCGTTTTATTATTTTTGTATAGGAATTGTTTTTTATTTTCTAATTATGAATAATGTAAATTTTAAAGCACAAACTTACCAAACTCTTTTTGCATCTTATCACCTCTTTCATAACATTATTATACATATAAATTGTGTCGACATTATGTATGTAATGTTAAATATATTTGAAGTTTAAAATTTTGGTATTTTTATGTTAGAGATTAATTTAAATACTATAAATCTTAACTTCTTGGCTATATTATACATATACATTGTGAAAAAAATATGTATGAATAATGAAATAACAACGAAATGATAATATTTTTACTACTTTTTATTAAATTCCATATCTTTTTTAGAAATTCTTTCTAAATCAAACCAAAAATCACTTCCTTTTCCCACTTCAGATTCAACGCCAAAATCTGAAGAGTGTTTAATTAATATATTTTTAACTATAGAAAGACCAAGTCCACTGCCTTGTACTTGTCTAGTAAATGAATCACTAGCTTTATAATATCTATCCCATATATGTTCTAGATCTTCTTTTGAAATTCCAACACCATTATCAATTACCTCAACCTTTACTCTTTTTTGAGTTGCAGTAACTTTAATTTGTATCTTCTTCTTTCCTTCCCCACTATGTTTTATTGCATTAATTACTAAGTTATATAATACTTGTTCAATCTTTGTCTTATCTGCTAAAACATATAAATCTTTAGGAATTGAATACTCTATTATATGATCTGGATCAATATTAGATAGCTTTATTCTATCAATTAAAGAACTTGCTAATTCCGTAAAATTAATCTTTTCTTTATTTATTGAAATAATACCAGACTCTATCTTAGATAAATCCATCATATCATTTACAAGTCTAGTAAGTCTATCAGTTTCATCAATAATTACTTTTAAATGCTCTTCTCTTTTCTCTTTATTATCTCCAGATAAATCCCTTATCATCTCTGAGTATGCTTTTATCATAGTAAGAGGTGTTTTTAAATCATGTGATACATTAGCTATTAATTCTCTTTTTATCTCATCAGTTCTCTCTAAAGAATTTGTTGCTTTATTTAGAGTATCTGCAAGTTCGTCAAGCTCTTCATATCCACATTTTTCAAATACAATATTATAATCTCCCTTACTTAATTTTTTAGCCGTATCGTTCATTTGCTTTATTGGTCTTGACAATCTTCTAGACATAAATAAAGAAATAACTGTTGATACAACAAGTGAAATTATTGTTATATAAATAAGCTGACTAGTTATAACAGATGATGTTGCATCAATTGGATCAATTGACATTAATATAACATAACAATAATCTGTATCTGGTATTGTTTTACCATATACATAAACTTGTGTCTTAAATTTGTCCACATTTAATGTATAACTAACTCTTTTTGTTGGACTTTCTGCAATTTTTGTTGCTATGTCACTTATATCAACTGATACATTTCTTCCAGGCATCTGTGCCAAAATTCCACTTTGTGACTGAGTATAGTAAGTTTGGCTTACATAAGATGCATTAGTATAAAAAAGTTCACCATTCATGTCAAAAATATATATGGAAGCTGAATTTTTATACGCTGTTTTATCAATTTCATCTTTATAATCTAATGCATTTTTAAATATATTTTCTACTTCAATTCCAACTTGAGCTGTTTCTGCTTTTTTCATTGTACTATAATACGTTTGCAAAAAAACAACTTGCATAAACCATAAAAGAACGAATATTATAACTGCAAGAAGTATAAAATATACCCATAGCATAAAGGTTATAGATCTTGAGTTATTATTTTTACTCTTCAAATTTATACCCCATTCCTCTAACTGTTACAATCTTATCTCTATATCTTCCAAGATTATTTCTTAACATCTTAACATGAGTATCTACTGTTCTATCTTCTCCAAAGAAATCGTATCCCCAAACTTCATTTAGTATTTTTTCTCTTGATAGAGCAATATTTTTATTTAATATAAAATACTGCAACAATTCATATTCTTTTGGTGTTAAATCTTTCTTTACACCATCTACATATACATTTCTTCCAAGCATATCTATCTCTAAACCATCAAGAACATATTTTTCTTGTTGAGTATTTTCCGAACCACTTGATTTACTTCTTGTTAAGACAGCATTAATTCTTGCCATAAGTTCTTTTGGACTAAATGGTTTTACCACGTAATCATCTACTCCAATTTCAAAGCCAAATAGCTTGTCATACTCCTCTCCTCTTGCAGAAAGCATTATAACCGGAATATTTTTTATTTTTTTAATTTCTTTAATTGATGAAAATCCATCAAGTTTTGGCATCATAACATCCATAATTATAATATCATAATTTTCTGTTTTACATTTAGCTATAGCTTCCATTCCATCTTCTGCTTCATCTATTTCGTATCCTTCAAATTCAGCATATTCTTTAATTACATTTCTTATCTTTTCTTCATCGTCAACTACTAATACTCTCATATCATCCCACCTTTAATTTAACATAATCAGATATTACCATAATTATGTGATAATTATATGATATGTCGGTTAAATTATATCATATAGAATTTAAAATTAATATATTTTAAATCAAAAAAATACTTAAGTTTTTTAACTTAAGTATTAAAAAAATTAAAATTTAACAAAATCTTATATTTAAAAACTATAAATACTGTTAATATAATGGCCAATATGATAATTAATATTATAGTTAAAATATATTTTTTTGTACCATGTTCTGATATTTTTATAGGACCAGAATATATAATTCTAAATATCAAATAGAATACACCAAGACTTACTATAAAAATACATGCTATTAATATTGTAGAATTTAAGTTTAAATTCATCTTACATACCTCCTTGATAATTTTATCTAAAACAAGAACTATATTCTAAATAAATTATATTAGAAATAATTATTAAGAGCAAGAAAAAAGTGCTATATAGCACTTTTTTGTTCATAAATTTCTTTAAATTTCCCTTCTTGTTTTTCAAATTCTACTCTAATGCCGGTATCTATATTATATCCAGATAATATTAAATTATCTTTATCATCAAAATACATCATAAGAATATAGTATGTATTTACATACCCATTTTCACTTTTAATATTATTTATATAAAGTTCCTGATTTTGAAGCTCTAAAAAACCAAGTATATAATCTTCCTCTTTAAAATCTTGTATATAATTACTATATTCATATTCTATATTAGGATTCAAATTTTCACCATAATTTAATTTATATTTTCCTTTCATTTCAATTTTTTGATCTAATATATCATAACTTAATATATAGTCTTCTTCATTAACAAATAATAAAGTGGAATTGTCACTTAACAAGAAAGCTTCTTGACTTAAGTCCAAATCATCTTTTCTTATAACTAATTTTAATACAATGAAAATAATTAATATTAAAATCAAAAATATTATTAAAATAGTTATTAAAGACTTTCTTCTTTTCTTTTTTGTAATACTAGTATGATTATTTGAATTGTCTGGACCATCTTCTTTTCTCTCATTGTCCTCCATATTCTTCCTCCTAATCATAATTATGAATAAATTATATCATAATAGTAAAAAATTTTTAAATAGTTTTTTTATATAATATAAAATTTTTGGAGTCTGATTTATCAAACTCCAAAAAACATAATACTATAAGCTATTAACAATATTAAGAGTATCTCTTGCAATCATAAGTTCTTCATTTGTTGGAACAACATATAATTTTGCTTTAGAGTCATCTGTACTAATTAATCTTTCTTCAGCTCTAATATTATTCCTCTTATTATCAAGTTTTATTCCAAAGCACTCTAAGTATCTACAAATCCTAGCTCTTGCATCAATTCCTTTTTCTCCAACACCACCGCTAAAAGTTATAATATCTACACCTTGAAGTGTAACAATATATGAAGCAATTGTTTGAGCAATCTTATAGGCTTGTGTATCAAGTGCAAGCATTGATCTTTTATCTCCGTTTTCATATTCTCTTTCAATATCTCTATAATCTTCAGATACTCCAGATATCCCCCATGCACCAGATTTTTTATTTAACATTATTTCTATCTCATTTGCATCTAAATCTTCAAGTCTCATTATATATGGTATTATTGCCGGATCAATATCTCCAGATCTTGTCGCCATAGGAATACCTGCTGTAGGCGTAAGTCCCATAGTAGTATCTACTGATTTTCCTCCATCAATTGCACATATTGATGCACCTTGACCAATGTGACAATTAATAATTTTTAGATTTTTTATATCTTCACCAACAATTTCTGCTACTCTATTTGAAACATATTTATGACTAGTACCATGAAAACCGTATTTTCTAATCTTATACTTTTCATAATACTTATATGGTATTTGATAAACAAACGCAGTTGGAGGAAGAGTTTGATGAAATGCAGTATCAAACACTGCTACCATAGGAATATCTTTTAAAACCTTTTTAGTAGCTTTTATCCCTTCTAGTCCCTCTGGATTATGTAGTGGTGCAAGCGGTATACATTTTTCAATTTCTTTAATAACCTCATCTGTTATAAGAACGGATTCACTATATTTTTCACCACCATGAACTATTCTATGTCCAACAGCTGTTATATCACTAAGAGAAGAAATTATATTATATTTTTCATCTTGAATTAATTTTAATACTGTCTTTATTGCCTCTTCATAATTTCTTGCTGCTTTTTCCTTTTCATATTTTTCTCCTCTAACATTAAATCTTAAGCAAGATTTTTTTCTATCTATTTTTTCATTTTCAAAGATAATTTTAACAATTTTATTTTCTTTCTCTATAATACCTAATTTGCC